>VXRG01000127.1 GCA_009838625.1 Caldilineaceae bacterium SB0664_bin_27
TCCAACTCGTGTTGTACGATCAGGTTGGTGCCCGTCGGTCCACGAGTTGGACTCCACGTTTCATCCACTTGATGGCGTGAAGTCTTGAGGAAAACCTCGGACTCGGACAACCCTCCAGGAGACGAGAGATGAAGCTTCCCAAGAAACCCGCCCGTTGGCTCGTCGTGGCATTCATGGCCTTTCTGACTCTGGCCCTTTCCAGCGCCGCCCTCGCCGCTGAATTCGCAAGCGACCAAACCTACCGCCTTGCCGAGGGCGAAACGGTTGACGATGACCTCTACATCGCCGCTACAGAGATATTTATCAATGGAACCATCAAAGGCGACCTGCTCGCCGGCGCCTCCTACATAGAGATCGGGCCAAACGGTGTAGTCGAGGGAGACCTGTGGGCGGCGGCCAATGGAATCGTCATTCACGGCACGATCCTCGACGATCTGCGTGCTGTCGGTAGTGGTATTGAACTCACGGGAACCGTCGCCGACGATGCCTTTCTCGGCGCTGGCGGCGGTCAGACAACCATTCCGACCGGCGGAGGTTCACAGGCGGTCACAGGCGGCTTGAACATCACTGGAGAAGTTGGCGGTGACATTTACGTCGGCGCTGCGGAAGCCGATATTTCAGGCGCCGTCGGTGGCGACCTCTTCGGCGCTCTGGGGATGCTCTATCTTTCCGGCACAGTTGGCGGCGACGTCGATATCCAAGTTGGGGAGTTCACCGTCACCGATGCCGCCCGCATCGGCGGAGAACTTAGCTACGCCGCGCCCGAGCAACGCCAGATTCCTGCTGGCGTCGCCCGCGACATCCAATATGAAGCGCCGCCCGCCGCCGAGTCCCCCGGAGGCACCATCGTCGGGGCCATCTTTGGCTGGATCTTCCGCACCATCGCCATCGGCGCTGGTGTCGCCATTCTCGGCTGGCTGCTTTTGCGCCTCCGGCCCAACATTCTGGTCCGCCCTGCCGCCGCAATTCAATCAAGTCCGGTCGAGACCGGGCTGTACGGTCTGCTGGCCGCAGTAGTGTTGATCTTCATTCCTATCGCGTCGCTTATTCTGGTCGCCTTTACCTGGGCCTTTTGGGGCGTCCTTCCTGCAATTGCCACGTTTATCTTCTTGGTCGCCTCGTCAGCCTTGGTCTGGTTCCTCAGTCCCCTGCTCACAGGCTACTGGCTGGGAGAGAAAATCGGCGAGCGGCTCGGCGGCGACTATAGTCCGCTCCTCCTCCTGCTGATGGGCGCGCTCCTGATAGTCGTACTCGGCAGGATCCCGGTCCTCGGCTGGCTCGTCTATCTGCTCAGCTTTGTATTGGCCCTCGGCGGACTCCTGCGCAGCGGGGCCGCCGCGACCGGCGATCGTCCGGCAGAAGCGGCAGTTGCCAAATGATCTGAGGTCTCGCCGCCATACTTTCGGGATCTTCAAATCTGCCGCAGCGGTGCAGCTTATGAACTTCACTGCCTATGCTCGCCATTAACGAGAAACTCTACCCCGGCGACCTGGTTCAGATGCGCAAACCCCATCCCTGCGGGGGCGACAGCTGGGAAATCGTTCGCGTGGGCGCCGACGTCGGCCTGGTCTGTGAGTCCTGCGGACGCCGCGTCCTCCTGCCCCGACGCAAGTTCGCCCGCGGCGTCAGGAAATTCCTGCGCCGCAGTCCGCAGGCACCGAAAGATTCGGAAAGTCCTGACTAGAACGGAGAGCCAGTCCAATGCCGCGCCTGCAGCGCAAACCGGAAATGGGCGCGGCCGGGCGCGCCGCTTTTTGCGCTCTAAACGCTACTTCCTGGGAGGAGTGTAATCATGCAACGGGATGCCCTGGTCCGATATCTCGACGACACACTTCGCATCCGTGAGATAGCCGACTACGGCCCCCAGGGGCTGCAAATTGAAGGAAAGGCACAGGTCGACAAAATCGTCGGAACTGTAGACGCGCACCAGCCCTGTGTCCACGCCGCTCTCGAACGCGGCGCCGACCTCCTGTTGGTGCATCACGGCATTCTTTGGGGTGATGCCAAGCCCCTGGCCGGCAGCTACGGGCGCCTCGTGCGCACCTTTCTCGAGAACGATCTCAACCTCTACGCCGCCCATCTTCCCTTGGATGCTCATCCGCAGTGGGGCAACAACGCCGAACTCGCGCGACGTCTTGGCCTTTCAGTCATCGACTGGTGGGCCGACGTCAAAGGCACGCCCCTTGCCGTCCTGGCCGGGTACGACGAACCGCTCGCCTTCCATGCGCTGGTGGCCCGCTTCGAGGAACAGGTAGGCCGCCCCCAGCTTGTTCAGGCGGAAGGGCCGCCTATGGTGCGGACGGTGGGCATTCTCAGCGGGTTCGGCGCCGACAAGATCGAGGCCGCCGCCAGTCTCGGCTGCGACGCCTACGTCACCGGCGAAACCAGCCACGCACAATACTACGAAGCCGCCAACGCAGGCATCAATCTCCTGTATGGCGGCCATTACACTTCCGAGACGGTTGGCGTCCAGGCCCTGGGAGGGCATCTGGCCCAGCGTTTCGGCGTTATCTTCGAATTCGTTGACCTGCCAACCGGCCTCTGAACCGGACCCAACGGGCAGCCTCGCAGACCACTCCCTTGTGCTTCCGGGACGCCCCGGTCCACTGCCCTACAAAAAGAAAAGCCCGCTGCAGGGTCACCTGCAGCGGGCATCGCGCTCAATTGACGAGAGCGCCTCAATTCAATTCGCCGAATTCATGCTTAGGCACGCGGGGCCGGCTCCAAGCCGACAGCCTCTGAGAAGAGACCGAGTACCTCTCCCTCCTCTGCATGGCGGCCCTCAGCCTTCTTGCTGTACACAATCGTATCGTCCGCCAGCACCTCGAAAAGTCCGCCACCCGAGGGGATCATCTTGAGGCTTTCAATCGCCGGCGTGAAATTCTCTAACAGGTCGGCCGCCGCACGGACGGCTCGGGGTGTGTAGTTTCATTGTACACAGTATTCGATACTGACCTTGTACTTCTGCATAGCTCTCTCCTGTCGCTGGACGGCCTCTCGGCGCAGCAATTGAATTAGACTGCTACCCGGAGTATAGCAGCTTTCACCCTCACGACCAAACAGCCCTTTTTGCCAGGGTGCAGTCCAGATTTGGGGGTGAGCTCTCGCCAACATATCCCGACGACCGGACCATGGCCGGTCCGCATTCGACTATGGTGTGGCAGAAGCGCCCACTCCACTTTTCCCCTCAAACTCCGGCAGAGCCACGCCATGCCCCTGCCCTGGCGCCCCCTGTCACTCCGCCACTGACCACTGACCACTGACAACTGCCGTTCCGCCTTGTGCCTGCCCTCCGATTCGCTACCCTCTCACGCGTCGCCCAACGCCACTCACTCCTCACTTCTCTCCACTCTCTCCTCGCTAAAATGCCATTCGTGGACCCTCTGGCTAATTTCGGCAATGCTGGCATTCCACCTACTATGCGACTGCCAAGAAGGCTGGGCACTTTGAAGCCCCGCCTACTCGGTGCTATAGTAACTTCATGAAAGGTGAGCAACGCCCGGACTTCAAGAGTACCGACGGTCACGTCAGTCAAGAACCGGATTCCGGGCCCGAGCAAGAATCGGCCGCGCCCCAACAGGGTCGCCCCGCACTGCCCAATAAACAACCTGTCTGGTCGCGGCGCCGCTTCCTGGCCGCCGCAGCCGCAGGTCTTGGCATGCTTGTCGGGGCCTGCGAAAATGGAGAACCGTCCCTTGACGCTTCCTCCTTGTCGGCGACGTCCGCAACGCCCGGCACCTACCATGGGTATCTGCCCTGGGTCGAAATGAGAGGGCTGCGCCCCGCGGCGCCCGATTTCCCACCCACTCCGCCGAAAGTTACCGCAACCCCGATTTCGACAAACACGCCATTCCCGACCAGTACACCTTTCCCGACTGAAACACCGGTCCCGCCCACGCCAACCTATACGCCGACGCCCACCGTGACCCCGTTTCCGCCCGGCCCGCCCAGCAAGCTGGGTCTCTTTATCACCCGCAACCATCCCAGCGTCTTCAACCTTCTGCGCAGCGGCGGCGTCGCCGTCGTCAAGACACTGGAGCTGGACTTTCGTTTCGCCCGCCAGATCAAGGAAGCTGCCCCGACTACCCGGCTGATCGGGCGTATAGATCTGCCCCAGCTGCAGTTGCAAAACCTCAACGCGAAGGCCGCCGCCCAGGACTTCGTCAATCGACTCTGGCCTATCGCCGACCATCCCGAGCGCCGACTTCACTACGACGGCTGGGAAGCTTACAATGAACCGGTGGCCGGGAATTTGGATGAATTCAAACGCCTGACCGAGTTTGAAGTCGAACGGACGCGACTCCTCGCCCAGGGCGGTCTCCGCAGCGTAATTGGCAACTTCGGCACGGGCCAGCCGGCTCCCGAAATGTGGGAGCATTTCCTGCCCGCCATTGCCGAAGCCCAGGCCCACGATGGTTGGCTGGGATTGCACGAGTATTCCGCCCCAACCATCTACTATGCCAGCACCCGTGACAATCAGGGACGCTACCCGGGCGTGACGCCGCATGATACCGGCTGGCTGACACTGCGCTACCGCCAGCTCTACAATCAGGTCCTTAAGCCCGCAGGCCGCGCCATTCCGCTGGTGATGACGGAGTTGGGCGTAGACGGCCTTGTCGCTAATCGACCGGGCCCCCAGGACGCCAAAGGCTGGCAGCACTTTCAGCAGTATTGGGCCCAGCACGGCTTCGGTTCCTGGGGTCCGGGGGCTTATGTGGAGCAGCTAGTCTGGTACGATCTGGCAATGCAACAGGATTCCTATGTGATTGGCGGCTGCATTTTCGCCCTGGCGGCCAGTCCCGGTTGGGAGTCGTATGAGATCGGTGGGCACGTGGAAGGCGTGCTGCATCAGTACCTGAGCGTCCATCCGCAGCGGTGAGCGCGCCGGCTCCCATTCTGTCCGGCGAGTCGGCGTCAGGAAGCTGACGACAAAAAGTTGTGTTTCAACGAAAATTTCCGTTACGATGGATGCTCTGAGCGAAATTCACCGCGGTCTGGCCCAAACCGGCATTCTGTTCTTCATTGCGTTGGGCGTGTGGGCCATCTGGTTCCGAATTCGCTCCCTTCCGCTGGACGGCAGCTGGTACGGCGCCGCCGCTATCGGCGAGATTCTGATGATTGTAGAGTTTCTCCTGGGGTGGGTGCTCTACGGTCAAGGGCTGGGCGGGAATCTGGCCCGCGCCTTTGTACACATTCTCTACGCGACCGTCGCCGTCATTACTCTGCCGGCAGCCTATCTCTACCTGAGCCGCCTGCAGGATGAAAACGTAAAGACAATTCTCTTTGCAATCGTCTGTTTCTTTCTGATGGAGGTCATCATTCGCGCCCGTGTCGTGGCGCTGGTATAATCTGCTCCCAGAGCGAGTCCCGTCCCACAACTCGGCCCTCGCCACACTCAGCAGTCTGGCAAAGCCGGCATCTCGTCTGCATCTGCGCCACACCGAATCTTCAGTAACGCCATCGAGACACTACTGCCATGTCCCGTTCCGTGCTGGTACTGAATGCAACATTCGAACCTTTGAGCCTCGTCTCCGTGCGGCGGGCAGTCGTTCTTCTGCTGCGCGACAAGGCGGAATTGGTTGAGGCCACCGAACGGATGCTGCACAGCGCCAACCAGGCCCTGCCCGAGCCCTTAGTGATTCGACTCAACCGTTACGTTCGCCTGCCCCACCGCTCTGTCCCACCCACCCGCAGCGCCGTGATCTTGAGAGACGCTTACACCTGTCAGTATTGCGGCGACACTCCGGGCAAACATTCGCTGACTGTGGACCACGTGATACCCCGCTGTCGCGGCGGCGATCACAGCTGGACCAATCTGGCGACCGCCTGCAAACGCTGCAACTGCAAGAAGGGCGGCATGAGCCCCCGCGAGGCCGGCATGAAACTGATACGGCGGCCGTTTGAACCCACCTATGTCGCCCTCGTCCTCCTGAGCAATCCGACCGCCGCCTCCCGCTGGGAGACGATGATGGGCGCCGCATTCTAACCGCATCCGATTGCCGCGCCGGCGTGTACCCGTAACCAGCAGCCAGAGACCTACATGAACAGGCCCCGCCAGGAACAGTTAGACGCCGTAATCCGGCGTATTCACGATCTGAACGAGCACTCCCTTTCGCAGCTTTCCCAGTACCTGGGCTACCTCAAGTGGCAGGAGGAGCTCTGGCAAAGTCTTCTGGAAGAGGAAGGCGCTGAAAAAAACGGGTTCGCTCTCGTGTGGAAATGCGACCTCCTGGAGCTCTTCCCCAGTTCTCGCCAGAGCGCCACCCGTACATCGGACCTGATGGAGGTGCGAATCGACACCGCCAGTTGTGGCATGATGCAGCAGCCGGCTCTGTGGCAGCATCCGCCCGTCGATGGCAGCGCAGTAGTCGAATACGACCTGAGAGTGCCGCCCGAGGTCGATCGGCTGCGCTTGCAGTTCGCTATCGGCATTCGCGACGGCGCCCAAATGGAAGATGATAACTTCTGCGCCTTCCGTGTCCTCCTTAACGGCGTACGCATTTGGAGCAGCACAAAGCAGAGCTGCGAGTGGGAACGCTTCGTCACCGACCTGCCAAACCAGGCCGGTCAACATTCGGTCTTGCAGCTAATGACCGACGGCCTCGGCAACAGTCGCTGGAACTGGGCTGTCTGGGCCGAGCCGCAACTCCTCGGGTACGCCGCCAATCGACAAGACACCAATGGTGAGGACTGAAGGGCACAGGGGAAGCCCAGGCTTTCTCAGTTTTCTTCCCGCTCCTCCCGGTGAATGACGGAACCACCGATGCCGGTCCTCGACCTCATTGCCTGGTTTCTGCTCGTTCTCTGGGCCCTGTTTCTGGCCGGCGGCCTTCTACTTCGCAGAGCTCGCCCGCACAGACGCCGCCTCCTCGCTGGGATGCATGCAGCCTCTGCACTGTCTCTGCTCCTTTTGGCTTGGTATGGCTTTATCCTCACCCGCCCCGGCGCCGAAACCGCTCGCTACGCCTTAGGTATCGCCTCCGCGACGTCTCTCAACCTTATAGGCAGCCAGCTTGCGGCCAGTGCGCTCGCGCCCGGGCGGACCTGGCTCGGCATCTCCGCCACTGCTGTCGGCTACCTTCTGTTCGTCGCCGCGATTGCCCAATATGGCCCGGCCTTCGAAGGCGTTCGCTTTCTTGCACTGAGTCTCTGTCTGCTCGTCGGCGCACTGGCCGGCCTCGCATTTCTGCTGCGGACGCGCCGTCGCCATTCTGTCCAGACGGCCGCGGCTGCAGCCTACACGCTGCTCCTGCTCTTCGCCGCCGCCGGCCTCGCCATCGGTCTGGCGCTTACCGCACCGCGTTTCGGTGTCCTGCCGGCGGGACTGCTTATCCTCGTCTTCAGCGATCTGATCCTGCTCGTCGAACTGGCCTCCGGCCCGTCCATCTTCCCGGAGGTCTGGCCGTCAGGCGCAGGAGCCAGTAGCCGGCTCCTCACGTCGCTTTCGAGCCTAGCCCGGCTGCTCCGCCCCCCTGCACAAGCACTGATCGTCGCCTCAATCTGGTCCGCACTGCAGAATCCAATCAGCTCGCAGCTTTCCGTCTTCCCCTCCTGACCCGTATTGTCCTCTCGAACCAAGCCTCCCACTCGGCCGCCTGTTTACCTTTTGTCCCGCTCTTCGCTATAATGCTTGCGGTGCACTGGTAGGCTTGGGTCAAGCCATCCCCATTTCGAGACAGATCATGTCCACCAACCATTTTCCCTTCGGCCAGGACATTGCGTGGCAGCCGAATCCTGACTGGATTGCGCAGAGCAATCTGAAAGAGTTTATGGATCGGCACCGTATAGCTTCCTATGACGAGCTGCTGGCGCGCTCAGTCGAAGACATCAGCTGGTTTTGGGATGCGGTGATGGAGGACCTCGACATCCGCTTCGCCCATCCCTACTCGCAGATCGTCGATCTGTCCGATGGCGCGCCCTTCGCCAGCTGGTGTGTCGGCGGGAAAATGAACATTGTTCACAACTGCCTCGACAAGTACCAGACGACCGCGACCGCCTCCCAGCCCGCCCTCATTTGGGAAGGCGAGGAAGGGCAGGACGCCACCCTTACTTACGCTCAGCTTCACCAGGAAGTCTGCCGCTGCGCCAATGCCCTGCGCAGCCTCGGTATCGGCAGAGGCGACGCCGTCGGCCTCTACATGCCGATGATCCCTGAACTGGCTGTCGCCTTTTTGGCGGTTGTAAAATTAGGCGGCATCGTCCTCCCCCTGTTCAGCGGGTACGGCCCGTCCGCCATCAGAAACCGTCTCAGCGATGGCGGCGCCAAAGCTGTCTTCTCCGCCGACGGCTTTCTGCGCCGCGGGCGGACTATTCCAATGAAAGCGACGCTGGACAGGGCGCTGGCCGGTGTTCCCGGCGTTCGCCATGTTATCGTCTGCAAGCGCCTTCCGGTTTCGTCGCCCGACGCCCAAATCCCTTGGCACGCAGATCGGGACCACTGGTGGCACGAGCTGGTTCCCCCGCAGGCGCCTGAGGCCGAGACCAGCCTGACCGGCGCCGAAGATCCGTTTATGATCATCTACACCAGCGGGACCACCGGACCGCCAAAGGGCGCCGTCCATACCCATTGCGGCTTTCCCGTAAAGGGCGCCCAGGATATGCGCCACGCCATGGACGTAAAGCCCGGTGACCGCGTCTACTGGATGACCGATATGGGCTGGATGATGGGGCCTTGGCTCGTCCTGGCCACCCTGCTGAACCGCGCAACCATGTTCTTCTATGACGGCGCCCCCGACTACCCATCGGTCGACCGCGTATGGGAACTTTGCGAGAAGCACAGGATCACCCTTCTGGGACTCTCGCCTATGCTCGTGCGGACGCTGATGCCTCACGGAACCGGCTACGTGACCCGCCATGATCTCTCACGCCTGCGGGCGGTAGGCGCCACCGGAAGCCCTTGGGGACCCTCAAGCTGGCGCTGGATTTTCGAGAACGTGCTCGAAAGCCGCAAGCCGATCTTCAACTATACGGGCGGCACAGAGATCAGCGGCGGCATCCTGGCCGGCAGCCTGTTCAAACCGCTCAAACCTGCCGCCTTCGGCGGACCAATTCCCGGTATGGATGCCGATGTCGTCGACGAGTCCGGCAACCCTGTCCGCGGCGAAGTGGGCGACCTGATTGTCCGCCAGCCCTGGATCGGAATGACGCGCGGCTTCTGGGGCGCCAACGATCGCTATCTGGATACCTACTGGAGCCGCTTTGAAGGCATGTGGGTGCATGGAGATTTCTGCGCCATTGACGAGGACGACATGTGGTACATCCTGGGGCGCAGCGACGACACCATAAGCATCGCCGGCAAGCGTCTCGGGCCCGCAGAGGTCGAATCGCTGGTCAATGCCCATCCCGACGTCACCGAATCCGCCGCTGTCGCCGTGCCCCATCCCCTCAAGGACAACGACCTGGTCGTGTTCGCCGTCCTCAAATCGGGCATTGACGTCAACGAACCCTTGCGCACCTCCCTGCAAGAGCGCATCACCACCGAATTGGGCCGCCCCCTCAGGCCCAAAGAGGTTAGATTCTGCGCGGCGCTCCCCAAAACGCGCAATGCCAAGGTGATGCACCGCCTCATCCGGACCGCTTACCTGGGCGAAGATCCCGGCGACATCAGCGCCTTGGAGGATCCCGCTACCCTGAAGGCGATCCAGCAGTCGGCATGAACCTTCTCTCCCTCGAAAACGTCTCCAAGCAGTTCTCCGAACGGCTGTTGCTCGATGCTGTCTCGCTCTCCATCAACGCCGGCGAACGTATCGGCCTGATCGGCGTCAACGGCAGCGGCAAAACGACACTCCTCCGCATCATCGCAGGCCTGGAAGCGCCCGACAGCGGCCAGGTCACAGTCTGGGGCGGCGTCCGCATTGAAATGGTCCGGCAAGAGCCGCAGTTGGACGAGAGCGCGACCGTACTTGAGCAGCTCTTCCGCAGCAGCTCGCCGCAGATGCGCCTCCTGAGGGACTATGAAAGCGCCAGCCAGCGCCTCGAGCACGAACCGGCCAGCCAGGCCCTGCAGCAGCGCCTGCTGGAACTGTCCGAGGAGATGGAGCGCAGCGGCGGCTGGGCCGCAGCCGCCAACGCCAAATCAATCCTGACAAAGTTGGGAATCAGCGACTTTGACGCCCGTATCGACGCCCTCAGCGGCGGGCAGCGCAAACGCGTCGCCCTGGCAAGGGCCTTGATCGACCGCGCCGACCTGCTGGTCCTTGACGAGCCCACCAACCACGTCGATATCGAAATAATCGAGTGGCTGGAAGACTACCTGACTACGGAACCTGGCGCGCTGCTGATGGTCACCCATGATCGACACTTCCTCGACCGCGTCGTCCATCGCATCGTCGAGTTGGACCGGCGCCAGCTCGTCTCCTACGCCGGCAACTACAGCCGCTATCTGGAGCTGCGTCAACTCCGCCACGAACGCCTCGCCGCCGGGGAACGCCAGCGACGGAATCTCCTCAAACGAGAGCTCGAATGGATTCGGCGAACGCCTATGGCACGGGGAACCAAGCAGAAAGCCCGTCGGCAACGCGTGGCCGAGCTCCAGCGCATCCAATACGACTCCGACACCGATCGCGTCGTCATGGCCCTGGCCACCCGCCGGCTCGGTAAGACCGTTCTCACAGCAAATGGCCTGACCAAATCCTACGATGGTTCGGTCGCTGTAAAACAGGTTGATTTCACGCTTGAACCGGGTGACCGCATCGGCCTCCTCGGCCCGAACGGCGCCGGCAAAAGTACCTTCCTCGACATGCTGGCCGGCAAGGTCAATCTCGACGCGGGGCAGATCAGATGGGGCGAAACCGTGCGGCTCGGATACTACGATCAGCAGACGCGCGACCTGAACGACGGGCAGCGTCTGATTGAGTTCATCGAGGAAGAAGCGCCCCTGATTCAGTCGCGCGACGGCAGCCGCGTAGAGGCCGCCCAAATGATGGAGTGGTTCTTGTTTCCCCGCAAAATGCAGTGGGGGCGCATCGGCAGCCTCAGCGGCGGTGAGCGCCGCCGGCTCTACCTCCTGCGCACATTGGTCCATCAGCCAAACGTACTTCTGCTGGACGAGCCGACTAATGATCTGGACGTGCAGACACTGACCGTGCTCGAAGAGTTCCTGGACGCCTTCACCGGCTGCCTGATCGTTGCCAGCCACGACCGCTACTTCCTCGACCGCACCGTAGATTTCATCGTACCCTTCGAGGACGGACGCCTGGGAAAACGATACCCCGCTCCTTACGAAACCTACCGGCGGCTGTACAGCCGGGACAGTCAAGCAACCCGCGTCAATGGTACTCGAAAAGCCCCGGCTCCGGAAAGGCGCTCCGCCAATGGACAGACTGCCCCGCGCTCGACTGGAACGGGCAATAAACTTACTTGGAAGGAGAGTCAGGAGTTGGCGCGTTTGGAAACGGAGATTGCCGGCTGGGAAGAGGAACAAGCGAGTCTGCAGCAGCAGATAAACAATAGCGGCAGCGACTACCAGGCACTGCACAGCCTCTCAGCAAAACTGACAGACGTCGAACTGTCATTGGAATCGGCCTTCGAGCGTTGGGCCGAACTGTCCGAGCGCCAGGAGGTCTGACGCCGTAGCTGGTGCCGGGAGCTACTTGAACTGCCGGCGCAGCGCCTCGAGCGACTCCTCAGCGTAGAAATACTCGAAGTGATGGCAGCCGAGCACATCCACCTGCAGGTCCGGCCAGTTGCCGCCCCGCACACCCCGCGCCGACGCTACACCAACCAGTAGGTCATTCGGGCCCAGAACCTGGTCCAACGCCTTGTCCAGTATACGCGTCATCTCCGTCTTGGAGAACAGCTTGCGCCAGTTCACGGGACCGTCCATCTCCGAGTTCACGCCGATCTGGATGTAGTACTTCACGTTTACCTCATTGCGCGGGTCATTGAGCTTCTGATACAGCTCCGCGCTCGGCGCCATGTCCTGTATGCCGGTGGTCAGCCGGGCGATCCCGATTACCAGTAACTGGGCCAGGAGTTCATAGTCCATCAGCCCCGCCTGATTGAGAATAATCGTCGCCAGCCACGGAATCAGCCGGTGCGATTCAGCCAGAGCGGTGCCGGTGTTATGCGCGCCGACCATGATGACCCGCTCCACAAATCGATGCCCGCTCTCCATCTCGACGCAGACACGGGCGACCTGGGTCCCCATACTGTGGCTGTATATATCGAGCGGCGGCCCCGAATCAGCGCCAAACCCGAGTCGGCGAAGCTGCGCAGTCATCAGCAGACCACTCTCGCGGATGCCCGTGTTGATCGTCTCATAGTCGAACGTCAACGCCAGGTCGTATTCGTCCAGCTCCATCAGATGCGGCAGTGCCCTCTGGACCAGCTTTTCGGTGCTGCTGCCGAAGCCGTGAGTGATCAGCAGCGCACGCCGCGCCTTGGAAACGTCCAGTGACGTAACTTTCGAGTATTCCGGTGTGCCGCCCTCACCTAAGCGGACTTGGCGTACACCCAGATCAGGCGGGAGCTTCTGATAAAACAGCTTGTAGAAAAGCACGCGCACGGCATGTTTCGCATCTAGGACAGACGGTTCCCCATCGACGTCCCCGTCGTCGGACGCCGGATCCTTGCGCGCCGCGGCTTCGGCTCGCCGCCACTCCTCCTGAAAAAAGCTGATTAGCCGCCCGAACAACCCACCCGCGCCTCTGCCGACCTCGCCTTCAGCCGCAGCACTGCTTCCCGCGTTCGACCTTGTCCTTCGCCATCCGCCCGCGAAATCGGACTTTGCCTCCGCCGAATCCGGGATCGGCAGGTGGGTAATCTCCACCGCCATGCGCCTTTTGTCGCCGGACTGGGACAGGTTCTGGGCGTCGGTTGGATGGCCGACCATATAGTAGTACTCACCGTCAAAAGCGACCGCGACAATCCCCGCAATCTCCGGGTCGTTCTCCACACTCAGCGCAATCCGCAGTGGAGACTCGGCGCTAATCGTCTTGAGCTGCTCCGCTGAACTGTCCAGGACCAGCACACCGGGAGACCCGCCGCCGGCCCCCGCATCGTGCGAGAATGAGAGCGGCTGGAAAAACGGCGCGGCTTCAGGACTGTTCAGACCGGGCGGCAAGGAGATCGGATCGTCCGCATCCCAGGCGAAATGTCTCAGACTGCTCACCACCAGCAGGCCCCCCAGGCCGGCTGGCTTCTCCACCGTAATGTCCAGGTCCGTTCCCACATTGATCCTGTTCTGCCCCTGTGGCAGTGCACATTCCTCCTGCTTTCGAAGGGCTGTAACCGCCACCTGCTTTGTTATCCAGCGATCATGTGTGTCGTCCCGCTGCACCATGAGATTGCGCACGCGCGGGCCGTCGTAACGGATGCCGTTCATCAGGTCCGCCAGCGGGCCGAATGCCCGCGTCTGCTCCGTCCCGGCCGGCTCGTTCAGCTCCGGCATCTCCAGCACGTCGAAGGAGGTGGGAACGCGCGTGGCGAAAACTTTGAATATCTCCGTCTCGGACTCGTTTCCAGGATCCTTCACAACCGGCCCGATGTTGTTGATGAAGAACTCCTTGCCCGGCGCCACCAGCTGGTAGGGCGCCCGCTCCGGAAAGATGCGTCGGATACCGAACTGCGCGGACAGAGAAAAGGCGGTCACATAGAGATTCTCGGAGCTGTTGTTCCGCACCGTTATCCAGAGCTTGCGCCCTGGCGGCAGCACACCGTCCCGCCCCAGTGGCTCACCGTCCTTGGGCGACGTAAAGCTGGCACGCGTGTACGTCTTGACGTCAATGCTCAACGCCTCTTCCATCAGCGCCATCGGCGCCGGATTGCTAAGCGTGCGTACATTGTGATACGTCGCCAGATGGTGCAGATATTCAGCCGTTTTGGCCGCCCCCGCTTGCGTGCGCGGCGGCCTGTCCTGCACAACCTGGACGCCGCTCCCGTCCCGGATTACATAAGTGTCGTTCTCGACGGCCACCTGGAAACGGGTAAATCCATCCTGAGTGCTCTTACCCACCGCGTGCAGAAATGGGGACGAAGGCGCGGTGGTCAACTCCGCCAGCAGAAAAGGATCGGCGCAGGTCACTTCGTACATCAACCTCTGGTAACCGTAAGCCGTCACCTTCACCCTGGCAGGCAGACTGAACTCGGTGTGGCTCACTCCCTTGATCAATGCGTATGACGAATCGACTCTGGACTCGGTCACCTCGCCCCGGCCAAGTCCCCGGCCCTCCAGCGCATCGCTGCCCGCCGGGTACAGCTCCACGTGGCTGCCCGGCGTAAGACCGACCGCCGCGCCGCCGGCGATGCGAATAACGACGTCGCTTCCTGCATCTCCCGCCTCTCTGGCACTGATTACGTTCAGATAGGAGCCGGCATGAGGCGTCAGTTCGCCGAATACTGCCCGGTTGCCCGGACCCTCCAATTGGGGAATCTGACGCGCATAGACGTTGTGCACCTGGGTCTGTACCGCGTCGTGGACCTCCCTCCAGCTCATCTTCGGGTGCAGCTCCTGCAGCTTCTGCAGCAGGAAATAGCTCATCGCCCCGTACCACGCGCCGTTGGTCGGCGAGCGGTACTCGTGACTCATCTCCTCGTCCCGGCAACCCGCCAGCAGCACGTGTTCGCTGCCCAGCTTCCCGGACCAGTGCCGGCTGGCCACCGTTCTCCCACCCGACGCCTCGGGCAGAACCGTGCCGGCAGGACGCACGCGGCGGTCTGCAGCGGTCCGCCGCACCGGCACAATCGCGCGTGTACCCGAACCGGCGTGGCAGCAGTCCAGCACTACCGTTACCAGTGCGCCTTTCGCCTCGGCCGCAGCGATCAATGCAGCCAGTTCCTTGTCCAAAATGTCGTAGACCGGCTTGCCGCTGTCGTCCACTGCGCGGCTGTCGTAGGGCACCAGCGTCTCGTCGTAACCGTCCGGCTCATAGGGGTCGTTGGAGATGGCCTGGGAGCCGTGCCCGCTGAAGTGGAAAAAAAGCTGGTCGCCGGTTCTGGACTGCTCGATCAACCACTTCCAGCCGTCTATGATGTTCTGTCGGGAGGGGAGCTTCTCATCCGGTTCCGCCCCTGTCGAAGTCAGCAGCCGGATGTTCTCGGTCGGCACGCCAATTCGTTGGGTCAGAAATCCGTAAATCGCCCTGGCATCGTTGGCGCAGCCGCCCAGATCGGATATCACACTGCTCCGGTAATGATTGACACCGACCACCAGAGCAAACAACCGCGGAGACAACATTGGCAATCCTCAGAGACAAGTGAGATACGCTGCTACTTCGCGAAAAGCGAGCGGACAGTTGATGGGAAATAGTACGATCTTAGCACATCGACGGCGCAATGAATAACTGGAAAATGCAGTAAGTGCTCTGTCCCTTCGTCGAGGGAACGGAGCAACTTTCACACCATATTTTCAACTTGAATCCTGGAGCCTTGCGCGGACAGCGCGGAATTCTACCGCACCTGCAGATCTTCTGGAGGACTCAGGAAGTGCTTTCTGTTTTCGGGGAAAGATGCTCGGAACGTCCGGTGGGAGAAAACTCTTCTGGCTGAACGTAGGCTACTGTCTCGAAAGATTTCGTCTGAATCATCCCAACTGGGCCAGCTGACACGAGCATCGCAACGCTCCGCCAGGACTTTCTTCACTCAACCTGAACTTCTGTATAGCCTGCAGTCCCATTTAGTGTAACGACCAAGTGATTGAGAACGTCTCTGCCAATGAGTGGTTCACTTCCAGCAGCCGTTGCCACGGCCGAAACTGAATCAATCGTCTTTTCCTCAATGCGGATTCGTACCGTATATCGGTCGAGCTTTTGCACACCACCTGCAGTGCCGCGCAACAGAACAGTGTCCGCATATTCTGCTTCGACCGCTGTCAGAATATCCCGGGGAAGCATGGTTCCATCTGCGCCAGAATCGGCGAAAGCCGGTACGGTTACAGGTGACCTGCCGGAAATATACCCATCGACCGATATCAGAATAAATGGTGCGGGAGGATCATATGAGTTGTCGTAGGCGAAGGAATGGACGCGACTCACTTCCATGCCTCGATGCGTGGATGTCTTATCTGAATTTGAAGTTCAGGAACTGATTCGACCTTTCTGCGTAGTACCACTTTCTCAGGATACTTTGTACGTACTCGTTGCAAGAGCGAAACCGGGTCAGGGTCGTGATCGATAAGCCTGCCATCACAGATCGCCACAAATTGACCTAAGTGGGTCATTACCAATTCTGCGTGTAGTTCTCTGTATGTCTCTACATTTTGATTCATGACAGATCGGTTCGGATCAACCGGAAATGGCGAAAATGTGCGGGCTATTGTTTCCAGCAGTACGTCCGGGATGTCGCGTTCTGTGGTCACAGCCAGCTTTTCGACCCGCTCATAAATCTCATCCGGAACGTCCAGTACAACCTGTGTACCCATTTTGGCTCACTCCCGCGAAGTTAGGCCGTCCATTAGCAGGCGCCCAAGTCTAACATTCGTAGCCAAGGAAAGTGTGATCAAGGCAGGTGCCGAAACAAGGGCGTTCAAGACTTAATCTCGAAATCGGACGATCCACCGAAACTCTATCTGTCTCGTTGCTTCAACTCCCTACCCTGAGCTTACCACTCAGTTGTGGTCACACCAACCCTTACTCTTCCCGCGTCGACCTCCCCTGCTCAAACCACGCCGGCGGTTCAGGCAACGAAGCTGCCAGGATCTCGCCGAACTCCTGTCCTTGCCTGGTCTCAGTCAGACGTCCCAGCAGCGCGAACTCCTCTTCAATCGCCCTGCGACGGCCCTGCGCGTCAGCCAGACGCTCAGCCGAGTTTTCGCCCGCCAGCGCCACTAGCAGCGCAAGGCGTCGAATCGGCGCGACTTCCTCCCACGACACCGGTGCTTCGGCAGACAGCGTCCACTCCTGCGTTTGCGCCTCGCCGCTGCCCGGATGATGCCAGCGCAAGGAAAGTGTACCCAGCGGCCCCTCCGCCCCCGGCCGCGCCTTCAACCTGTAGACGACCGTGTTCTCCTGGCCCACGTGCAACTCCGCGAAATCCTCCTCGTCATCCTCAAAAGACTCATTCGCGGCCGCACGATTCAGGTAGCCGACCAGGCGCCACTCCTCGACCGTGTCTGCATCCCAGGAGACCTGTGCACGCGCTTCGTCCGCCGCAGGGCTGAAAAGCTGATCGAACGAGTCGGCAGCCAGCAGGCCCTGCGCCTCTTCTGGCGAGTACACATAACGGTACCAGCCGTCGCCGTCGTTGCTCACCTGCTCCAACAGGTCGTCATTGTAGTTCGCAATGCCCACGCCCACCGCGACCAACCGGATCGGGTTGGCCTCCGCGCGCTGCCCGCCCAGCGACTCGATTATCGACTCCGCGCGTGTGTCCCCCACGTTGGCCACACCGTCGCTGATGAAGAAGACATAGTGCAACGCATCGGGATCCTGCCTCCGCCCTTCCAGCGCCAGCTCATATCCCTTGCGCAAGCCCGCCTCGGCATTCGTGCTCCCGTTGGGCCGGAATTCGCGCAGCGATGCCTCCAGCGCCGGGTCGTCAGGCGCTGAGTGCCGGACCGTGTACTCCCCCAGGACGACACTGGAAAACTGCACCAGCGAAATGCGGTCCTCTGCCGACAGTCGCCTGATCAGCGCTTCGACGAGCGTACGCGCCGTATCCAGCTTGTTGTCCTCTTCCATCGAACCGGAAGCATCCAGCACCACCGACACGCGCCGTCTGGACGGCATTTCCGCCGGCGCAGCCGCGCTGAGCCCCAGCAACGCCAGCAACGAATCCGGGTCAAGCGGATCGGTTGTAATCGTCAGATCCAGGTTGAAGCTCCCTTCCCCTTCCGGCAGCGGATAGTCCCACCGCAGCGCGTTGAGCCATTCCTCAACCCGTACTTCATCCGGTTCCAGAATATAGCCCTGCCGCGCAAGCGCGAGCGACCTGCGCCAGGACGCGTCGTCCGCATCTAGTCCGAATGTCGATGTCGTTTCCAGGCTTGTGGGTACCACCGGCGGCAGCTGCACCTCCGGCAGGAGGCCGCGCCGGTCGCCGCGTCCGGAATGGGGAGATGGCCGCCCCGGGCTGGAGGCCGAAGAGGCGGACTGCAACGCCATCCGACCTTCTGACGCCCGCTCACTCGAACTCGGCGCCGCAGCCTGCTCCGCGCCCTCCCCCGGCGGCATCACCATCGCGCAGCCGGCCAAAAGAAGCGCCAGCAGCCCCAGGAGTGGGACATGCCACCTGCGTGAAAGACCGCTCCAACCGCATTCGCGGTTCTTTGGTACGAATCCGGGCGCTCTGTCGGCTCTGTGTACCATAACTACCCTCCTTGTCGCTATCGCCTCCTCCGTTTTCCGGCCGATTGCGTCACGTCGGAGGAGACGCGCACCTGATCTTATGCAGTTGTCTATGAGATTTTCCGGCGGCCTGAAAACTGCATCCCTTGAGGCTCGCCTGACAACTGTACGGCCCAGGGCAACAATAGGTTTCCTGATCCTGGCAGATCTTCCTGGTATTGGGTTCAGTGGACGCTCTTCCAACACGCCTGCGCCGGCCCGGGCAACCGGTTTCGCTGCAGGTTCTTTCGAAGCGCCCTGAGAGGAAGCTACTTACGCAAGACAGGCTTGTCATACATTGGCGGAGAAATCTCTATCCACTGCGGTCTGGTCCCGTCTCAGCGGTCTGCAGAGGGGTAATCGAACAGCGGGTCCCAACCGTCCGGACCGTCCGGCAGCAGATCGAACAGGTGCCACACGCCGCAATACAGGTCGCCAGGCCCGAACGAGTCCTTCGCGACCCGCACGATCCTGCCATCCGCGTTCTTGCGAAAAACCGATACCCCCGGCTGATACCCCGACAGGAACGCCTCCTCCTCCCACCGGAAACCCATATCTTCGGTGAAGGTCGTGCCCTCTGCCGAATACATCGGGAACCGCCAGCCCCGGCTCCTCGCGAACGCCTGCTGCGCACCAGGACTGTCAGGCGACACCACCACAAACGCAGCCCGGCTCTGCAAATGCTGGTACACACCGTTGAACTCGTCGGCCCACATCGTGCAGTTCGAGCATCCGGTTCCCATATTGTGAACGAGGATGAGATCCTCTCCGTCACCAAACAACTCCGACAGTCTCACGGGCCCGTCAGCGTCTCTCAGCTCGTAATCTCCTACAGGTTCCGGAGGCAACCTGCGTCGCAGTGCCACCAACTTGCGTCGAGTCTTGTCGAGCTCTTCCAGGGTAGAGGCGATCTCCCTCTCCAGTTCTAACCTGGTCTCAGACACCTCTCCCTCCCTGCACTGGCAATTCTCATTGAGGCTCCTTCTGCTCCCCGGCGTATTTGGAAATTCGGGCCAACTCCTCGATCTGCTGTGGCTCCGGGAAACTTTCCTCTCTGTTGGAAGTCAACTGGGAGAACTTCCTGGCCTGGGGAACGACTCGACTGTCGAAGGAGCCTACAGAATCGTTGAAAGCGTTAACGGCCCTCTTCAAACGATTGCCAACTTCCTGATAGCGGCTGATGAATATCATCATCCGATTGTGCAACTCTACGCCTTCTTCCAAAATGACCTCGGCACTCTCGGCGATGCGGTGGCGCTGCCACCCGTTTGCAACCGACCACAACAGCGAAATCAGCGATGCCGGCGTGGCGATAGCCACCCTCTTGCTCATGGCGTACTCGATTAGTTCGGGATTGGCGTTTAACGCCGCTGCCAGAAACTGGTCTCCCGGGACGAACATCACTACAAAACCCAACGAGCCTTCCACCTTCGTCCCGTAGTCCTTCTTCGCCAGGTCGTCTACCTGCGCTTTCAAGGCGCTGGCGTGCCGTCTCAGTGAACTATCCCTTGCCTCCCTGTCATCCGCCTCTTGGGCATCCATGTATGCAGCCGTAGACGTCTTTGCATCGATGACCACCGTCCGCTGTTCCGGCAACCGCACCGTCAGATCGGGTCTGCTCTGGGAATCGCCGATCGCGACCTGTTCCCTGAAGTCGCAGTACTCCTCCATACCCGCCAATTCTACGACTCGCCGCAGTTGCACCTCGCCCCAGTTGCCTATCTGCCTGTTGTCGGTCAGTGCGCTTGACAGCTTGCCGGTCTCTGCCGCGAGATTCTCGCTCCGCTGAGCCAGCAGACTGATCTGCGGATTGAGCTTCTCATAGTTCTGAGTAAGTGGCTTGACCAGCGCCTCAAACTGTTCGTGCCGTTGCTTGAAATCGCCCTTGGCGGCCTCCAGCGTCTTGCCCAGATTCTCCTGGGCCAAGTCCATAAACTGCGAGTTATTGGCCTGCAGCGCCTGGCTGGCCGTAGCCTGAAAGGTCTCTTTCAACTGCTCTTTGGCCGTCTCCAGGATCTTTTCGGCATTCTCCGACTGCTCCAACCGGCCCTGCAACGCAGCCTTCTCCTCCCGGTGGTCCGCGTCCAGCCTTGCCAACCGGCTCTTGGCGCGGGCGCCTTGCACCAACCAGCAGGCCGCGCCCCCTACCACGAGACCAACAACGACTGCAACGATTAGTTCCATCTGTCGCTCCTCATTCGCCCTCTACCCAGATTACAGGAAACCCTGACCGCCGCGGCCAGTTTCCCATCTGGGCAGGTCATGTAACAGATACATGCGTATCCCGAAACTGCTGGCAAGCACTCACAAGTCTGCCCGGAGTACCCTCACAGCCCGCACCAGCGCCGGCAGCACCTCCCCGCTCTTACCCTGCAAAAAAATGTCGGCTATCGACGAGATGGGACCCGGCTCCGGGTTCACGTCAACTACCGTCGCCCCTCCCTGCCTGGCGACAAGCGGCAACTGAGACGCAGGGTAGACCAGCCCGCTTGTGCCCACCACCAGCATCACATCGCAATCACGGGCCGCCGCCGCCGCCTTTTCCACTGCATCCCAGGGCAGACTCTCGCCGAACCAGACCACATCCGGCCGCACCAGATCTCCGCAAAGGCCGCACGCGGGCGGCGAATCCGCGCCGCGCTCCTCTCCCGTAAGATGATGCGGCGCCGTGCACCCGGCACAACGGAAATCCAACAGGCTTCCATGCAGGTGAAGCACGTTCGCGCTGCCCGCCTGTTCATGCAGGTCATCCACGTTTTGCGTCACCAGCAAGAACGCCTCGCATAGTCGAGCAAGCTCCGCCAGCGCACAATGCCCGGGGTTCGGCGCGGCCGCTCCCAACTGCTCGAGCCGCCACATATACCAGCGCCACACAAGGCCCGGATCCCGTTCGAAACCCTGTGGCGTGGCCAGCTCCTCCGCATCGAACCGGCTCCACAAACCGGTCTGCGCGTCACGAAAGGTCGGCACACCCGACTCCGCGCTCACCCCGGCCCCCGTCAAACACACCACCGCCGCATCATTCGAAAAAAACTGCGCGGCCCTGACGATAGCCTCTTCAACACCACCCATATTCGTTCATCCCAGCCCTCTTCACTTACCCCTGCAGTTTCACGCCCCGAAACGCTTCAACCGGCCCGCATGAGCCATCGCCTGCGGGATCAGCGTCGTCGCATGGCATAACCCCAACTGACCGCCCGCGCAGGCCCGTTCACCGAAGCTTCGGCTCGCATCCGGCATCGCATGAGGGCTCCACAACAGCGTCGGTACCGGATGCCAGCTGTGGCGGCGCAGCGCCGCCGGCGTACTGTGGTCCCCGGTCACGATCAGCGCGCCCGGCCCCAGATCCACAATACGTGCAATCTCCGCGTCCACCGCCTCGATCTCGTGGACCTTGGCTTCGAAGTCGCCGTCCTCTCCGTAACTGTCCGTTTTCTTTACATGTACAAAGAAAAAGTCGTAACTGTCCCACGCTTCGACCAGCGCGTCGATCTCATGCCGCGGGCGGTCTCCCTCAAACCGGATCGCCTCCATCCCCACCAGACTGGCTACGCCCCGGTACATCGGATAGACCGCGATAGCCCCCGCCCGCATCCCGAAGATGTCTGGGAACAGCGGCAGCCCCGGATCCTGCGCCAGGCCGCGCAGATTCAGGCTGTTCGCCCGCGGCTCGTCTCCCAGTACATCGCGCGCATGCGCCGCCCAGCGGTTCACCAGTTCAGCCGTTCGCGCGCCCTCACTGCTCCCGCTTCCATCCTGCACCGGCAGCGGCATTTTGCCTACCGCGAGCGGGTCCGTGTCCGTCAAACTGCCTCCCAGCCCCTCACCCCGCAGCACAAAGACAAAGCGATGTTCCTGCACCGGCTCGACGAACACCTCACAGTCCTCGAAGAGCCCGGCACTCGCCTCACGCAGCTTCGCTGCCAGCCGGATGCATTCATCCGTGGAGATCCGCCCCGCCCGCCGGTCCGTGATAAGCCCGTCGCCGTCGACCGAGGCAAAGTTGCCCCGCGCCGCCACGTCGTTTCCTTGCAAAGAGAAGCCAATCCCCAGCGCCTCCAGCACGCCGCGACCGATCATGTAACGAATCGGGTCATACCCGAACAGGCTCAAATGCGCCGGTCCGCTGCCCGGTTCGATCCCAGGCCGGATCGGGACGCTCAATCCCAACGACCCGGAGACCGCCAGCGCGTCCAAATTGGGGGTATGCGCCATCTCTAATTCAGTCTTGCCGCCCAGCGATTCCGGCAGCCCGCCCAAACCATCCATAACCAGCAGAACGATCTTCCCCCCGTCCTGCTGCAGGTCACGCATCAGCTCAAAGTCGGTGAATGGAGACGTCATCGTCTGACTCCTTCTTCAGGTGGAGAGTTCAGCAAGGAGAAAACACAGGCGGGAGGATCCAGAGGAGGCGCTGCGGGGATGGCGGTATATCCCTCACTTCTCACTTCTCTTCACTCACTCCTCCACTCCGTCCTCATATAGATAGCAGGCCACGGCATGTTTGCCTTCAACCTGGATGAGCGGCGGCTGCTCTTCGAGGCAGATGTCCATCCCGTGCGGGCAGCGCGGGTAGAAGCGGCAGCCGCCGGCTGTCCCCTCCCCGTCCTGCATTCGCATCGTCTCCTCGGCCGGCAATCTGATGTCCGTGTCCCACTTGACTTTCGGATCCGGCACCGGGATCGAATTGATCAGCTGCTGCACATAGGGATGCTGAGGATTCTCGATGATCCGGCCCGTATCCCCCATCTCCGCGGTGATCCCCTGGAACAGAACGATCATGTTGTCGCCGATCTGGTAAGCCGTCGACAGGTCGTGCGTTATGTAAAGAAAGGAGATTCCGTGTTCGTCGCGCAGCCGCAGCATGATATCCAGGATCATGGCCCGCAGCGAAGCATCCACCGCCGAAACCGGCTCATCCGCCACAATCAGCCGCGGGTGCAACAAATACGCGCGCGCCACCATCACCCGCTGCCGCTGTCCGCCGCTCAACTGGTGCGGGTACTTCTCCAGGATCTCATCGCCCCGCAATCCGACTACGTTAAGCGCGTCCTCGATCAGTTCCCGTCTCTCCGCCTTGTCGCGTGCCAGGGCAAAATGACGCATCACCAGGTTGAACGTATGCTGAATGCGAAAGAAGGGGTTGAAGACCTCATACGGGTCCTGGAAGATCGCCTGGACCTCCTGGCGGTACGTCATCCTCTGACGGCGGTCCATCTGCGAAATATCAACGCCCTTGTAGAGGATCCGCCCTCGCGTCGGCGTGACAAAGCCGAGCACGAGATTGGCGAGGGTGGTCTTGCCACTGCCGCTCTCGCCCGCGATCGTCGTAATCTGCGCCGGCGATTCGTGCAGATCGAGGCTGAAGTTGTCCAGCGCCACCAAGGGAGGCTGCGAACTCAAAAAGCCGCCGCCGAACGCCATCGTGGCATCTCTGATCCGGAGCAGCGGTTCGGCCGTACCTGTCTGGGTCATGCCTCTTCCAACTCTATCAGGGCGTGACGCTCCGGCTCATAGAGCCAGCAGGCCACAAGGTGATCATCATCTCTTTCCACCAGATCCGGCCGCCGCTCTCGGCATATCTGCTCGACATGCTGGCAGCGGAATTGGAAGATACAACCGGGGGGCGGGTTGCGCAGGTCGTGCGTCAGCCCTTCCGTCACGTTCAACGGCTTGCGCTCTTTGATCGATGGGATCGATTCGATCAGCAGCTGCGTGTACGGATGCAGCGGCTCCGAGAAAGCCGATTCCACCGGCACTACCTCGACTAGGTTGCCGGCATACATGACCGCAATGCGGTCCACCAGCTGCGCCTGCAAGCCCATGTCATGGCCGATCATCACCATCGAGACACCCAACCGATCCTTCACCTCCAGCAGCGTCTGCGCCACAACCCGCTGCACCACCACGTCCAGCGCGCTCGTCGGCTCGTCCGCGATGATTACCTGCGGATTGAGCGCAATCGCCATCGCAATGCAGACCCGCTGCTTCATGCCGCCGCTCAACTCGTGGGGGTACATGTTGATGACCCGCTCCGGCAACCCGACATCGTTCAGCAGGCCGAGGATACGCTGTTCAAGTTCCACGCGTCCGATATTCTCGTGGGCCAGGATCGCGTCACCCATCTGCTCCCGGATCGGCGTGACCGGGTTGAGCGAGTTCATTGCGCCCTGAGGCACCAGCGCCAGATCGCGCCAGCGCACCTCGCGCAACTCCTTGCCGGAGAGACTGACCAGGTCCTGATCCTCGATTCGCACCTCCCCCTGCACGATCCGGCCCGGCGCTTGGACGACCTGCAGGATCGCCATCGCCACCGTCGTCTTGCCGCAACCGGATTCACCCACCAGCCCCAGAATCTCGCCCTTGCGCACACTGAAGTCGACACCGTTCGCCGCAATGACCTCACCACGCGGCGTGAAATAATGGACGTGCAGATCGTCCACCTCAAGGGCGGCATCTCTCCCGGCTGCACTCCCGCCGTCCATGTGCTCGACAGGCGGCGCTTCTCCCGCCGCACTCCGCTCGCGTCGCGACGAACTGAACTGCCGGATACGCGGATTGGCGATCTCATCCAGCCCGATCGTCATCAAAAAGAATCCCACGAATATGACCATCAGGATAATGATCGGCGGCAGCCACCACCACACCAGTCCCCGCACCAGCGCAGCGTTGGTCGTGGCTTGATTGATGATCAAGCCCAACGAGGGCACGCGCGTCGGGCCCAATCCCAACACCTCCAACCCCGTCGCGCCCAGGATCGCCACCGAAATGCCCCCGGTGAGGCTGGCCGCCAACCACGGCAGCATGTTGGGCAGCATCTCCACGAACATGATCTCCAGCGCAGGCGCGCCCGAGAGATGCGCCATCCGCACATAGCTGCGCTCGCGCAGCGTGAGAATCTGTGAACGCACCAGGCGCGTCGGCCCGGGCCAGGCAAATGCCGCCAGGATCAGCGCCATCGCGGTCGTGTCGGTCATTTGCACGTAGGAGGCGATCACAACCAGCACGACCAGCGCCGGGATCGTAACCGCCGAGTCGCTGAGCGTACGGATCACATGGTCCCACCATCCCCCGACGTAGCCCGCCACCGAACCGAGCACCATGCCGATGCCCATGCCGATGATCGCCGCCAGAAACCCGACCTTGAGGGACGAAGGTGTGGCCAAAATCAACTGCGCCAGCATATCGCGCCCATTGCTCTCGGTGCCCAGGGGATGTTCCGGCAGACCCCCCTCCTGCCACACCGGCGGCTTGTTCAGCGGCCCCGCGCCCGTGTAGGCCAGATCGGTATCCCAGAAGAGTGGGCCCAACAGGCCGAAAAGAAGGATCAGCCCGACGATGGCAACGCCCAGCAGGAACTTGAAGTTCAACCACGGGGAGTCCCATGTATTCAGCCCCCAGCCGCGCGCCGGGGTGGCCGTTTCATCTGCGGTCTGCTGTCCGACAGTCAAGGGCTTTTCTGCTTCATTGTCTTAGCGCATGGTCCTCTTGTAAGTAATGCGCGGGTCGATGAAGGGATAAAGCAGATCGAGCAGGAAAACGCTCGTTGCAGTCACGAGGATAATCAGATTGGCTATCGCCTGTGTCACCGTATAGTCTTGCGAGATAATCGCCTGGTACAGAGTATAGCCCGTGCCCGGATAGGCGAAGATGAACTCTACCAGAATGGAGCCGCTGATCAGCCCACCCAGGCCCAGCGCAAGCGCCGTCAGCGCCGGCAGGATCGCATTGCGCACCCCATAGCGGAAGAAAATGCGCGTCGGCGAAAGCCCTTTCACCTGCGCCAGTAGAAAATAGTCCTCGTTGTTCACGCTGATCATCAGCCCACGCATACCCAGCGCCCAGCCGCCCATCGAGGTCAGCACTATCGACACCACCGGTAGAATCGCGTGGGTGAGCACATTCTTGATGAATGGCAGGTTCCATCCCGGGTCCACTCTGCGCGAATAGGCCCCCGTTGCCGGCAGCCAGTCCAGTTCAAATGCCACCAGATAGATCAGCATAATGCCGAACATGAAGTAGGGGATCGCAGTAAAGGTCAAGCTGCTGGGCAGAATCAACTGCAACCAGCGCGGCGTGCGTCGCCAACCCATCAGCGAGCCGATGGTCACGCCAATCGAAAAGGAGAGCACGGTTGCTACCGTCAACAATCCAAGCGACCACGGCAAGGCATCGCTGACCATGGTCCACGCTTCGGTCGGGAAGTGCGAAAGCGAATACCCGAAATTTAGCCGGAACACGTTGCCCCAATAGCGAAAATACTGTACATGAATCGGGGCATCCAGCCCGAAACGGGCCTTCCAGCTCTCGATCAATTTGTCGGCGTTCTCGATGTAGCCCGCATCTATCGAAAGGCGGCCGACCATCTCGCTCACGGGGTCGCCCGGCGCCAGACGCGGGATCACGAAGATCAATGTAGATCCCAACCAGATGGTCAGGAGATACATCAGAAAACGCTGCAGAACGTACTCTTTCGTCAATCCACGCATAGAAAGAATCTCAACGGTCAGTGGCCAGCGGTCTTACTGACCACTGACCACTAACCACTGCAGTTAATTGCTGGTCGATTCAATCTCCGGCAGGATGCCCACGAAGCTCGGGCACCAGATCACCGGACGCTGGTAGTAGTTGTCGATCGTCGGCCAGTTCGTCCAGTAGGTGGTGTTGAAGGGCACCAGCTTCTTGGATTGGGCTGTCGGGATCGCCGGGATCTCGTCGTAGTAGATCTCCAGGGCGCGTGCCGTAAGCTCGAACAACAGCGGATCGTCCCAGCCCAATTCGCTGATCTGGTCTACCAGTTCAGTGAACTCGGCATTATGCCAGCGGAACCGGTTGGAGTGAGGCAGCTGGTGGCGTTCGCCCGCCGGGGGCACCTCATCGGCTCGCAGTGTGCGCAGTGTATTCCACGGTTCCACAATCGAACCGCAGGTCTGCCAGCCGCTCTGTGTCTCGTAGTTGCCGGTGTCCAGGTATTCCACCCAGGTCCCGCCGATCAGATTCACTTTGACGGCATTGATGCCGAAGCGCTGCAGTTGCTCCGCGAAAACGTCGGCGACGCGTTCCAGTTCGCTGATGCCTTCGTAGACCTGGATCTCAAGGCTCAGTTCTTCGCCGTCCTTCTCCCAGTAGTCACCCGACTTTTCGTAACCTTTGGAGAGAAGGATTTCCTCCGCTGCGGCCACGTTGGGCTGAGTGAATTTGGCGATCGTCTCGGCCGGCACCAGGTCTGCAAACTTCTGCATCGAGGGGTAGAGCGGGAACGGATACGGGCCCATGATCGAGGTGCCTTCATAGGCGATATCGATGATCTGCTGGCGGTCCATCACGTAGTTCAGGACCCAGCGCATATCCTTGTCGTTCCAAGGCTCGATAGAGTTGTTGACCGTGAGGCTGCGCGCGCACGGGTCGGGCCAGACAAACGGCATCTCATCCTGGAACGCGATCCAGTTGGGATTCTGCGCAACCAGTGCCTGGAATGAGCCGAACGTGATGTCGTGCAGACCGTCATAGTCGTCCTCGATCGCGGTCGCCAGGCGGACCTCTTCGGTGCCGGTGTAGGACATGACCAGCTTCTTCGGCGCCGGCAGGTCTTTCACACCGGTTTTGGCTGCCCACCAGTCGTCATGGCGGACCCAGATCGTCTCGTTTTCGGTGACCTTGGCCAGCTTGTAGGGGCCGGTACCCATCGGCAACCCCTTCTCCAGGTCGAAGTTCTTGAAAGTGGCCGGGTCTTCCACGTTTTCCCAGATATGTTTGGGGACAAAATAGTCAACACCGCAGATGTTGTCGGAGAAGCGCTCCAGCTTGAAGCGCACATTCGGTTTCTTAAGGTTGTAGATAACCGTCTGGTCATCCACCTTCTCAACCGACTCGATCCATTCCTGGTAAGCGAAGTGCTGGCCGAGTGCATCGTTGTTCATCTGCAGCTCAGTCGAAAAGATGATATCGTCGGCCGTGAAGGGCGTGCCGTCTTGCCAGGTGATGCCCTCTCGCAACTTCAACGTCCAGACCGAATGGTCCTCGTTGGGCGTCAACGACTCGGCCAACCAGTTCTCGATTTCGCCGCTGCCGTAGTTCAGGAGCGTCAGCACATCCGAAAACTCCGTATAGCCCCAGCCGACTGCACTGCCGCGCACGTAGGGGTTCCAATTGTCACCCCCCTGCAGCGGGCTGGTTCGATCCAGGATCACCGTCTCTTCGCGCGAAGCATTGAGATAGTCTTCCGTGGTGCCCATCTCCTCTGTCTGGCCCTCGCTCTCTGCCGCTGGCGCCTCCGCGGCCGCCGGCGCTTCCGGCGCCCCGCACGCCGCCAACAAGACAGCAAACAACAGCAGGACTACCGTTAATCGATAAAGCAGTTTCATGCAACGCTCCTTGTCTGGACTGTGAAATCAAGTTGGAGGAACTGACTCTGGAATGTATCAGCCCGCCTTCATTGAAGAAAAACAGTGATGCTTGAAGACTGGACAATAGCTACTCTTGATCACCGCTGGTAGGTGGTTGGGAACTGCCGTGCGAGACGTCCCGACTGCAACGAGGAAGTCTTGCAAGGTACAACTGTTGAAGGAGAGGGCGTGTTGAGAAGTGGGAGAAGAAAATCGGAGGAGAGGAGGAGGAAAGGGTCCCCGCTCCCCGCTCCTCTCCCCTCGCTGCTCAAACTTAACTGGCCAGCGACAGCTCCGTCTTCGGATCGAAGATGTGCGCATTGGCCATATTGATCGCCAGCTCGATCTCGTCGCCCGTCGAAACCCGCACACGGGGGTCGACACGCGAGATGAACTGCTTGTCGTCCGGTGTTAGGCAGTAGAGGAAGATCTCATTGCCCATCAACTCGGTTACGTCGACCTGTGCCGTCATGTCGGACTCAAGAATCTGCGGCGGCGCAAACTCTTTCGAGTGGATGTCCTCGGGGCGAATACCGAAGATCACCTCGTTGCCAAGATGCTCGCGCCACTCCGTCACCTTCTCTTCCGGCACATCCAGCCGGAAACCGCCCGCATTGACCTCCATCTTGCCGTCGCTCTCGACCAGCGTGGCATCGAAAAAGTTCATGCTCGGGCTGCCGATGAAGCCGGCCACGAAGATGTTCGCCGGGTGGTCGTACAGATTCTGCGGCGAGTCGACCTGCTGCAGGACGCCGTCCTTCATCACAGCAATGCGGGAGGCCATCGTCATCGCCTCCACCTGGTCGTGCGTCACGTAGATAAAGGTCGTCGCCAGGCGCTGGTGCAGCTTGGAAATCTCTGCACGCGTCTGCACGCGCAGCTTGGCATCCAGATTCGACAGCGGCTCGTCGAAGAGGAACACCGCCGGCTCACGCACGATCGCGCGGCCGACCGCCACGCGCTGGCGCTGGCCACCCGAAAGCTGCTTCGGCTTGCGGTCAAGCAGATGCTCGATGCCCAGAATCCCGCCGGCCTCTTCCACACGCCTCTGAATCTCGTCCTTCGGCGTCTTGCGCAGCTTCAGACCGAACGCCATGTTGTCATAGACGCTCATGTGCGGGTAGAGAGCATAGCTCTGGAACACCATCGCGATGTCCCGGTCCTTCGGCGGCACGTCGTTGACGATGCGGTCGCCGATCAGAATCTGCCCCTCAGTGATCTCCTCCAGCCCGGCCAGAAGGCGCAGACTGGTCGTCTTGCCGCAGCCCGAAGGGCCGACAAAGACCAGGAACTCCTTGTCCTCGACGTGGATCGTCAGGTCGTTGACGGCCACGACGTCGCCGAAGCGCTTGTAGACGTGTTCGTAGGTTACACTTGCCATTTTGGTACTTTGCTCCTTTGGTGAAGATTGGGCCCGCCTGTGTCATCGGACGCCGGTGAGCCTGGTTCACTCTCGTCTCTGCGGCAGAACTGTTCGGTCGCGCAAGCGGGGGCGAGCAGAAACTCCATTCCGCCTGGCGGGACTCGTTGCCAAAACCGTCCACAAAGAGGAAAGCGTGACAATGGTTGTTGCGCTACCCTGCAAAGCGCGAAAAATAGCGACAATGAAGATGCGGCACGGGATACGTTACGTCGAATGGCGGATAGGAGTCATCAGCTGCTTCTCGCCGGGGCGGCGGTCAGCAGCCGCAACTCGAAAGATTTACTCGGTGGACGGGCGCAGTATAGCATGCTCCATAGGGCCAGGCAAATCGCCGAAATCGGCGGGTGCATCCCGGATTGGGGGTGGGTACGGCAGCGGATTGGGGCCAATGATCAGTGACTGCGGCGCTTGATTGAGGTTAAGCGTAGCGAGACTGCGCGGCGTAGCGCGGGCAGGCAGTTTGCGGGCGCAGATTGCTCTTTTGACAACGGTCAAAGTGCCGTTCAGTTCAAGGGCTCAAGGGTTATTGATTTGAGGCTTTTGTCGTGTTTTGTCGTGTTTTGTCCGGTTTTAAGGGGGGATGTACGATATTTTATATCTTTTTTCTCTCAAATGGGGAGAATTTTTTCCTGTGCTGAAACCACCATTTCTTGCGTGATCGCCGCAGAGAATCCGGGACGCACTTTCCCGAAATTGTGGCGAATTTCGTATCCACCGGCATGCAACCAGGCTTGGCGCGCTCCCTTCCCGCTCAATTCTGGAAACCTCTACAAAACATAAACAAAACCTGTACAGTTTTAACAGACCACCAACCACGAACAGCCGCGTTTCCGCGCCGATTTTCCGGCCAGAATCATCTCGAAAACGCGCTCCCGCGGCGCCTCCATTTCCGCCGAGTTTTTCACAAAAGTGATGCATCCCCATTGATGCATCAATTTCGCGCCTTTTTTTGCCCCTTTTCTCTCTGGTCAGGAGCCCAATAACCAGTAATGCATCACTTTTTGGGCAAATGCAACACTTTCACGGCCTTTTTCGCGCGCCCCGCCGCCCCGCCCAAAGACCGCCTCTCAGCCATCAAAATGATGAACTGGCGTCCCCCGCAAAGGCTGTACAATATCAGCGAAGTCCGGACATTACAGACGCCTTTATTGTGCCCGTTCTAGGCATCCCCGCCCTGCCCCGCAGGGCGCCTTGCACAAAAGCGTGCGTACCAATAGGGAGGCAAACTTTCATAAAACTTTGCCCATTAATCGCCCGCTGTGGTACTTTCTGCTCTATGGTCATCAGACACCTGTCACGACGGTCCCAGACATCCATCACGATCTTGCCCCGCCTCGCCGGATGCTCTTTGCCCCAATCCCGCAACATGCCTTGGGGTATCGACGACACGAGCCGCCTGGAAGCAGCAACCAGCGCCCAGACCGACACCGAAACCGATGTGGATGCCGCAGTCGACACCGCCCGCGAAGAGCCGTGGACCATCCTCGTCCATAACGATGACGTGACCCCCTACGAATTCGTCATCGTTACGCTTGGCCGCGTCTTCAGCCTGTCCTCCGAAATCGCCGAGACTGTCACCTGGGAAGCACATTCGAAAGGAATGGCCCCGGTCTGTTCCCGTTCTCGATCCGAAGCCAAAAGGCTGATCAGTGACGCCCACACGCTCGCACGCTCCGCCGGCTATCCCCTGAGGTTCTCGATGGAACCGAAACTGTGACAGTCCACGACCCGCTCGCTCCCCATTCACACGAGCCCAACCCACTGCCGCCGACTCCCGACGCCGATATGACCGTTCATCTGCCGGATGGTTCTACCCGCCGCATCGCCCCGGCCGCTCTGCGCAGCCTCGATTTCATCCCGGCAGACCACCTCCCGGAAAGGCTGTCGACCCCCCTCCAAGTTACCGTGCCAAACTGTTACATTGTCTCCACCGGCCACGGCACGTCAGGACCTTTCTCCTTCACCGGCCTCCGCCTGCTCGATCTTATCAACCTGCTCTGGCCCGGTGAATGGACGCAGGTCGAAGTGGTCAGCGGCGATGGCTTTGGCACGCGCGCGCTGCGCACCGAGCTGGCCGCGCCCACGTCGCGCCCCATCCTTCTCGCTCATACACTCGACGGCCAGCCCCTGACACGCGCCGGCGGGCTGGTCCGCCTCATCGTTCCCAGCGAGACCGACGATGCCCTGCGGCAGGTGAAATGGGTGGCGCACGTGCGCGTTATCTCGGACGGCTGACAGGTTTCGCCCGCCCCACACTTTCAGGATCTCTCAAGATGCCCACGACCCTGGTTGGAATCGATGTTGGTGGAACATTTACCGACTTCGTCCTTTTGCAAGATGGCCGTCTTCAGGTGCACAAAGAGGCGACGACGCCCGAGGACCAGAGCCGCGCCATCCTGGCCGGCCTGACACACCTCGGCATCGTGTCCGCCGCGGACGCTCCCGTTGACGCCGAGCTCGTGCACGGTACGACCATCGCCACCAACGCTCTGCTTGAACGCCGCGGCGCACGTACCGCCCTGCTGACCACCGCCGGCTTCGTCGATGTTATCGAAATCGGCCGCCAGAACCGGCCGCATCTTTACGCCCTCCACCAGGAGCGGCCGCACCCGCTCGTTGATGCAGATCTTCGTTTCGAGGCCGTGGAGCGGCTCGACGTCAACGGCAATATCCTCACCCCCCTGGACGAGGATGCCCTGGCCCTTACCGTCGCCGAGATCAACGCCGCCGCGCCCCAAAGTCTCGCCCTCTGCTTCCTCCACAGTTTTCGCAATCCCCAGCACGAACGCCGCGCCGCCCAGATCCTGCGTCGCGCCTGTCCCGACCTCGTAGTCTCGCTCAGCAGCGACATCCTGCCCGAATATCGCGAGTATGAGCGCACCGCTACTACCGTCATCAACGCCTACCTGCTTCCGCTCGTAGGCAGCTACCTTGAGCATCTTACCGACGCCCTGGCCGAAGCCGCTGGCGAGCGCCCCCAAAACACGGACCAGCAGCGGGCCAGCCTTCCCATCCGCGTCATGCAGTCCAACGGCGGCGCCATCGGCGCTTCCCAGGCCGCCCGCGAACCGGCGCGCCTCGTCCTCAGCGGACCCGCAGGCGGCGTCGTCGGCGCATTTCGAATTGCTCAGCTTGCCGGCGTCGAGGATATGCCGCCGGCCGCCGTTCAGAATTCGCCGCTGACCACTGGTCAAGAATCGGGCCGGCAAGCCCCGCGCATCATTACCTTCGACATGGGCGGCACCAGCACCGACGTCGCTCTTTGCCCCGGCCGCGTCCCCCGCACCACCGAAAGCGAAGTGGCCGGTCTGCCCCTGCGCCTGCCCGTCATCGACATTCACACCGTCGGCGCCGGCGGCGGCAGCCTCGCTCGCGTCGACGCCGGCGGCGGCCTGCGCGTCGGACCGGAGAGCGCCGGCGCTGTGCCCGGCCCTGTCTGCTACGCACGCGGCGGCCAGCAGCCGACCGTCACCGACGCCAATCTCGTCCTCGGGCGCCTTGATGCCGGACAGTTTCTCGGCGGCAGCGGCGCTATGGAGCTCGATGTCTCCGCGGCCGAGGAAGCCCTGGCCGGCTTGGGCGCCCTGCTGGGCGGACTCTCTGTCCACGAATCAGCTCTCGGCGTCATCCAGGTCGCCAATGCCCGCATGGAACGTGCCTTGCGCCGCGTCTCAGTCGAACGCGGCTTCGACCCGCGTACCTTCACACTTGTGCCCTTCGGCGGCGCCGGCCCGCTTCACGCCTGTGACCTGGCCGACGCCCTCGGCATTCCCCGCATCCTCCTGCCCCCCAGCCCCGGCGTTCTCAGCGCCCTGGGCCTGTTGATCGCCGATGTCGTCCACGAGTCCTCCCAGGCCCTTCTGATCGAGGCGGGCAGCCTGGCGCAGGAACCTGCGCCTCTGCAGGAATTGTCCGCAGCGCTGGAAGAGCGGGTGAAAGCCGTGCTGGCCGCCGAAGGAGTCGACGCGCCCGCACTGGAAGCCTCAATGGACCTGCGCTATCGCGGGCAGAGCTACGAGCTCTCAGTTCCCCTGGACCTGCCCGCGCCGGACTCGGCACAAGCATCGGCAGCCGTTCAGCGTTCCATCGAAGCCTTTCACGCCGCCCACGATGCCCGTTACGGCTACGCCATGCGTTCCGAAACCGTCGAATCCGTCGCTGTCCGCCTGCGCGGCACCGGACCAGGCGCCGCGCTGAGTCTGCCGCAGGAACCCCTCGGCCACCCCGACCCTGAGGCAGCTCGCGTAGCCGCCAAACGGGTCTGGTTTGGCCCCAACGGCTCCTCCCCCACCGTCTGTTATGACCGCCTTCTTTTGCGGCCCGGCAACCGCCTCGACGGCCCCGCGATTGTCTTCCAGTTTGACACCACCACCGTCGTCGCGCCCGGCTGGTCGGCCAGCGTCGACGAACGTCACAATCTCTTGCTGGCGCGCGCCGGCAGTTGAAGCTGGTCTTGCGGTCTTGCTGTGTTATGATACGTTCCGGATGTCCAAGGGGCTCCGCCGGGCAACCGGGAACTGGATACCACTTCACGAAAAGGCTTTCTTTCGGAGTTGAACGATGGTGACACTTACTTCCCAGCAACGTCTTCTGCTCTTCCTGCTGCCGCTGATTGTGGCCGCTCTTCTGCTCTGGATCCCGGTCCGCGACGCGCTCGAAGTCGGCTTCCCCGACGCCGAAATCTACGCAGCCGACGTGCCGGAGGGCCATCACTGGGTCGCCTTCACCGTCCCCGAGGATGACATCCACGTCACCGACGGCGCGATGCTCTCCCTTGTCCTTGAATTCGAAACTTTAGAAGGGCAGATCGACGCTGCCAACCGCACAGCTGTCTTCGACCTTGAAGAAAATGAAGAAGTGCTTGAGATGAAAGTCCTTTGGCCCGATGGCCGCACTCAGAACTTCACCAACGTGGCAATCGACGAACGCCACGAACTGGTCTACCCCAAGTCGATCAACGACGCCCTCGCCGCGCAGTGGGCTCTCCGCGGCGCCTTCTTCCGCTTTTGGGTCTGGACCGCCGTTGCCGCCCTTCTCATCCTTTTCGGCCTGCGAGTCCTCTCCTGGGCCCAATCCCAGGAATCCCACGCCTGACATCCGCATGTCGGCGACTCGACTAACTATTGACCGCTGACCACCGCAATCCATGGCTCCCGATCCCATCACCCTCGAGCTATACCGCCATCGCTATAGCGGCATCTCCGAGGAGATGGGCATCACACTCCAGCGCACAAGTTATTCGCCCAACATAAAAGAGCGCCTCGACTTTTCCTGCGCGCTCTTTGACGGTTCCGGGCGTCTCGTCGCCCAGGCCGCACACATCCCCGCCCACCTCGGCGCAATGCCAGACAGCGTCGCCGCCGCCCTCGCCGTATTCGATCACTGGCAGCCGGGCGATGTTGTCGTTCTCAATGATCCCTATTTCGGCGGCTCCCACCTGCCCGACATCACCCTTGTTTCGCCCGTATTTCTGAACGAGCCACAAGAAGAATACCAAGCAGTACACAACGAGAATGGCGCGGCGAGTGAAGCCTTTTACTCCTCGCCCTTCGCCCCCCACTTTTTCGCCGCAAGCCGCGCCCATCACGCCGACGTCGGCGGCATGTCGCCCGGCTCCCTTCCCCTCTCCACCGAGCTGTACCAGGAGGGAATCATCATCCCGCCTTTGAAGCTCTACGAAGGGGGCGGGCTGGTCGAGTCCCTGCTCGAACTGATCCTGCGTAACGTGCGCACGCCCGACGAGCGCCGCGGCGATCTCGCCGCCCAACGCGCCGCCCACGCCGTCGGCGACCGCCGCCTCCACGAACTGGCTGCCCGCCACGGCGGCGCCGAGCTTCTGGCCTACGCCGGCCATCTGCAGCAATACAGCGAACGCCTCACCCGCGCAGCCATACGCACCTGGCCCGACGGCAGCTACACTTTCGAAGATCCCATCGAATCGGTCGTTGACGGACAAACAACCCCGGCGCCCATCCGCGTAACCGCCACGATCAGCGGCGAGACGGTGACCCTGGACTTCAACGGCACCTGTCCCAGTATTTTCGGCTCCCTCAACGCCCCTCTCAGCGTGACCAGGTCGGCCTGTTACTACGTCGTCCGCTGCCTCGTCGGCGAGGACGTTCCCGTCAACGCCGGCTGCTTTGCTCCCGTCCAGGTCGACGCGCCGGCCGGCTGCCTCGTCAATGCCCGCCCGCCCGCTGCCGTAGCCGGCGGTAACGTAGAAACCTCCCAGCGCATCACAGACGCCGTGTTCGGCGCGCTCGCGCAGGCCCTCCCCGACCGCATCGCCGCGGCCGGCCAGGGCACTATGAATAACTGTACAATGGGGGGTGAAAATGCCGACGGCTCGCCCTGGACCTACTACGAGACGCTCGGCGGGGGCATGGGAGCCCACCCGCAGGGCGACGGCTTCAGCGGCGCCCACGTCCACATGAGCAACACGCTCAACACGCCAGTCGAAGCCCTCGAAATGGCCTACCCGCTCCGCCTGACCCGTTACCACTTGCGCCGCGGCAGTGGCGGCGCCGGAACGCATCAAGGCGGCGACGGCATCGTGCGCGAATACGAAATCCTGCGGCCCACGACCGCCACCATCCTCAGCGAGCGCCGCGCCATCGCCCCCTGGGGCCTCGCCGGAGGTGACCCGGCCGCACCGGGCCGCAACCTCCTCATCGATACCGACGGGTCGGAAGAAGAGCTCTCCTCCAAAGTCACTCGCCGCATGCAGCCCGGCCAGCGCCTGCGCATCGAGACGCCAGGCGGTGGCGGCTGGGGAGCGAAGACGAGTGCCGGCAACAGCGGGAAGTGACGCGATGACTCAGACAGATCTGGATCCAAACCTGCCTGGCCGCGGACTGGACTACGAACGCATGCCGGGTCACTGGCTGCTGGCGCAGTTGGGGAAGCGTGTTCTGCGTCCCGGCGGCTTGGAGTTGACCCGCCATATGCTGGAAGCGCTTGACATCCAGGCGACCGATCACGTGATCGAATTCGCCCCAGGACTGGGCGTGACCGCTCGAGAGACGTTGGAGCGCAACCCACTCTCCTACACCGGTGTCGAAAGGGACGAAGCCGCAGCAAAGCAGGTGAACAACTATCTGGACGGTCCAGGACGCAACTGTCTAGTGGGTCGCGCGGAGGATACCGGCCTGCCGGAAGCTTCTGCAACCGTGGTCTACGGTGAGGCGATGCTGTCGATGCAGACCCCCGGCCACAAGGAGTCGATTGTGAAGGAGGCGGCGCGACTGCTCCAATCCGGCGGGCGCTATGGGATCCACGAACTGAGTCTGCAGCCGGACGATCTGGACGAGGAAAGAAAGTCCGAGATCAACAAGAAGCTCTCGGATGCCATTCATGTCGGGGCCCGACCGCTGACCCCCACTGAGTGGAAAGACCTCCTGGAACAATGCGGATTCCAGGTAGCGACCCAGGAGTCTGCCCCCATGCATCTGTTGGAGCCAGCCCGTTTCGTCAAGGATGAAGGCTTGCCGCGCACACTGCGCTTTCTCTTCAAAGTAGCAACGACCCCCGCGGCCCGGCGTCGCATCCTCAAAATGCGTTCAGTCTTTCGCCAATACGCATCAAACCTGGGCGCAATTACACTGATTGCCGTAAAGAAATGAAGGAGCCCGCGCCCCATTGTCCCTACAAGCTGGTGCCATAAGCACCATTCACCGACCGCTGGTCACTGCATTCTACCTCTCCAACCTCCACGCCACCGCCAGACTCGCTAAACTGATCACAGCAACCCCGCCAAAAACCCACTGGTAAGCCTCCAACGGCCCCGGGGCAACCAGGAGTGCCTGCTGCAGCCCCACGCCCGCGATCGTCGCGCCGACGACGCCGCCGCCAAATCGCGCCGTGCTGTACAACCCGGCCGCAGACCCGCTCTCTTCCATTGGGATCTCCTCCATCGCCGCACGGTGAAGCGCAGCCATCGCCAGCCCGCCCGCCAATGACTGCGTCAGCATCAACGCGGCGGCCCCCAGCAGCGGCAGCGGGAACAGTGCCAGGCCGGCCAGGGAACAGATCATAATCGCAAAGCTACCTCCCACAATCCAGCGGCCGTGTATCCGGTCCGACAACTGACCTCCCACCTGGGTCGTGGCAAAAATCGCTCCGGAAAAGATCGTCGTGAATACACCCAGTCCTATCGCATCCAACCCGTATACATCAGTCAGAAACAGAACGTTCAAAAAGTTGGCCGTGTGCATGATCACCATGCGGAAACCGGCCGCCAGCGAGGCGACTCCGAAATTCTTGCGCCGGTAGAGTGAGAAATTGACAAGCGGCCGCGGCGTCCGGCCCTCCCTTCGCCAGAACAGCAACCCGAAACCGGCCGCCGCCGCCAGCAGCCGCCAGTCCTGCAGCGGCTCGACGCCGGTTACCGTACGGCTTGAGAGGTAAAAGATGGCGAAGACAAGCGCCCCGCCCAGCAAAGCCGCGCCCAGCCAGTCAAACGCCTGCAGACCCTCCCCGCGAATCGGGCTCTGCGAGGGCACACGCAGGTACGCCGCCCACAGGGCTATCAGCGCAACCAGCAGGCTCGGTACGAAGACGTAATTCCAGCCGAAATTGGCGACCGCATACCCGCCCAACAGCGGCCCCAACGTCGACGCCCCCGGCGCGACCGAACTCCACGTTCCCATCGCCTTGCCACGCTGGCCCGCCGGAAACCGCTCCGCAATTATGGCGATGCAAAGAGGGTAGTAACCGGCCGTGCCCATCCCTTGCAGAACGCGGCCGATCAGGAGTTGAGGTAAATTTCCCGCCAGCAGGCAGATCAAGGAGCCAGCGAAAAAGAAGACGATACCGCTCTGGAAAAGACGCGCCTTGCCCAGGCTGTCACCCAGCTTGCCGTACAGCGGCATGAAAATTACGAACGGCAGACTGTAAGCCGCCAGCAACCAGGCCGTCATGTCGGCCTCCACCGCGAACGCATCCCGGACCGTCGGCAGGGCCACGCCGAACATCGACATATTCATCGTCGCCATGCCGACCGGTATCATCAGAGCGATCAGCAGACCCCAATGCGACCGCGTCGCGGCGGCTGGCATGGATTCATTCGACTTCATAAAGGGGCTCTTCCGTAGTGGGCGCAATCTGTCAATCTTACACTGAATCCACGTCCGCAATGAAATCGTCTCGGGAAAAAAGTCGCCGCCGCAAGCGGTCACCCTTCCCCGACCTGGACCCAAGCCCACTCGAAACCTCCGCCCTTTTTGGCCGAATCCAACTACCCTTTCTGATAGGCATTTCCTCCGTTTTCGGGTATGATCACGACGGGTCCGGGTCCTCCCCCAGACGCTGCATTTGTACAGTTCCCAACCAGAGGCAGACCTGCCCCCTGGCTTGTGCAAATGTCGGCCCCGGCAAGCGCGTCCTGTGAGTGCAATTCTATCTCTCTACCTGAAGGCGCTCCGCCCGCAGCAATTAGCCTAGAATCCACCCCACCAGGAGACACCCGATGACCGAACGGTCCTATTCACCGGTCGAAGTCCCGCAACACATTCTTGATCGCCTCAAAAAGCTGCCCGTCGCCACCGTGTGGAATTCCGTCCATCGCTATGCCGGCGTGCCCCTTCCCTACATGAATAACGTGCGCCTCTGCACGCCGGGCCAGCAGCTTGCCGCCCGCGCCCGCACCCTGCGCTATCTGCCTCCCCGCCCCGACCTCCAGGCCGAAGTGCAGATCGGCGAAGACTCGCCCGAGTACAAGGCCATGGGCCGCTGCGGTCCTGGTGACGTCCTCGTCTGCGACGTCATGGGCGATGCCCGGCCCTGCATATTCGGCGATGTCAAAGCGCTCCAGCTTAAAATGACCAACGCCGACGGCGTCGTCACAGACGGCGGCATCCGCGACCTCGATATCATGGTGCAGGAAGAGTACGGACTCATCATCTACGCCCGCGACCGCACGCCCCTCGGCGGCGTCCCCTACGCCATCCCCGCCCAGGAAAATGTCGACGTCCAGTGCGGCGGCGCCCTCGTCCGGCCCGGTGACGTCCTCGTCGGCGATGCCGACGGCGTTGTCGTCGTGCCCTCCTGGTTCGCCGAAGAGTGCGTCGAGCTGACCGAAGTGCACGAGGAAGCCGAGGAGATGATAAAGCAACGCATCCTGGCCGAAGGCGTCGTGCCCGGCAAGTACTACCCGCCGGGTCCGGAAACATACGAGCAGGTGCGCTCTGCCCGCAAACAGAAGTAAGGGAATGCGCAACCAGCGCTGCACCGGGCAATCTGCGAGGCCTGAACCCGGCCGCTCCGTCCGCACCACTGCACCTGGTGGACGATTCGCAGGTTTTCGCGTATGATCATGCAACCCTATCAGCCTTAGGGCATTTGCTAACGTCTACACTTTCGCCGTCCACCGTTTTACCGGAGACGCCCGATGACCGAACGCTCCTTTACACCTGTAGAAGTGCCGCAATCGATCCTTGACCGCTTCAAGAAACTCCCGGTAGCCACCGTATGGCACATTGTCCATACCTACGCCAACGTGCCCCTTCCCTTCATGGATAATGTGCGCCCATACACACCGGGCCAGCGTCTGGCCGCCCGCGCCCGCACCATGCGCTACCTGCCGCCCCGCCCCGACCTGGCCGCAATGACGCCCGGAGGCGAGGACGCCATCGACTACAGGGCCATGTCCCGCTGCGGCCCCGGCGACGTGCTCGTCGTCGATATCTATGGCAATGCCAGCCCCGCCGTCTTCGGCGACGTCAAAGCCCTCCAGCTCAGAATGAACAACGCCGACGGCGTCGTCACCGACGGCGGCATCCGCGACCTCGGCATCATGCTTGAGGAGGACTACGGACTCATCATCTACGCCCGCGACCGCACCCCTTACGGCGGCGGGCCCTGGGCCTTCCCGGCTGAGGAAAACGTGAACATACAGTGCGGAGGCGCGCTTGTCTGCCCAGGCGACGTGCTCGTCGGAGACGACGATGGTGTCGTGGTTGTGCCGTCCTGGTTTGCCAAGGAGTGCGTCGAGTTGACCGAGGTCTATGAGACCGCCGAGGGACTGGCAAAGGAACGGATCCTGGCCGACAAAGTCGTGCCCGGCAGGCACTATCCGCCAAGTTCGGAAGTATTGGAGCAGGCCCGTGCCCTGCTCAGGCAGGCCGGGAAATAGCGATGTGACAGGCCGCCCGAGCGGCGGAATGCCGGTCTGACCTGCCCCTCTGACAATAGTGGGCGAAGAGTCCCCCTGCTCCGTAGAGGCTGTGGGAGCAGCAAACATTAAGGAGTCCAAACATGGCCACAGCGGTGAAAGAGCGAACTGGCAGCGCCGGTGTTCCACCTGCAAATGGCGCCGAACCGGCTCAGGCCGAGAGTCCCGCCCAGGAGACCGCCGCCCGACAGCGGATCATCGACTGCGACGTGCATCACAATCCGCCCGGCATCGAGTCACTATTCCCCTACCTGCCGCGCCAATTCGTAGAGCAGATCAAGGATTTCGGGCCCATGACCCCTAACGTGGGCTACACAAACATGCCCGGTGGCCATGCCCGCCCCGACCTCTGGGAGGGTACCGAGGACGAACCCGATCCCTCAACTGTCCCCGAAGTCTGTAGCAAGAAACATCTCGACCGCTACGGCATCGACGTCGCCGTCCTCACCGGAGGCGGCGGACCCTACAACATTGCCGTTCATCCCACTGTCGACTATGCGACCGCCTACTGCCGCGCCTACAACGACTATACTCTGGAGGAATGGGTCGGCAAGGACGACCGCCTGAAGGCTTCGATTCACATTGCGCCCGCCGACCCCATCCAGGCGGCCGCCGAGATCGACCGCCTCGGCGACCATCCCGGCGTCGCCCAGGTCCTGATGCCCGCCGGCAGCCTGCACCCGTTCGGCAACCGCATCTATCACCCCATCTACGAAGCCTGCGAGCGCAACGGGCTGCCCATGTGTACCCACTTCGGCGGCGAGGGCGCCGGCTTTTCCGCGCCGCCCACCGCGGCCGGCTTCCCCACCTACTACCTCGAGATGCGCATGGCCCGCCCCCAGATCGCCATGGCCCATACCGCCAGCCTCATCTGCGAAGGCGTCTTCGAAAAGTTCCCCAACTTCAAGTTCCTCTTCATCGAGCACGACACCTTCTGGGTTCCTGGTCTCATGTGGCACATGGACGCCGACTGGAAAAGCCTGCGCGACTACACGCCCTGGGTCAAGCGCCTGCCCAGCGAATACTTGCGTGAACACATCCGCTTCGGCACCCAGCCCTTCCCCAACGCGCCCGACCGCCAGGCCCTCAAAACCTTCCTCGACTGGCTCCACGCAGACGAGATCCTGGTCTTCGCCAGCGACTATCCCCACTGGGACTGGGAAGAACCCAGCGGCCTGATGCGTTCGCTCGACAAAGAGCTGCGCCCACGCGTCATGTACGACACCGCCGCCGAGCTCTACGGCCTCAACTGATGCCCGCGCACGTCATCGCAACTGCCGGCGAAATCCCGCCAGGCGGCCGGAAAATCGTAACCGTCGAGGGCCGCGAGATCGGCGTTTTCAACCTCGACGGCGAATACTACGCCCTCCGCAACATCTGCCCCCACAAGTCCGGCCCCCTCTGCCGCGGCCGCCTCCGCCCCCTCGTCCTCCCCGACGGCCTCACCGGTATGACCTACACC
>VXRG01000142.1:0-13108 GCA_009838625.1 Caldilineaceae bacterium SB0664_bin_27
CCCAGTACCACCGCCCCCAGCCAGCTCCCCGGCCCGAACAACCCCGTCGCGCCCAGCAGCGCACCGGCGGCTCCAGCTCCAACAACCGCCGAAGTAGACGCCGCCCACATGGCTAGCCCGCGTGTGGCCGCCCCCCAGGCGGCACCGCTGCCTGCCCACAGGATCAACCCGATTGGGGCCTCCTCCGGGAAGAAGCCGAGCGTAACCAACGCCAGAATCACCACGACAACCGCGCGCTGCCGCTCGCGCCCGGAGACGTCGACCCTCATGCGCCGCGTCAGCCCCTCCGCGCCCAGCGCGACCACGCATCCCAGCGCCGCATTCAGCCACGGCGACCCGTGGCCTGTGTGACTAAGAACGCTGGCCGGTATATAGATTAAGCGAAAGAGAAAAAAGAAAGGAATGAACGCGGGGTGAACGATCTGCCGGCTCATCAACCGTTATCCAAACTGACTGCCAGAGCCACTGCCGCGGTAGGCTCCACCCACACAAGGCTGTCCAGTTGCAGCGCATCCGCGCCCGCCTGTAAGCAATCTCGCGCTTGCTGCTGTGTATGTACACCGCCACATGCAATCAACGAACCGGAAAGCCCCAATGCTTTCACTTCCAACAACGCTGCCAGCATCATCGGAAAGACACCCGGCCCAAACATCTCTCCTTTGACCGTCTGCCCACCGGCCCGCATCCCCGCCCCAATTGGCGGGCTGCCCACCACCACGCCGGCTGCGCCCGACTCAATTGCCACCGAAGCCAGCGCTGCCCCCTGCGCAAGAGGTAGCTTCACCAGTACAGGCAGGTCCGTCTCCAACAGCAAGACCTCCAGCAGCCGGCCGATCTCCCTCTCGCTGGTCTCCGGCTGGCAAAGAAGCTCAAATCCTGCGATGCCGTCTGCGACCGAAAGCCTCCCTACCGTCTCCGCGGCCTCTTGCAATTCGCTGTCGGCCACCTGGGCAATGACCGGACAACCCATCCGCGGCCACAGCCGGCCGTACCGTCTCATGGCCGCCGAAACGCCCCTGTTCTGCAGCCCTGCGCGGCGAACCAGCCCGCCCAGCGTCTCCGCCAGGCGCGGCGGTGGGCTGCCTCCCCGGCTGCGCCGCGTGAACGGGCCCACAACCACTCCGCCGAACCGGCCCGTCTCCAACTCACGATGCCGGGCCTCTCCGTAACCAATGCTGCCAGCCGCCAGCATCACCGGGCCAGTCAGCGGCAGACCAATCTTATGGCCGGGCGCAAGCTCTACAGCGCCTTCAGCCATCTTAGTCGCCCTGGCCGATCAACTCGACAAAGGTGTCCACCCCTATATTCGAGCCGCACAGAATCAGCCCCACCCGTTTCCCCTTCGCTTGTTCGCGCAGCGGACCAAACAGGGCCGCAGTCGAGGCCGCGCAGGCCGGCTCTACCGCCAGTTTCATCTCGTGAAACAGTAGCCGCATCCCGTCCAGCATCTCTTCGTCGCTGACCAGCGCCGAGTCATCCAGAAAATGACGGCACAGTCCGAAACTGTATGCCTGCGTCGCCGGCGCGCCCAGGCTGGTGGCGATAGTCTCCACCCGCTCAATCGACTCCAATTTGCCCGAGGCTAAACTGCGGTGCATCGTATCCGCGCCTTCCGGTTCCACACCGAAGACCGCGCAGTCCGGTTGAATCTGCTTTACAGCCGAGCCGATGCCCGCGGACAGGCCGCCGCCGCCCACCGGAACAATCAGCATGTCCAGCGGCGGGGCATCCTCGCAAACTTCCAGTCCCACCGTAGCCTGCCCCGTAACAATTGTGCGGCTGTCAAATGGATGAACGAACGCCCGACCCTCCTCCTGCTGGATGCGCTCCACCTCGGCGAACCCCTCATATACGTCGCCCACTAACACAACCTCAGCCCCGTAGCTGCGCGACTTCTCCACCCGGAACTGGGGCGCAGAAGAAGGCATCACGACCTTGGCGCCGATGCCAAATAACTGTGCCGCGTAGGCAACCGCGATCGCGTGATTGCCCGCGCTCACTGCGGTCACGCCCCGTTCCATGGCCGCACTGTCAAGTTGCAGAATGTCATTCACCGCCCCGCGTGCCTTGAACGTTCCCGTCCTTTGGAACAGCTCCAGCTTAAGCCAAACATCCGTGTCAGGTCCGAGCGCCTCTTCCAACGCCTTGCTCTGCCAGCGCCAAACAGGGGTACGAAAGATATAGGGATCAATGCGTGCGCGTGTCGCGTGAATCTCTTCGAGCGTAGGGATCTCAAGGTCGTTCAATACGTCACTGTTCATCATCTATGCCTTGAAATGGGAATGTGAATGTCAAGAACGGCCCGGGCGAAACGAAATGACGCACCCGGCCGCCGGGCGAGGAACTGTCGCGTCCGTGATCATGCGCTCAGTGTCCCCTTTGTGCTGGGGACCCCGCTTCGCCGCTCGTCCAGCCGCGTCGCCGCGTCCAAGGCCCGCGCCAGCGCCTTGAACAGCCCCTCGGCCTTGTGATGATCGTTGCGCCCGTACAGCACCGCAGCATGCAGGTTCATCCGCCCATGCATCGCAATGCTCTCGAACAGGTGGAACAGAAGATCGGTGCTGAGTTCTCCCAACTTCGGCGTCGTGAATTCGGCGTCGAATACACAATATGGCCGCCCGCTCAGGTCTACAACCACCCGCGCCAGCGTCTCATCCATCGGTACAAATGCATGCGCCGTGCGCACGATGCCGCTGCGGTCGCCCAGTGCCTGGTCGATCGCCCGTCCCAGGCAGATGCACACGTCCTCAGCCGTATGGTGTTCGTCGATCTGAAGGTCGCCGCCAGCCTGCACCTTCAGGTCAAACAGCCCGTGCCCGGCCAAGAGCGTCAGCATATGGTCCAGAAACCCGATCCCGGTCTCCACCTTCGCCGCGCCGCTGCCATCCAGCGCCAACTCCAGCACGATCTGCGTCTCTTTCGTCGTCCGTTCTATTATCGCTTGTCGCATAACTGTTCCGGCCTATCTGTACGTCATTCAATCTGATACCTGAACACTTTTCCCGGTCTCCACCCTCTTCTCGCTCTAGGGATGGCGGCCCCTAAACACTATCCACTGACCACTGCCCCTCAGCCAATTGTCCCACCCTTTGCATAGCCGGGCAAACTTCCTCTCCATTCCCACGATTCCCCTGAGCGTACGTCAATTCACTGGCAATGTGCGTCTCACCCGCTCCGTCAATCGAATTATATCCAGCGATCAAATACAACGATGTAGCCCGGATTCCTGCCCTCCCCAAAATCCACAAAACCAGAGCACAGAGAATCCCCAGACGTTGGACTTTTGCCGCTTTCAAGCTACAATTTCACTGTGTCCTACTTTCTTGGAATCGATGGCGGCGCCACCAAAACCCATATCGTTCTGTCCAACGGTACTGGCCGGCCGGTCGTCGAAGGTCAGAGCGGCCCCTCCAACTACCATATTGTCGGTGTGGACCAAGCCGCGGCGAACCTGTCCGCAGCGATTTCACAAGCTCTGACCGATTCTGCCGTTGTCCCGCATGGGGTGAAGGCCGCCTGTGCCGGCTTGGCCGGCTTCGATGGCGCCTCCGACAAGAAAAACGTGCAAGAAATCCTGACCTCAGCGCTCCAGGCCAGCGGTGTACACTGCTCGTGGAGATCGCTCAACGACTCCGTTGTGGCCTGGGCAGGGGCCTTCCATGGCAGTCCCGGCGCACTCATCGCCTCGGGCAGCGGTGCCGTCGCTTTCGCGGTCGGCGAGACCGGCCGCTCAGCACGCGCCGACGGCCTCGGTCACTGGTTGGGTGACGCCGGCAGCGGCTATGATATTGGCCGCCGCGGCCTCCGCGCCGCCTTGGCCGCACTCGACGAACGCGGCCCTGCAACACTCCTCGCTGAAAAGTTCCGTGCCACCGCCGGCGGCTCCCAGCGGGAATGGATCGGCTGGATCGCGGCACTCGACTCCAGCATCTCACATGCCCACGACCAGTTGTGCTCCTTCGCTCCCTCCGTTATGGAGGCCGCCGCCTGCGGCGATACTGTAGCAGGGTCCATCCTGAAGGAAGCCGGCGAAGATCTTGCCGGTACCGCCGCCTCCGTCCTGCGCAAAGTTGGCCTGCTGACCGACTCAAAGGTCGCCACAGCCGGCTCCGTTTTGGAACAGCCGTCCTGCCTTCATCAGGCATTTCGCGCCGCACTCAACGCGCATCTGCCCGGTTGTCAAATCGTTCCCGCCCGCGCCGGACCGGCCTGGGGGGCCGCCCTGCTGGCCCGCAATCCCGATCTCGTGCCGCAGGACGCACTGCAGGCGCACGGGTAAACCTGCTTTCTGCCCGCTTGCGCTCTGCCGCTCAAAGTGCCTTTCCCAGGCAATTCGGGCTGAGAGAATTGCGGAATAGAGTTTAAGGAATTTCAATGTATCAGGGCTTTGAAATCATCGACTTCCACCTACACTTTCCTACCAGTAAACCGTGGTTCCCAAACATGGGAAACACGATCCAGAGTTACATCGACAAGGTGGGAGAAAAACGGGCGCGCACAGTCCAGGAAATGAGCCGGCCCTACGGTGAACACTGGCGCAAAATGTGGGGGTTCCCGAAGGCGGAATCGCCCGACGACCACCCGGGTGATAAGGAGCAGGCCCGTCGCTGGGCCGCAGAACTGGACGAATACGGCGTGCGCGCCGTTGCATTCGTTACAGGCGGCGGTAACGATCATCTGGCCGAAATCGTCAGCTGGTACCCTGACAAGTTTATCGGGTTCGCCCACCACAACCCTTTTGAGCCGGACGCCGTCGCCCAGCTGGAGCGCGCCGTCACCCAACTTGGATTACGCGGCTACAAACTGCTTGCCCCCATGATCGAGCAGCCGATCGAAGATGAGTCGATCTGGCCGGTCTGGGAAAAATGCGCCGAGTTGGATATCCCCGTTCTCATTCATTTCGGCATTCAGGGCAGCGCCGGCGGCATCGCCTGGCATGAGAACATTTCCCCCTTCAAACTACACAACATTGCAAAAGCCTTTCCCGATGTGACATTTGTCATCCCCCATTTCGGCTGCGCCTGGGAACGCGAAACTCTGCAGCTCTGCTGGGCCTGCCCCAACGTCTGCGTTGACACCAGCGGCAGCCTCCAGTGGATCCGCTGGGTCCCCGGCGACGTAACCGTCAAATACCTTTTCAGGAAATACTACGAGACCATCGGCCCTGGCCGTATCATCTTTGGCACCGACAGCAGTTGGTTCCCGCGGGGCTTCACTATTGAATACCTGCAGGACCAGATGCGAAGCTGTCTCGACCTGAATTTTTCGGAGCAGGACATCCAGCAGATCTTTGCTGGCAATGCTGCCCGCCTGCTGAAAATCGAACCGTAAGCACGGCCCCGAGAATCCGATTCTGAGAATGGAGGTAGTTACAAGGCGACGCCCGAACAGCCAAATTTCTCTGCGTGTCATACCGCGACTTTTCCAGACACATGGTTCGATCGTCCGACAATGTAGTCCAGCGATCGATGAGATCTGAGCAAGAGTCCAAATGGAAGACTCTCTTTTCTCTAGTCCAAGGAGGAAACCAACGATGAAACGCTCCAAACTGTTTATGTTGATCGGCGCACTCCTGGTGGCCGCCATGCTCCTGGCCGCCTGCCCCGCAGCTGTGCCCGCTGAAGCACCGGCTTCGGACTCCGCTGCCGAAGAGCCGGCAATGGCTGACGAGGTCATCGAAATCGAGTACTGGCAGTACAACTTTGCCGCCAGAGTCGATGCCATGGACCAGCTGATCGCCCAGTTCGAAGAGGCGAACCCGAACATCAAGGTCGTCCACAACGCCGACATTCCTTACGCTGAGTTCCGCGACAAGATCGCCGCCAGCGTGCCCGCCGGTGTCGGCCCCGATGTTGCTACCCTCTTCTATGGCTGGCAGTCCGTCTGGATTGACTCCGGCTACCTCGTGCCTCTGCCAGAGGACGCCTTCCCTCCGGCTATGGTCGCTGAGAAGTTCAGCCCCATGGTCCAGGCCAGTTTTGTCGAGGGGACCCTTTACACGCTCCCGACAGCCGTGCGCGCCTTGGCCCTCTTCTACAACAAAGACCTGATGGCGGACGCAGGCCTCGATCCTGAGAATCCACCATCGACCCTGGACGAGTTGGCCGATCAGGCCGTCGCCTGTACCCAGCGCGATGACGACGGTACGCTCGTCGTACAGGGCTTTGTCGCCGATCCCGCCGCCCAGGACCATCATTGGTTCCGCGAGGTGCTGGTACGCCAGTTTGGCGGCGTGCCCTACACCGACGACTATACCGAGGTTCTTTACAATGACGAGGCCGGCATGCAGGCCTGGAACTATCTCCTGGCTTTCCACACTGATCTCGCCACCGGAGACCGCGACCTGTTTGACGGCAGCACCAACGCCTTCGTCGGCGGTCACGTATGCTTCCATGTCGACGGCTCCTTCCGTCTCGGCACGATCGCAAAAAACAATCCGGAAATGAACTTCGGCGTCGCCGAGCTGCCCTCGCATAACGGCGTCAAGAGCACCTTCGGCTCCTACTGGACACATGGCCTGACCAAGAAGGCCGCCGCCGACCAGGCTCGCTTTGACGCAGCCGTCAAGTTTCTGCAGTTCATCACCAGCGCGGATGCCGGCGCCTTGTGGGTCGACATCGTTGGCGAACTGCCCGCACAACTCGAAGCCGGCAGCAATCCGGAGCTTCTCGCCGATGAAAAGCTGGGTGCATTCGCCGCAGGGCTGGAATACTCCCACGCAACCTTCTTCGCCGACGAGAGTCAGCAGCGCCAGGCCATCATCGACTCCTTCGATATGGTGGTCCTGACCGACGAAGATCCTGCCACTGCGTTGCAGATCGCCGCCGATACCGACCAGGAAGTCCTGGACGACTTCTGGTCCAGCCGCTAAACCGAATTTGACAAACTCGAAGGGAGAGGAAAGCTGCAGAACAGGCTATCCTCTCGCCTCACGCTTTCTTTAGCCGGTGCAGAACATCCTGCCTTCAGTTCAGCGGCGCCGGGTTGTCTTAGTTGGCGCCGCTTGCGTCACGCTGTAACCATGATGGAATAGCTCCATGCGCCTGACCCTTCACCAGAGACAAATCATCTGGGCTTACATTTTCATGAGCGTGGCCCTGGTTTTCTTTGTCATCATCCGCTGGTACCCAACCATCCTCGCCTTCAATGTCAGTTTTCGCGATTGGAATGTCTTCGAAGGCTCCGGTCCCTGGGTAGGTTTGGAAAACTATCAGGAGATCTGGCAGGACGCCGGCAAGCCGCGAAGTTCGGTGACGGCCGCCTTTTCCAATACTGTTCGCTATGTCCTGTTTGGTGTGCCCTCGCAACTGGTTCTGGCGCTGGCTATCGCTCTGCTCCTCGCCCAAATCCGGCGCCTTTCCGCGGTCTTTCGCGTCGCCTATTTCGCGCCATACGTCACTTCGGCCGTGGCAGTCGCGTTCGTCTGGAACTGGCTCTATCAGCCGGAAACAGGTTTGATAAACCAGGGACTGGACCTGGTCGGCCTGCCACAACAGCCCTTTACAAAGAGCCCGGCGCAGGCGCTGCCGTCGATCACCGCCGTTGCGGTATGGCAGAATTTGGGCTTTGCAGTGATTATCTTCCTGGCCGGAATCCAGCAGATTCCCAGCCATTACTATGAAGCCGCCCGCATTGACGGCGCCAATGCGTGGCAACTTTTCTGGCGTATCACCCTGCCCCTCCTCAATCCGATTATCGTCTACCTGACAGTCCTGGGCACCATCTCCTACCTGCGCCTGTTCGCTCTCGTCCAGAATATGAGTCCCCAGGGCACTGGAGGGCCTCTGAAAAGTACGACCACCGTCGTGCTGGAGGTCTACCGGGAGGGGTTTTCCAGCTACAAGATGGGCTATGCCGGAGCGCTCACCGTTCTTCTTTTCTTCCTCATCCTGCTCATTACCATAATTCAGCTTCGTTTCTTTTCGCGGCGAGTAGAATATTAGATAGAGGCGCTCGCGCAACACACGAATGACTACTTCAGTAGAAATCGGCACACAGGACTCACTTCAGATAGCGGAACATTTCAAGCCTGCCCAAGGCAGAAGCAGGCGTCGTTTCACCTGGACGCTGTTGCTCGCATATCTCCTGCTTGCCATCGGCGGGGTCTGCATGGTCACACCCTTTATTTGGATGATTCTGACAAGTGTAAAGCCGGCGCCCGAATTGGTGGACTTCGCCTTCTTTCCCGAGAATCCGACCCTGCAAAACTACCTGAATGTGCTAAACACCAGCAGTTTCGAACGCTGGTATCTCAACAGTATTATTGTTGCCATTATCAGCACAACAAGTGTCGTTTTCTTTGACACCCTTGTCGGTTATACGCTCAACAAATTTGAATTCCCGGGCAAGAATATCATTTTCGTCGGAATGCTCGGCACGCTCATGATCCCAACCGAAATGCTCATCATTCCCTGGTTCACGATGAGCGTAAACTGGAGCTGGCATATCGGTTACGCCCAATATTGGGGGATCGCTTTTCCCGGGGTCATAACCGCCGCCGGCATCTTTCTCATGCGTCAATTCTTCGACGGCGTCCCCAATGAGCTCCTGGACGCGGCCCGAATCGATGGCATGAATGAATTCGGTATCTGGTGGCGCATCGCCGCACCGCTGGTCAAACCGGCCATCGCCGCCCTGGCGATCTTCAATTTTATCGGCAACTGGAACGCCTACCTGTGGCCGCTGATCCTGGCCAACAGCCGCGAGTTCTACACTTTGCCCGTCGGCCTGAGCTTCTTCCGCGGCGAATCCACCACCCACTGGGAGAAAATAATGACCGCGGCCAGCCTCGCGAGCATCCCTCTTCTCATCGTCTTCCTGGTCTTCCAGCGTCAGATAATCAGAGGAATCGCACTCACAGGACTGAAAGGCTGAGCCCGGAGAAATCACGATACTGCCAGAGCGCCGTTCCGCTCGCTGGCGGGAGCTGCAATCATGGTGCGTCGCTTAATCGCACGAATCACAACATATACCGAAGAGGAGTCCCGTTTTGAAGTTACACGAATACCAGTCTAAACGAGTCTTCGCCGAATATGGAGTGCCCATCCCCAACGGGGAAGTCGCTACCACACCGGCCGAAGCACGTGCCATCGCTGAACAGATTGGCAAGTCGGTCGTCATCAAAAGCCAGGTGCTGGTCGGCGGGCGCGGCAAAGCCGGCGGAATCAAACTGGCCGGAACGCCGGATGAGGCCGAGAAAGTGGCCGCACAAATCCTCGGCATGGACATTAAAGGGCTGACCGTGCAGAAAGTCCTGGTGGACGAGGCCGCCGACATCCGCTCTGAAATCTACCTGGGCGCCGTCCTCGACCGCGGTGCGCGCAAGGTGGCGATCATGGCAAGCAGCGAGGGGGGCGTCGAAATCGAAGAGGTCGCCGCCGAAACGCCCGAGAAGATCATCACCGTTCACGTCCATCCACTTCTAGGTATGCAGGGATACCAGGCCCGCCAGCTGGCCTACGGCATCGGACTGCCCAAAGAGCACGTCTCCGCTTTCACCAAGATCGCCCAGAGCCTTTACCGCGCCTTTGTCGAAAGCGATGCCAGCCTCGCTGAGATCAATCCGCTTGTCATCAACGGCGACAACCAACTGCAGGCTGTGGATGGCAAAATACTGCTCGACGACAGCGCCTTGCCCAGGCAAAAAGAGCTGGCCGCCATGCGCGATCCCGATGAAGACAGTCCCACCGAGACCGAAGCCCGTGAGGTCGGAATCAGTTATATCGATCTCGATGGCGAAATCGGCTGTATGGTGAACGGCGCCGGCCTCGCTATGGCCACTATGGACATTATCAAACTCTACGGCGGAAGCCCGGCCAATTTTCTCGACATCGGCGGCGGCGCCGGCGCTGACAAAGTCCTGGCCGCCTTGCGGATCATCCTCCGCGACGCACGGGTGAAAGCAGTTCTCATCAACATCTTCGGCGGCATCACCCGCTGCGATGAAGTAGCAAATGGCATCGTCGAGGCGATTAATAGCCTCAACGTAGAAGTGCCTATCGTCGTCCGCATGGTGGGTGTGAATGAGGATGAAGGCCGCCAGATCCTGGCAGACTCCAATCTTCCCTCCGCCAACCAGCTGTCTGAGGCCGTGCAGATGGCCGTCGCCGCCGCCAAAGGAGAAGGCGCATGAGTATCCTCGTTGACAACGGGACCCGACTGCTTGTACAGGGAATCACCGGCAGCCAGGGCGCCTTCCACGCAGAGCAGATGATCCAGTATGGCACCAACGTAGTGGCCGGCGCTGTGCCCGGTCGCGGCGGTCAGTGGGCCGTCGGCAACACGCCCGTCTTTGATACCGTCCACGAAGCCGTCGCCACAACCGACGCCAATACCAGCATCATCTTCGTCCCCGCTGCTTTCGCCGTTGACGCCCTTTTGGAGGCCGCCGACGCCGGCGTCGCCCTAATCGTTTGCATCACCGAGAACATCCCCGCCCTCGATATGGCCCGCGCCCGCGCCTACCTCGACTCCACCGATTCCGTCCTGATCGGGCCCAACTGCCCCGGCCTTATTTCACCGGGCACCGCCAAAGTGGGCATCATGGCCGGCCACATTCACACGCCCGGCAACGTCGGTATCGTCAGCCGCTCCGGGACTCTAACCTATGAGGTCATCTATGCTCTGACCGCGCGCGGGATTGGCCAGAGCACCGCAGTTGGCATCGGCGGCGATCCCATCAAGGGGCTCAACTTTCTCGACGTATTGCAGATGTTCGAACAGGACTCCGCAACTGAGCAGGTCGTCCTGATCGGAGAGATCGGGGGCACCGACGAGCAAGTCGCCGCCGACTACATCAGAACCGAAATGAATAAACCTGTCACTGCATTCATCGCCGGCCAGACCGCTCCGCCCGGCAAACGCATGGGTCATGCCGGCGCCATCATCTCCGGCGGCGAAGGCACTGCCGCTGAAAAGATCGAAGCGCTACAGGACGCCGGCGTCGCCATTGCCCGTCACCCCGAGGAGATCGCAGAACTGGCCGCACATAATATCTGAACCATCGTATGAAACTGTGCTATCATAGTTGCCAATCTCGCAGCGGATCAACAGAATTTGAATGAAGGAGGGAAGCATGTCGGAACAGAGTTCAAACGGTCAGGCTATCGAGGTCGCGGCCGCCGACAGCGAACTGTACCAGCCGCCACCAGAGGCCGTCACCGGCGCAAACGTACCCAACTACCTTGAACTGCGCGGCGAGGCGCTCGCAGACATCGAGGCTTACTGGGATGCGCGCGCAAGCGAACTGATTGACTGGTTCGAACCGTACGAAAAGGTACTGGACGACAGCGGAGCGCCGTTCTTCAAATGGTTTGTCGGCGGCAAAACCAATATCGCCTACAACGCATTGGATCGGCACGTAAACTCCTGGCGCAGGCACAAGCTCGCCTTGATATTTGAAGGCGAAGAGGGCGACAGGAAGAACTACAGCTATTTCCAGCTTTGGCAGGAAGTCAACAAGTTCGCCAACATGCTCAAAGGCAAGGGTGTCGGCAAGGGTGATACCGTGACCATTTACATGGGACGGACTCCCGAACTGATGATCGCGATGCTGGCCGTTACCAAGATTGGCGCTGTACACTCAGTGGTTTACGGCGGATTCAGCGAGCAGGCTCTCGCCAGCCGCATCGACGACGCCCAGTCCAGGGTGCTGATCACCAGTGACGGCGCCTGGTTGCGGGGCAAGACCGTCAACCTAAAGGACATCTCCGACGAGGCCGTCAAGCGCAGCTCCATCGTGGATACGGTAATCGTATACCAACGCACCATGCAGGAAGTGCAGATGACCCCTGGCCGCGACCACTGGTGGCATGAGGAGATGGCTCTCTCAATCGCCAGTCCTGTCTGCGAGTCGGAACCCATGGATGCGGAAGATCCCCTCTTCATTCTCTACACATCCGGCACAACCGGCCGACCCAAAGGCGTCCTGCATACCTGTGGCGGCTATCAGGTCTACACCGCAACAACACTGAAGTACGTCTTCGACCTGAAAGAGGACGACCTCTGGTGGTGCGCCGCCGACCCCGGCTGGATTACCGGACACAGTTATATCGTTTACGCGCCGCTGATTCTCGGCTCCACAGGCTTCATGTACGAAGGCGCTCCCGACTATCCCCACCCTAACCGCTACTGGAAGCTCGTCGAGGACTACGGCATCACTATCCTCTACACTGCGCCGACCGCCATTCGCGGCCTGATGCGCTTCGGTGATGCCTGGGCTGAACAGCACGACCTCTCCAGCCTGCGTCTCCTCGGCAGCGTCGGCGAACCGATCAACCCGGAAGCATGGCGCTGGTATCACCGCGTCATCGGCCGCGAAAACTGCCCGATTATGGACACCTGGTGGCAGACCGAAACAGGCGGCTTCATGATCACGCCCACGCCCGTTGTCGCCCTCAAACCAGGCAGCGCCACACTGCCGTTCACCGGCATCGAAGCCGACGTAGTGCGCGAAGACGGTTCCACCTGCGAGCCCAACGAGGATGGCTATCTCGTCGTCAAGCGCCCATGGCCCGGGATGGCCCGCACCGTCTGGGGAGACCCGGACCGCTACGTCGAACAGTACTGGTCCGAATTCGCCCAACAGGGTTGGTACTTCACGGGGGACAGCGCCCGCCGCGACGACGACGACTATTTCTGGATCATCGGCCGCATGGACGATGTTATAAAAGTCAGCGGCTACCGCCTCGGTACCGCCGAAATTGAGAGCGCCCTCGTCAGCCATCCGGACGTGGCCGAAGCCGCCTGCGTCGGCATCCCCCACGAGCTGCGCGGCAACGTAATCCACGCCTTCTGTATCCTCAACGACGGCGTCAGCGGCAGCTCCGACCTGGTCGACGCCCTCAAACTTCACGTACGCCACGAGGTCGGGCCGATCGCCGTGCCCGCCGAGCTGAACATTGTCGACGGCCTGCCGAAGACACGCTCCGGCAAGATCATGCGCCGGCTGCTCAAGGCCCAGGTCCAGGGCCTGCCAATCGGTGACGTAAGCACCCTTGCCGACTAGAATGAAACGGGGGGGGGGGGGGGCCCCCCCAAAACCACACCACCCCCCCACACCACACCACCAAGAAAAGACAAATATAAGTAACTAAAAACTCGCACGCAA
>VXRG01000142.1:13118-42550 GCA_009838625.1 Caldilineaceae bacterium SB0664_bin_27
ACCCAGCCCCCCCTCCCCCCCCCCACCCCCCCGCCCGGCTCGCGGCGCGGGCTCGGGCGCCGGCGGCGCCGGGGCGGGCGCGCCCGCGCGCCCGGCCCGCCCCCCCCCCCCCCCCCCCCCCCCCCCCCCCCCCCCGCTGTACCGCCTCTTAACCTCTCTCGCTTTCCCTTACTGCACGCTGCGCAGCAATATCTCTCCGAAAGTTTTCTCCTGTGCGGCCGCGATCTCCTTCTGCTTGATCAGCTCCAGAACGGCCAGAAACGTAACGATGATCTCCTGGCGGCTCCGGCTCTGGGAAAGAAGCCCCGAGAAAGTCAGTGAACCGCCGGACTTGCCGTTTTCCCCTGCCCTGCGCCTTATCCGTTCTCGAATCGACTCGATCTTTTCGGCAACGGTGATTGGGTAGGCCCGAACAGACGGCAGAGCCGGGTCGCTGGGGAAGTTGCTCAAAGCCTTCTGCGCCGCATCCGCCAGCTTCTCGATCGTCAGAGCGGACAGATCCAATCTGCGGTCCATCTGCGGCGGGGTCAATCGCGCGCTGGTGCGAAGCCCAATCGAAGCCCGCAGCCGGAGTTCGCCCGCCGCGGCTCTGAAGCGTCGATAGTCCAGGAGTTGCTGGATCAACGCCTCGCTATTACTCTTCTCTTCTTCCTCCTCACCTTCCGGCTGGGGCAGTAGACCGCGGCTCTTAATGTAGAGAAGGCGAGCCGCCACAACGAGGAAATCGGCTAGCGCCTCCGGCTCAATCTCCTGCATCGCTTCGATCTCACGCAGGTACTGGTCCGTTATCGCCACCAGCGAAACTTCCGTGATGTCCAGTTCTTCACGTTCGATCAAATGGAGCAGAAGCCCGATTGGGCCGTCGAAGGTCGGGAGGCTGACCGGGTAGCCGGCGCCTAGTGGGTTGAGGGCGGTTTCCATGCCGGCTACGACTCGAGCAGGGACCGGAAGCGGCGACCATCGTGGGCCAACTGGAGCAGTCTATGTGTGGCCGATATGGTGTCAGAGTCTTCCAGGGGGTCGATCTCGACTCCTGCATCTGCCAGTCGTCGTTCAGCTTCCGCCGTCGAGATCGTGCCGGCTCCGACCAGAGTCACATACCGCGCCTGCAGTGCATCCTCCAGGAAAGTGCCAGCTACCGGCTTGAACTCGTCAAAATAGTGGCTGGCCCCTGTCAACGTTTCGGACATCGACTCATCGGACGGAAACAGGACATAGTGGTACGGAGGGATTCCATTCTGGACCCGCTCGATCTCTGCCATAAGCGAGTCGCGCCATCGATTGCCCTCCAGCCATTCGCTCCCCGGGCACGGAGTGGCGTTGTACGAAAACTCATTGTGACCCAAGACATCGGTAAGCTGTAGCTCAAACTCCTGCATCAACCATGCAATCAGACGGGCGCCGGAGTGAATCTGTTGCGGCAACGGCGTGGCACCGTTCATGAAGCTGCCAGCGAACGCGACTCCGATCGCATACGAATTGTGCCTGTCGACATGGTGCGTTCGCAATTCCACCGGCTGAGTCTGCAGGATCTCACCATCTGCGGGAATGAAGTAATGGTACCCTATTCCGGACCAGGCGCTCTTCCCCCGGTCAAGATCTTCGGCGACGTGTGCTTGAGCAACCTGCTCCGGCCCGACATGGGGCGGCAAGGCCGTATGATGTACGGCTATATGGGTGATGGCCGCCAGCTGACGGCGCCTGTACTGCAATGCGGGGTGTCGGGGCAGATCATGGCTAATGTCCCGAATCTGAGGTCGAGCGACTAACTCCCGCTCGACATGTCGCTCTTGTGCATCCAGCTCGCCCCCCTGCAACAGACCCTCTTTGCCGCCCTGCACTTCCATCATTTCGTTAGCCGTCTGGACGGCTGCCGCTGGCTGTGCCTTCGGGTCGGGGTCCGCTGCGGCTCCGGGTGACGCTTCAGCCGTCGTTGTCGGATCGGCTCCCGTCCGCACTGCGTCTATCAGAATGTCCTTCCAACGCCGCCCTTGCAGCCACTGCTCCCCAGGTGATGTGTGGTTGATGAATTCGTTTACACCGCGAATACTTGCCAGTGTCAACTGCGGAAATTCCTCCATTAGCCAGGAGATCAACTGCCGCCCCGATTTGATCTGTGATGGAGTGGGTATATCATCACTGAACTCTCCGGCAAAGCCGATGTTTATCGCCCGTGCAATATACGGGACTCGGCCGTCAACCACCTCCATCAGCGGTTGCGTCTGGTAGATCGCGCCATTGGAGGCAATGAAAAATTGATAGAGAATCCCCGGCAGCCGGCGATGGAACGCCGCCGCAATCGTTTGCAGAGGAGTGATTGGCGGCGCGGCCGTGTGGTTGATGACGATAAACTCGACATCGTCAACTTCACGCTGTACAAGGCGCTGAGGATCGCGCGGCAGACGTTCGACCACATCTTCGACAGGTGGTTTCGGCGCCGGAATCCTCTCCGGCTCAGTTAAGGCAGGGCTCTCGTCCGGCGCTTCCGGCGCCCCCTCATCATGTCCCTCCGCTGGCGGCGAAAGCGGGGAATCGGTGAGGAACTGAACAATCCTCTCGCTGAGAGTTCCCTTCCAGGCAGGACCGGTGTCGAACGTGCTCCCAGGGCTGGATGTGTCCAACAGCTCGCACATTCCAACCACGTTCTCCGCTGTCATCTGGAAGCGAGGCAGTATCCAGGCGCACAATTGGGCCGCCGCCGTCAGTTGGGCCGGGGGCGGCACATTCTCATCAAAGTTCCCCTCCAGGCAGATGTTCACGCCGGTCAGGCTCCACTCTGCTTCATCGTTTACTACCGCCTCAACCTCGGCCACCTGGAGAATTTCTCCCGATTCCAGCACGAAATAGTGATAAGCGATACCAGGGTAACCCTGCGATATATGGGCCTGCGCAACCGCCTGAATCGGCACACCCGACGGCGCGGCCGTGTGACAAATCACCAGCCTCCGGATCTGATCGAGCGTACGTAACGCAAACGGATTTTCACCGCGCGGCAGCGACGACGCGATGTCGACGATCGGCGGTCCGTGATGCGCAGAAGACGAACGTGCTTCCTCCTTCACCTGCAAGACCGGAGTCGTTTCCGGTTGCGGCGCCGGGTCAGCAGTTACATACTCCTGCATTGCAGTTTCAGCCTCGGGTTCAGCAGCCTGCTCGGCGCCAGCCATCTGGGGCGCCTTGCTCACACTCAGCCAGCGAGTGAGTATGTCCGACTGCATCGCCTGGAACCAGTTTTCGCCTCCACTAATCAGGTCCAAGACGAGCGTGTAGTTGCCTGGGCGGTCGGGAATTACCATCTGTGCGTCGATGGTGACCGTTTCGCCCGGCGCCACGTCATTGGGCAATTCCGTAAGTACCGGGCTGCCGTCAGGGTAGGGCAGCTCCTGCCGGTTCTGGAAAAAGTGATAGCCGAGGGAAACCTGTTGCGGACCCACGGCCGGCCAAGCGATCGTACCCGTGTTTCGGACTGTCACCGGGAAACTGACAATTTGGCCTGGGTAAAGCGGGCTCGGGGGCTTTCCCTTCAGCCATTGCACCCTGTACACCATCCCGCGGCCCATTCTCATCTCGTCGGAAACTTCAACCTCTTGCCGCTCTTCTGCAACCCTCGCGGGCCCCCGCCCTGCCGGCTTCTCCGGCTGAAGGTTCCGGCGCGCTTCCGGCAGGACATCTGGCTGGCGCTCCTCCTCTCGCTCCGGCTGAACCAGTTCAGTCTCTACGTTCCAGCGATAGTCGTGCCGCAACGCAGCGCGAAAATCTTCGATGACGCCCTCTTTCCCCTTGATATGCCAGCGGTCCAGCTGTGGCCAGCGATACAGCACCAGGGCCCGAATCTTCTGCGAGTTCTGGCGATTCCACCTATCGATTTCGGCATAGGCAGCCTGAATCCATCCCCTGTTCACGTTCTCCCAAGGTCCGGCTTGATCAGTTTCCGTTATGTACACGGGCAATTGGCGCATGTTTACCGGGATCGCGTGCATGAAGTCCCGATATGCTTGAAAATGACAATGATGCTGGGGAAAGTCCGGTAGTTTGCTGTTATCCAGAATCAGGGTAGGATTCGCCCCATGGGTAAAGGTATGCAACGTAATTCCGTCGCAGCCGCTGGCCCCGCACTGAAGCAAAATGTCCTGAAAATACTTGATCCAGTCGCCGCTCGGATTACCGGGATAAACCGTTTTGGTATTCCAGGGCGCCACCGCGCCAACCAATACCTGATCCCCTTCGTGACCCTCCAAGCTGTGGATCGCCTGTCTGCACATTCCGTAGCAGTTGGCGTAGAGTTGAGGCGTTATCAACTCCTCACCTTCCACGGTATCTAATGTCGCCTCTCTGTCGTCTGCGCTCAGCAGTGCGCTAAACCGATCTGGCAAGCTCCGCAGCGTCGGGTCGCCGGCCGGCGCGTCGCCAAATTGCTGGCGCGTATCGAGCGCTGACTCCTGGCTGGGACGCCCAATCGCATAGTTCATTTCATTGCCGATGACCCAGCGGCTGCACCCTCTGCTGGCGTCTACGAAATTGGCGCAGCGGCGAGCGAAGTTGGAATACTCAGTGCTGGTCGGCAGCGTGCCCTGGGGAAAGTAGCCATTGTTCAGGCAAACGATCACGCCCAGACCCTGACGACTGAGCGAACTGTAGTCCTTGCCCGTGAGATCGTTCGGATCATGCCCCACCACCTCGCTGAACACGATCCAGCCCGGTTTTCTGGCCGCGCGCATATGCTCTTCGCCGCCAAAATCGTGGATACCAAATATGAAGTCGCTACTCACGGTTCGCAGAGGTGGTCAAAATCCAAATGGGTGGAGGTCGCTAGCCCGAATCTCTCGTGGATACAGTCGTTATTTGTGGAGACAGTCGTTGCGGTTTGCACTCCCGAAATTTTCCATCAATCTCCGTCGGTGTTCTGGCAGACCAACTGATGCCTCGTGCAAACGGGGAAGGTTAGGCACAGGTACGGAGGTCAAAACATTGTAATACAGGGGAACTGTTTAGGCAAAAGCCCGCGAAAAAAGCCCAGTTGAACTGCATCTCCACTTTTTTCGCTGCAGCCAATTCTAGCTTCACTGCATGGGCCACCGGACGGGGCCGCCTCTTCTTCATCAGTCCCCAGAGAATCTCCAGGACCGGTTCCATCCGCGAACAGCTACTAATCTCCGCAAATTGAGGGACAGGTTCCCGTCAGCGTCCAGCTCGCGCACCCAAATAAGCGCCTTCTGAACCGAGAAAAGGCCGAACTCATGCCTGTACCTGGACACGATTGAGCAGATTCAGAAGAGGGCCTCGTTGCTCCATTCCTCTCTCGCCATATTCACTCAATCCCAGGTACACGCTGCGCCGCGTGCGTCGCAAGAGACCGATCAACAGGCACCTCAGGCTTTCCAGCCGGTTGCGGGTCTCCTCTGAGTCACCCCAATTCCTGTCTCGCGGCCAGTTTCTCGAAAGAACATAGGGATGGGTCAGCGGCTGGTAAATGCGCTGCGACCAGCCTTCCGCCCCGATGTCGAGCCAGAACTGAACATCCACTGCGCGGTTCCGCATCAAAAAAGTGTACGCAGGCGCAATAAACACGGCGTCATCCTTCACCGTCCACGCCGGCACATAGAGTGCCCCCAGGGCACCGCTTTCCACCAACTCAATGTAGGCCCTGCCCGTGTCAACTAGCCGGGAAGAAAGCGGACCGTCCGGGTCACTGCCGTCCTGTTCGCCGCCGTCGGCCGCGAAGGGGCGCCCTCCTGCGGCCCACCGAAAATTGCGCGCCGATCGCGCCAGCTGATCCGCCATCCGGGCGGCGTCCGGCTGTTCGTGAAACCCAAATCCGGGTTGGCTGAGCTTTTCGCCAAAGATGCGGGCGAAGAATCTGTCCAACGGCGAAAACTCGCTTTCCGCCCTATAGTCGGCCAGCCATCTGCGAAGCCCTTCGTATAGTTCCCCGGCAGCGAACGAGACTCGATTCTGCACATCCCCCCGCAGATCTTCAAACGCGGTCAGCACTCCGTCCGCGTCTTCCCTGTCGCTGTATGCCGCTTGTGCCAGCACGCTCGCCCTCACAGGATCCAGGGGGGCGATAGCGCTCTCAAGAGCCAGTGCCACATCTGATCTCGGCGGCCGCCGCTGCCAGATTGGATGCGCTAACGCTGCCAGGGTTAGCAGCGTCCGCACCGCCGGCTCCGCGTTCAGAGCCCGGCTGGGGCGGTGGCTGATGGCGGGAATACCTCTCTCCTCCAACCTGGAAAGCAAACTGAAACGCAGGGCATCGCTCACGAAGGGCGCGAGAACCGCGATCTCTCCCGGCGCCACGCCTTTTTCCTTGACCAGCTGCTCGATCGAGTCTACGGCCCACTCGATCATCTGCGGAAAGTAGCGGTGGGTACGATCGGGAATCACAATCGGACAGACTCCCCTCGGTTCCGAAACGCCTTCCGCACCCTCATCCCTGCTATTCATAACCTGCCCTTTGACGGCGCGGTTGATTCGGCCGATCAGCGCAGAGCAACCGGGCGCCGCGACAAAAGAGTCACGCAGTTGGATGTGCTTCTCCGTATAGCGAACCATGCGTTCAGCGTTCTGCGAGTCCGCCCCCAAAAAGGCCCGGTAGCCGCCATCCTCTTCGCACACGATCAGCGCGCTCTCCAACTGGGGAAGCCAGCGGCGCACCAGTTCCTGCGCCGCGTAAGTCTCCTCCTCTGCATTGTCGAAGATCAGATGGCGAAAACTGCGGAATAGATGGGTCCTGCACCACTTGTTCTCGAGTATCACCTGCAAAAAGATCTGCATCTGCAAGCTGTAGTCGACCAGTGATTCCTGCAAACACAGTTGCCGGAACTCCTGGCTGATTCTGCGGCCTGTTCGCAAGACATTCAACCTTGCGACCATCTTCTCGCCTGGCGGAATGGTGCTCTCAAGGCGGCTATAGGTCTCTTCCAAACTGAAACCGTGAAGCGCAGCTTTGTTCAGATTGTCCAGCACCTGGCTGACGATTCGACTCCTCTGCAGACGGATCGCGTCGAACTCTCCTTGCAGGGCCGCTCTTGCCACGAGACCGGCCATATGGTACTGCGTCGTCTCCAGGTTGAGAAAAGTCGGTTCTCTGTGCGGCTCTGTGAAGCCGGCCTCGCTCGCAGCCAGCGGCCAGTATAGCGCTACACTCGAACGAGCAAGAGATGCTGCCGTCGTCACATGCACAAGCGTCCCCGCCGGCAGTTCAGAACTGCGTAACGCCTCCTGGTAGGGTTGTCCCAGACTGCGCTGGGGCACCAATACCAGTATCTGGTCGCCCCGTACCCGCTCCTGGCGCAGCAGCCACAGGACGCGCTCAATCGCCGCCGTCGTCTTACCGGCGCCGAACGGGCCGCTCAAAAAGAGTGTATTGGACTGGAGAATCGATTTATCGATCTCGAATCCCGTCCTGAGCGTTGAAGCTGAGGGTTTTTCCATTGCGGCTGTAATTTACTTTCGCAGAGGAGAGTCTTGGCAGGCGCGCGGCATGCTTGATGCACAACTGCCGGGAGCCCAAGTGGCAAAGCGGAGTACGTCCTGTTCGGCGCGTGCGGGGGCTGGTCAAAGCCCCCGCATTTGCGCAATACGGCTGCTCCAGACTAGTTGGCCGTGTATGGTTCGGCCAGGAGCGCCTGAATCACCGACTCCGAGTATCCGTACTGGCCTTCACCAATCTTCAGGTAGCGGATCTGTCCGGTCTTGTCGATGAAGTACATGGCCGGCCAGTAGCGATTGTTGTAGGAGCGCCACGTCTTCCAATCGTTGTCGATAGCAACAGCGAATGGGATCGATAGGCGGGTAAGGGAATTCTCGACGTTTTGCACATCCCGTTCGTGCCTGAACTCAGGGGTGTGAACACCGATAATCACAAAACCGTCATCCGCGTACTTCTCGTGCCATTCCCTCAACGAGGGAATTACGTTTACGCAGTTGTATCACCCATAGGTCCAGAACTCGACCAGCACGACATTGCCCCGCAGATCCGCCAATTTCAGCGGCTCCGAGTTCAGCCACACTTTGTTGAGAAGCTCTGGCGCCTCTCCTTGCGGCCGCAATTTGGCCAGGAGTTCCAGCTGCTGCGCCGTCGGGCCGGGGACCAACGCCCCGCCGGACTCTTCGACAGTTGAAGTCTGACCTTGCGCACCATCGCTTGCGTTGGACATCGCGTCTTCCGAATCCGAAGCTTGCCCGGCCCGCTCCTCCGCGACTCGAGTTTGAATCGCATCCACTTTCGCACCCTTACCGCTCGGACTGCCCTGGTTACTCTGGGCCGGCATAGTTTCCGGCACAATGCAGCCGGCCAGTAACAACCCACAGATCAACGTCAGGAGAGCGATTCGGTAGCGACTTCCGTCCTGATGTCGCCTACGACTCAGTCGAACGGCGTAACTTTGACCGAAGTCGGGACGATTACACCGTCCGATTCCATTGTCGGTCAGTGCTTTCGTAAGAGTTTTCACGATCATCTCAGTGTCTTCCGTGTGCAAGTGGAGGCGCGCACTGCGCGCCTCCATACCTCACTCTGGGTCAGGTGACCCTCACAATTTCTACATATCGTCCTTCTTGTCCATCGCATCCATACCGTCGTCCATCATCATCATGCTGTCCATCATCTCCTCGGCCTCAGCCTGGGTGGGCAGCAGCAACTCGTCTCCGATATCGATGCGGTCGCAATTCTCCAGTTCGTTTGCGCTGCAGATCGCCTTCCAGTAGTTCACGTTGCCGTAAGCGCGCTTGGCAATGCCGCCAAGCGTGTCTCCGGCGACCACTGTGTAAGGCGTGTCACCATCCTCCATCAACATGATGTCTCCCATCATCATGCCGTCGTCTTTCATCATACCGTCTTTGTCGGACATCATCTTGTCATCCTTGTCCGACATCATCTTGTCGTCTTTGTCGGACATCATCTTGTCGTCCTTATCCGACATCATCTCGTCCTTCTCACCCATCATGCCATCTTTCTCGCCCATCATCATCATGTCCATCTTGGACATGGCGTCGGCGTGCGATGGGAGCATCAGCTCATCGCCGACATGGATGAGATTGCAGTTCGCCAGCCCGTTTGCGCTGCAAATCACCTCCCAGTACTTGCTGGCGCCGTACGCGCGCCGGGAGATAGAGCCGAGCGTGTCACCGGACTCAACGGTATAAGGCGTGTCTCCTTCTTCCATCAACATGATGTCTCCCATCATCATACCGTCTTTGTCGGACATCATCTTGTCATCCTTGTCCGACATCATCTTATCATCCTTGTCGGACATCATCTCGTCGTCCTTCTCCATCTCCGCGTCCATCATCATGGCTTTGTCGATGGTGACCTTCACAAGGGCGGAGGCCTCGGGATAGGAGTAACCGTCATCCACGAGTCGGACGGTGCCGTCGACTTCAGGCGGCCCCATATTGGGTCCGGACTGTCGCGGCGCCTGTTCGCCGCCTACGCCCGGCTCCTCATTGGCCTCGGTGCCTGCATCCCACAGCTGTATTTCCGCGGATACGTCCTGCATCCCCTCCATCGCCATACCGTCCATATCGAAGAGGGCAATACCGGCCTCTCCCGGCCCGACGAAAAGGTCGTTGGACTGCACGAACATAGTAGCAAAGGAAAGGTAGGGCGTGTCAGGCGTGGCCTTTACCACAAATTCATACGCGTTCCCTGGCGGCATTGCTCCCATCATACCGGCGCTGCCGGGCAACACTACACCAGGCCCTTCCGCGCCGGCCGGCGTATTGAAAACGCCTGCATGCAGGCCCATTCCGTTCAGGGCTTCAGCCAAAGCGGACGGATCGCCGTCCTCAGCCAACGCCTCCAGGCCGTATCCTTTATCAGCTTCGCCTTCAATGAAGAGAGGACCCGGCTCGCTGTGCAACACCCAGACGCCTGGCGCAAATGGCGTTGGCAGTTCGCTGTCACCGGAGATGTTCTCAATGCGAATCAGAAAGGCAACTCCTTCGTCCATCTTGTCGTCCCCTTCTTCCGCCAAGGCAGTTTCAGCCGGAAGCAAGAAGACCGTGCCTGAGAACATCAGTATCGCTATGAGAATCAAAGAAAGCGGTTTTCTTAGTTGCATGGGGTATGTTCCTCCTTAAGATTGGTTAAATGAACATGTTATGCAACAATGGTAGCGGCAATGTTCCGCAACCTATAGTATATCAGCTGGAAGTAGCTCTGCCAGTGGTTAAAGATTACCGGATTCTTAACCTTTGGCGTTGTAAACACCTCTCCGCGGCACTCTTGTAAGGAAGTCCACCTGCCATGGCCGGCGTCAAAATCCTGGTCGTTGACGACGAACCCAGCATTAGCGAGGTGGTCAAACTGTACCTGGTGCGGGAAGGATTCGACGCAACTGTGGTGGACGATGGGCAGTCCGCTCTGAATCTCCTGGAATCCGATCCACCGGATCTGCTCATCCTCGACGTAATGCTCCCAGGCGTAGACGGCTATGAGATTACCCGCCAGGTCCGGGCGACCAGCTCAATTCCTATCATTCTTCTCACAGCCCGTCGAGACGAAATCGACCGCATCCTCGGTCTGGAGCTTGGCGCCGACGACTATGTCGTCAAACCCTTCAGCACGCGTGAGCTCGTTAGCAGGGTAAAGGCCGTCTTGCGGCGAACACAGCAGGCCCCCGCACCCCCGGGCGGCGACCAACCTGTTACCTGCGGCAATATTCACATTGACCCACGCACCCGCCGGGCGACCGTCGCAGGCAAGGAGATTCCTCTCACAGTTAAGGAGTTCGATCTTTTGTGGATGTTCACCAGCCATCCCAACCAGGTCTTTAGCCGGAATCAGTTGCTGGATCAGGTCTGGGGCGTTTCAGAGTTCATTGACGCCAGCACCGTCACCGTCCACGTTCGCCGCCTGCGCGAGAAAATCGAGCAGGACCCTTCGAGCCCGCAACATATTATTACCGTCTGGGGCGTTGGCTATCGCTTTGAAACGGAAGAGTAGGGAGCGGCGACCGGCCGACAACTTCAAGCTGGTCACCAGTTAGAGGTCTTATGAACACAACAACTATTTCTCCATCGCCTGCTTCGCCGTCAGTACGTTTTCTCCTTGGCGTCATTATCGCCGTCCTCGGCGGCCTGCTCCTGTTTCGGGCTGTCCTCACCCCACCGACCGAGGAACTGTGGGCGATGGCGCAGTTCCTCACAGCCACTGCACTTCTGTCCGTCGCCGCGGTGTACCTGGTCTACCGCTTGGGCTGGCTCCACTACTCCCCTCGCCTCAGCTGGACTCTACTTGGCGGTTACGGATTCGCCAGCCTACTCACCTTTCTCAACGTCTTTGTGACCGCCCGGCTCATGTTTGCCAGCGACCACGACCTGCGCTTGGCCGCCGTGCTTCTCATCTTTGCCGGCGGAATCGCCACCGCGCTCGGCTACTTCCTCTCGACCGCCCTGACCGAGAAGATACAGTGGGTGGACCGGGCGGCATTCGCCATCGCCGAAGGCAGGCGAGACGTGCGCGTAGAGGTAGTCGGCAAAGATGAACTGGCGCGGCTTGGAGAAACCTTTAACCAGATGGCTGCCCGGCTTGAGGCAGCCGAGAGTCGGCACCGCGAAACAGAACAGCTGCGTCGAAATCTGTTGGCGTGGATCGGCCACGACCTCCGCACACCACTCGCCTCTATCCAGGCCCTCGTGGAAGCGCTGGCCGACGGCTACATCACCGACCCGAATGAAACACAGCGATACCTGCGCACCATCCAGTTCGACGCGGCCGCACTCTCCGTCCTGATCGACGAACTGTTCGAGATGGCCGAAATTGAAGCAGGCGGCCTCAAACTCGACCGCCAGCCGATCTCTCTGTCTGATCTGATATCCGACACGCTGGAGAGCTTTGCTGTCCAGGCTGAGGAGCTCGGCATCGGACTCTCCGGCAGCGCGGACCCCCGCGTCGACCCTGTCAGGCTCGACGCGGGTCTCATCGGCCGCGTCCTGACCAATCTGATCGGCAACGCGGTCCGCCACACGCCTCCCGGCGGCTCCGTCGCCGTAAGCGCCCAGGGAGTCTTAGGCGGCGTGCGTGTTGATGTCTTCGATTCCGGGCCTGGCATCCCTGAAGAAAGTCTGCCTAAGGTCTTCGAACAGTTCTACCGCGTCGAGCAGTCCCGCAGCCGCGTCCGCGGCGGCGGCTCCGGCCTCGGCCTCACCATTGCTAAAGCCGTCGTCGAAGCCCACAACGGCGTCATCGGCGTCGAAAACCGCTCCGAAGGCGGCGCCCGCTTCTACTTCGTCCTGCCCAACAGATAGGACTGCGCAGACAAGATCCGTTCACAAACCCCGCCAGTTCACTACTGGGATACCGCGAGGACATGGCAGTGGATCGCACAAAATATATCGAGACATTCGACAACGGCTCCGGCGGTTGGTGCGCATGGGGGACAGGATCACATCTGCCGGAACTGAAGGAAGGAGCCTTCGTTACTCGCAGCCCTTGGCGTGTCGACCCCAATCACTCTGCCCCCGGCGCGGGCTATCTGCATCTGCTTGCCTACCTCCACACCTATGCCAGCTATTACACAGATGAGTTCGCCGCGGAGGTCGGAGTAAATCGCTTTCTGGCTGAGGGTAAGGATCGCAATCTGACCAACGCGCGCATGACCGTTCGTCTGCGAGGCGATGTTGATCTGAAAGGGGCGAACCTGACTCTGTGGGTGCAGGCAGATGTGGGCGACACGCGACCGAACTTCGCCCTCACCGGCCAGTCCCTTTCAGTCACGGAAGACTGGAGTGAGCAAACCCTTCTACTCTCTGATGATCCTTCGCAATGGACGTGTGTGGGTGGTCGTCACGATAAGCAGGATCTTTACGGCTATGGCGACATTTGTGACGCGCTTAAAGATGTGAACTGTGATCTGATCCTGGTGCTATTCCCGCTAAACGTAGTTCCTCTCGACGCTCCCCAGGAGATGAGAGATCGCCTGCGCACACACCGTGACTACGAGCCGGACTACGCATACCTCCCCAGCGGGGTCATCGAGTTCGACACGATTCAAATCGAATACCCCGCCTGATCCTTGTTGGCCAGGCAGGGAAGCCGGCAACTCTTTCCGGATAAGACATCAATCCGGTGCCTTGGGCACTCAACTGCGCACGGAATTCCTGCTTCCCCAATCTGTCCCCTTCCGGCCTGCCTCCATTCAAGTTCGCCAGTCAAATATGACCCCGAGCAGTTCAGCCGGATCGTCGCGCATCGTCGCGTAAATGGCCGGGGCTTCGTCCACAGGGACACGGTGTGTTACCAACGGCTCGATGCGAACAGTACCAAGCTGGCAGTAGTGGCGCAGTATCCCCAGATCTTCCAACGTAAAATGCGACGATGACTCGATTGACGCCCTCAAAGCGTGCAACATCGTCTGGTGAAAGACGGTCGGCTGTCGGCCAGCCAGCGCGCCGATCGCTCCGTACAGCGCGAGAAGCTTGTGTTCGTAAATGAATTCGAAGAGGTCGGGCGCGCCGCATGCGTCGACGATTCTGTCATAGGGACCGCCCTCTGTGAGCGACTCGATGGCGCTATCGTCGCTGATGTCAATCACGCGGTGAGCGCCGAGTCGGGCCGCAATCTGCAGGCGGCGCGGGTCGACGTCGGTGACAGTGACGTGGGCGCCGAGCGCGCGCGAAGCTTGCGCCACTGACTGACCGATCAAACCCAGGCCGGCAACCCACACTCGCATCGGCGCCGCGACGCGGATGCGCCGCGAATGCCTGAACCCTACACCCGCGATGCCGAAGAGGGCGCAAAACTCATGCTCAATGTCAGGCGGCAGCTCGATGCAGAGGCGCTCGCGTGGGTTGGCGGCGGCCAGATCCACGAGGTGCCAGCCCCGGTGACCGCCGTGATTGCCCAGAAACACCGTCTTGCCCACCGAAAACTGGTCAACACGACTTCCCACTTCCTCGATGACGCTTACATGCTGGTAGCCCCCGCGGGCCGGGAAACGGCTGCCAAAGTCCGCCATCAAAGAGTGGCGTTCGGTGCCGTTGGTAACGCCCGAAAAAAGGGTCCGCGTAACAATCTCGGTGGGACCGGGTTGAGGCGGATCAGGCAGATCGAAAAGTCTGGCTGCGCCCAGTTTCGGAAACTCAATACCGATAGATTTCATTGCTCCACCTCGATCAAGAAAATTAACTGTCGTCAGTCCACCAGCGTTCCCACGGCACGCAGCAGGGTCTCCTGTACGAGAAGATCATGTTCAGGCAACCGGTCCGGCTCCTGTTGACCGGCGATCGTACGGAGGAAAGCCTTCAGTAGACAGAGGAAGGAGGGGGCGATCCGTTCACAGACTTGAGCGGACTGCATGGAAAATCTCGGCAGTGCCTCGCGCAGAGTAGACGGTTCGGCATCTAAAGGGGGACGAGAGCCCGGAATCCAAAAACGCCAGCTGCGAGCCGTCAACTCTGAAATGCGCCAGAAATAGGAAAGGAGCCACCATGCCGGCAGCTCCGCCACTTTCGGATCGAAGTCAATACGCTATTCCTTCGGCTTCTCCCGTAGTATCCCCGCCCGTTCCACAATTTCCGGCACTGTCTCCTCCTGCCGGTAGGCCATGATATGAACCCCATGCACGCCTTCGATCTGCTTTACCTCCTCAATGATCTCCACACAGATCCGGATGCCCTCCTCCCGCTTACCCTTCCGCGGCGTCTTCGCCAGCCTGTCTACGACCGCATCCGGGATATGCACACCGGGCACCCGGCTGCGCATGAACTCCGCCGCCCGTTCCGAGCGCAGCGGCCCCACGCCGACCAGCAGATACACCTTCTCATGCAGTCCCATGTCCCGCGCCCGGCGCATAAACGCCTCGAAAATCGGCACGTCGTAGCAGTACTGTGTCTGAATGAACTGCGCGCCCGCCTCGATCTTCTTGGCCAGACGCAGGTGACGCAGATCCTGGGGGGGCACAAACGGGTTCGCGGCCGCGCCCAAGAAAAATTCGGGCGGCGTCGTCAACTTGCGCCCGCTCAGCAAAACGCCCTGGTCCCGCATGATCTGGGCTGTACGCAGCAAGTGCAGCGCGTCAAAGTCGAACACGCGCCGCGCCTCCGGCTGATCGCCCGCGCTCACGTCGTCGCCCGTCAAGCAGAGGACGTTGCGCACGCCCAGCGCCGCCGCGCCCAGCAGATCGCCCTGTATCGCAATGCGGTTGCGGTCTCGGCATCCCATCTGCAAGACCGGCTCGTAGCCCGCACGCGCCATCAGGGCACAGCAGGCCACACTGCTCATGTGGCAGTTCGCGCCCGAACCGTCTGTCGCATTGATGCCGTCGCATACGTCGCCCAGCTCGGCGACGTTGGCGTAAACATCCTCTGCGTCCGCGGAATCCGGCGCGTTCAGTTCCGCCGTCACCGCGAAGTGGCCGGCTTCCAACACCTGCCGCAGATGGGATTCGCCGCCATGCAATGCCCACTCACCGGCCGAAGAAGCTTGGTCTGGGTTTGCCATGGGTGTGAAAGAGAGGTGGATTCTCCAATTCAGAGGAAAGAAAGTAGAGTCTCGGCTTGCGAGACTCGCATGAAGCTGCCCAGCGTCAGATCGTTCTACTCCAGTTCAATCGTTGACCAGCCGGAAGGCCGCTGCGCGTCGACTCCTTCCAGTTGGTTCAGCCATGCGCTGCTGTTCTGCAATGCGCGGTTGACAGGCGGTTGAAGAAGCTGAATCTCGCCTCCGTAGCGCCCCATCTGCGCGTCCCGTTGCCACGCCTGCACCCACACACACGGCATCTCCGGGATTACTTCACAATGCCCATTCTGGCGCACACCACCGCAAGGCCCGTTGCGCAAATTCTTGGGGCAGTTCATCGGGCAGGTCATACCCGTGCTGTGCAAAATACACTGCCCGCACATCTGGCAGTTGAACAGATACCCCTTCGTTACCTCTTCGCTCCAAACAAATACGCGCTCTGTAAACCGCGCCGGCAGTATCCGCTTCAACACCGGATAGAGCAGCTGCAAGACCGACTTCGAGCCCGCGTAAACGCCTTCCAATGACCGCGGCCGGTTCTTGAACCACTCACTGCCCGGCATTCTCTTGGATTCGGCAAACGAAGACACCGTAAAGCTACCTATCCCTCTCTGAAACCTGCGGCGACATCACGATAATACCACAGAACCAACAGTTCCATTCAGCCCCGCCGCCGCCGCCAACCAGAACTACCAACCACTGACTACTGCTTCGCTTTCCAGTCCTCGTACTCCTCCTGCGCGTCCTCTCGCAACGGATAATACTTGCGCAGATCTCCCCCTTCAGCCAGCCTCATCCGTGAGAACTCCTCCCATTCCGCGTGCTCGCCGGCTTTGTCCAGCAGCTCCGGAGCCAGCGCAATCGGTACGACGACCACGCCGTCGTCATCCGCGATCACGATGTCGCCCGGCATCACCAGCGTATCGCCGCAGGCCACCGGCACATTCACCGCAAAGGGGAAAATGTTAGTCTGTGTGTGAAAGTTCGGCGTCACCCCCCGCAGCCAAAGCCCTAACTCCAGCTCCTGCGCTTTGGGGTAGTCGCGAATACAACCGTCGATGACCACCCCAGCGCCGCCCCGGCCCTGAAAATAGGTCAGCATCATCTCGCCGAACACCCCGCTCGCCATATTCGCTCTGGCGTCAACGACCACCATATCCCCCGGCTGCGTATGGTACAGGACGTGGCGGTGAAGCTGCTTCTCCGGGTCGTTGTATTCGTCAACGCTGTACTGATCCTCCCGCTTGGGCATGAACTGGAGTGTCAGCGCCGGCCCTGCCGCGACCTTTCCGGGGGTCCATGGCTGCGGCCCCCGAATTTGCGGGTCGCTGATGCCCAGCCGGCTCAGCTCCCCGCTGGCTGTTGCCGACCCAATTTGCGCCAGCCCCTCAACCAACGCCCGCGGCGGTCGCTGAATGTCCTCCGTTATGATCGTCATCTCTATCCCTCCGGCGTAACCTGCTAGTTTACCTTTGTCCAGCGGCTCCACCCAAGTGTGCGAACAATCACCTGCCTGGATTAGATCCGTCTTTCCAATTATAGCCCCTTCCTCACCACCCAGAGAATCCCGACTCCAACATCTATGCAATGCTGCCCTTACTCTTCACGTTCACTGATTCCATCGCTCAGACCGAGTGGTGTTACCGAAAACTCGATACTTCCTCTTTGGATGCAGGATTGCTTTTCCGCCATCACCCCATATGGTAGAATCTCTGAAAGTTCATCCGTTCGGACGCCCCCCTCCTGTCAGGCTCGTTTCGTCCCAGGAGGCTGTGGGCGGAACCGGCGTGTCAGTTCGCTCTAAACGATTCGGCTCAGGATTCACCCGTATGAGCAAGCATGTTGAACAGACTGCACTGACCAAACTCAGTCTAGGAAAACGGATCTCCTCCCGGCAGAAGCTGCACCTAACAGGCTGTGCCGTCCTACTCATCGCCGCCGTAATCTTCACGGTCGGCTCCGGCTTGGGCTTTATGTTCGGCCGGTTAAGTTACGACGGCGAGCCGGCCGGCTCCACCGCGGTGGCAGCTGAGACTGACCGCGCTCTAGCGCCTGACGACCTGGACATTTTTTGGGAAGCAATGGAGCTGGTCGAAGAGGACTATTACGGAGAACTGCCTTCGCCCAATGAACGCAGCTACGGCGCCATTCGCGGCGTGCTGGAAACACTAGATGACAGGAACACCGGCTTTCTTAACCCAGATGAAGCCGCCAGCTTCATGGAAGGCATCGAGGGAAGCTTCGAAGGCATCGGCGCAATGGTGGAATGGGCCGAAGACGAAGAAGCGGTTCGCATTATCGAACCATTTAAGGATCAACCTGCCTGGAATGCCGGTATCCGCCGCGGTGACCTGATCATCGCGATTAACGGCCAGGACGTGGCCGAGCTGAACGGGCTGAATGAAGCGATCAACCGGATCAAGGGGCCGAAGGGCACCGAAGTCCACTTGACCGTTCGTCGCGAAGGGCTCGACGACCCGCTGGAGTTTCCCGTCACCCGCGACGTGATCGATGTCCCGGTCGTCGAGAGTGAACTCTACGGCGACAATGACGAGTTCGCCTATGTCGCTCTCAAACGGTTTTCCGTTGATGCCGGCGAGAAGCTGCGCGACGAACTCGAGATCCTTCTGACCGACGACATCCAGGGCCTGATCTTCGACCTGCGCGGAAATCCAGGCGGCCTCCTGCGCGAGGCCATCAGAGTGACCAGCGTATTCCTCGAAGACGAGCGCGTACTTATCGAGCGCTTCAGCGACGGCACCGAGGAAATCTACAAAACCGAAGGAAGTGCTCTCGTACCCGACGACCTGCCCATGGTTGTACTCGTCAACAAAGGCAGCGCCAGCGCCAGCGAAATTGTCGCCGGCGCCCTCCAGGATGTCGAGCGCGCACCCCTGGTTGGTGTGACAACGTTTGGCAAGGGCAGCGTTCAACTGCCCCATACCCTCAGCGATGAAAGCCTCCTCCGCGTGACGATCGCCCTCTGGTACACGCCGTCAGATCGGTCCATCGACGCCACCGGATTGGAACCCGACATCGTTGTTGAGGAATCCATCGAGCAGGCCGAAAACGACGAAGACCCGCAACTTGATCGCGCCCTCGAGTTACTAAGAACCGGGGAATAACGGGACGCACCCAGCGTCTACCGACTGCAGAAAAAGACATTGGCCAAGAAAAAGAAGCAACAGACCGCGCCGACCGGTCCCCGCACCGTCGCCACAAATCGCAAGGCGCGCCACGACTATTTCATAGAAGAGACATTCGAAGCCGGCATCGCTCTGACGGGCACCGAGATCAAGTCCGTACGCGTCGGCTCCGTGAATCTGCGTGAGGGCTTTGTTCTCGTACGCGACGGTGAGGCCTGGCTCATGGGCGTGCACATAGCCCAGTATCGACACGGCAATCGCTCCAACCACGAGGAGACCCGCTCCCGCAAACTGCTCCTCCACAGACGCCAGATCGATCACCTGCACGCGCGCGCCACTCAGCGCAACTGGACCATCGTCCCCCTGCGCATGTACATCAACAACGCCGGTCTCGCCAAAGTCCAGATCGCTCTCGTGCGCGGAAAACGGCAGTACGACAAACGCCAGTCCATCGCCAGACGCGACGCCGAACGCGACGTCAACCGCGCCTTAAAGCAACAGTACCGCGACGACAATGGGCGCGGCTAGCAGGTAGAGTGACACCTGCGCAGCTACAGCGTTCAGCCCCGCCCGTCCGGCCTTCAGCGATCCGGTATACACAAAGAATATGAATTCCTCCTCCCAGCAGCCCGACGGCCGGCTCGATCAGGCGCTGGCTACGATTCTGGCGGCCCGCAAATATCGCTGTATCCATCCCGGGCTGGCACGCGACGTCGCCGCTGCCGAACTCGCCAAGGGCCGTACCCTCAAGGAGTCCGTCAAAGCGGCCAAAAGCCAGCTTCACCAGAGCGCCGCTGCCTATATTCGCCGCAATCTCAACTACGACGACGCGCTCCATGAGCTGAGAACAACCGTCACCGCCGCCAAATGCGGCCCCGGCAGCGACCCCTCCGTCGACCCATCGGTGCGGATCCTACTGCGCCGCCTCATGGCCGCCCACGCCTCCACCCACGAAAGGCTACCCATTCTCGACACGTACTATCCGCAGCTCTTTCAGCGGCTTCCCCCTGTCCGCTCCGTCCTCGACATCGCTTGTGGACTCCACCCTCTGGCCCGCCCCTGGATGCCGCTCTCCCCCGACGTAAAGTACTTCGCATTCGACATTTTCGCCGACCAGATCGACTTCCTCAACGGCTTCTTGGATGCCATGGGCTACGCCGGCGCGGCTGCACAGCGCAACGCTCTGGACGACAAGGGCACACTCCCAGCCGATATCGCCTTCCTCCTCAAAACGCTGCCTTGCCTCGAACAGATCGAAAGTGGCTCCGGCGAACGCCTCCTCCACAGGATCGACGCCCCGATCCTCATCGTCTCCTTTCCTAACCAAACTCTTGCCGGTCGTAAGCAAGGCATGGCCCAGCACTACGCAGCCAATTTCCTTTCCCAGATCAAAAAAGCCGGCTGGCAAGCCGACTCCCTCACCTACCCCTCCGAACTCATCTACATCGTCCAGAAGCGCTGACCGCCCTCCACCGCTCACCGACCACTGACCTTCCAATACAAGTACCGCTGCGTCGCCGACGTGATTACAAATCCCACCTTCTGCAGCACGCGCATCGACGCCACGTTCATATTTGCCGTCTCCGCGATCACCGTCTCCACGCCATCCTCACTCAGCGCCCAGCGTACCATCTCGCCGACCGCCTCCGTCGCCAGCCCGCGGTTGTGGTAAGAAGGATCAAATCCGTACCCGATCTCCACTGCTTCTTCGCGGTCTGGCGGGCCCTTGAATGCCAGGCTGCCTATAATGCGCCGCTCCTCCTTAAACACCGCCGCCCACTGGCAATGCCAGCGCGCATGGTGCGGCCTGCGTCGCATCTGGCTGATCGCCCGTGAGACGATTGGCCGGAGCTCGTCCTCCAACTTCTGCCCGCTCGGCGCCAACCCCAGCGCCTGTTCCAGGCGCGCAAAGTCGTCCCTCTGCCAGCGCATCTGCTGCACTGTCAGTGTCAAGAGCGTCAGCCGCGGCGTTTCGAGACGGATCATCATCAGGTCGTGAGAACCGGGCCTTAAGTCGCTGTCAATCGTGGACGATCTGCTGGTGCCGGAATGCCTCGACGGCCCTTTCCTCTGCCTCCCGTCATGTAGATTTCTGAACAACCGGTCGACTAGATTTCGGACCATGTCCGCGCCTGTAGATAAGTAATGTGCGCTTGAATTCGATAACGACCACCCCATCCTGATTGAATCCAATAGTCTTTACCGTGACAATCCCCTGATGCGTCCGGCTCCGTGACGGACGCAGATGCAACACTTCGCTTTGGGCGTAGATCGTGTCGCCCTCAAACACCGGCGCCGGCAGCCGCACCTCGTCCCAGCCCAAATTGACTGCATTCTGTGAGATGTCCGCCACCGACAGTCCGGTCACCAGCGCCAGCGTGAACGTCGAATCCACCAGAGGACGTCCCCACTCCGTCTGGCTCGCATAGTGGGCATCGAAATGGATCGGATTCGGGTTCACCGTCAGCAGCGTAAACCACACATTGTCCGCCGCCAGCACTGTGCGCCCCAGCCTATGCTCAAAAAGATCCCCAACGCTGAAGTCCTCGAAAAAACGCCCCTGCCCATCCTCCCGTGTGGACATTTCTTCTCCTTTGACCTCCGTTCTTCACACCACCCCGTCCCGTTCCAGCCCCTCGATCGCCTCCGGCCCATAACCCAGCTCCGCCAGCAGCGCCTGCGAATGTTCGCCGGTCGCTGGGATCGCCTCGAAACGCGGGGGCCACGCTTCGTTCACTGTCGCCGGCATAAGCGCCGGCAACGACCCCACCGGCGATCCTACCTCTGCCACACGTCCTCGCGCCGCCAGCTGAGGATGTTCCCAGAACTCCTCCAACTTCCGCTGTTCCGCGTAGGCGATCTGCCCCCGCTCCATCCGTTCGGCAATCTGCTTTGCCGTCATTTCGGCAAAGACCGACTCGATCTCTTCCTGCAAGGCAGCCCGGTTCTGCACGCGTCGCGTATTGTCTGCAAAGCGAACATCGATCGCAAAACCAGGCCTTTCCAGCACCACCGTACAGAACTGCTCCCACTCCCGCTGACTCTGAATCGAGAAGAGGATCGTGCGTCCGTCGCCCGCGGCATAGGGGCCGTACGGCGCGATAGCCGCGTGGCTGGCCCCCGTCCGGGGCAGCGGCGTCTCTCCCAAGGTATAGTAGGCCGGAAAGCCCATCCAATCGCACAGCCCGTCAAACAGCGAGACATGAAGCACACACCCACCACCGTCGCGCTCCCGCTGAAGCAGAGCCGCCAGGATGCTGCTGTACGCGTACATACCCCCGGCTATATCCGCAACTGGAATTCCGCTCTTGGCGGCAGCCTCCTCACTGCCCGTCACCGCGACCACGCCCGTCTCCGCCTGGACCAGCAGATCGTACGCCTTCTTGTCACGGTAAGGCCCGTCCGCACCGTACCCGCTTACATGACACACGATGAGGTCGGGAAAGTCCCTGCGCAGCCGCTCATCGTCGAAGCCCAGCCGCTCCACCGCCCCCGGCGCCAGGTTCTGAACAAAGACGTCTGCCCGCTCCAGCAACTTGCCCAGAATCTCCTGGCCGCCCGCCGACTTCAAATCCAGCGTAATAGACTCCTTTGAGCGATTCGCCCAGGCGAAGTGGCTGCACAGACCCCGCGCCGCCGAATCATAATGCCGCGCAAAGTCCCCTACCCCCGGCCGCTCCACCTTGATAACCCGCGCTCCAAGGTCGGCCAGATGCCGCGTCGCCAGCGGCGCCGCAATCGCCTGCTCCAAGGCAACGACAGTAATGTGCGACAGTGGCAAAGCCATCAGGAAACTCCATCCTCCCCAGTTGAAGTAATACGCATTACGCTCTAATCAGTAAGATCGCGGCAGTCCCAGCACATGCTGCGCCAGATAAGACAGCACCAGGTTGTTCGAGACAGGTGCGATCTGGTACAGTTTCGCTTCGCGGAACTTGCGCTCCACATCATGTTCTCTTGCAAAGCCAAAGCCGCCGTGCGTCTGCAGGCAAACGTTGGCTGCCTCCCACGCCGCGTCGGCCGCCAGCATCTTCGCCATGTTGGCCTCAGCGCCGCAAGGGCTCCCGCTGTCAAACAGCTCCGCCGCCTGCCAGCGCATCAGATCGGCCGCCCGCAGATTCGCGTACGCCTGCGCAATGGGAAACTGCACGCCCTGGTTCTGTCCGATCGGCCGGTCGAATACAACGCGCTCATTCGCGTAGGCAACCGAACGCTCGATGAACCAGCCCCCATCCCCGATCGACTCGGCCGCAATCAGGATCCGCTCGGCGTTCATTCCGTCCAGTATATACCGGAAGCCCATCCCCTCCTCGCCGATACGGTTCTCCGCCGGAACCCGCAGCCCGTCGAAAAAGATCTCCGTCGTATGATGGTTGATCATCGTCTCCAGCGGCCGGATCGTCAACGCCCGTTCATCCGCCTCCCTCAGATCAACCAGAAACAGTGACAGTCCATCCGTGCGTCTCTTCACCGCCTCCAGCGGCGTCGTCCGCGCCAGCAGCAGCATCAGATCTGAATACTCCGCCCGGCTCGTCCAGATCTTCTGACCCGTGATCACATAGGCATCTCCGTCCCGCTCCGCCCGCGTCTGGATCCGCGTCGTATCCGACCCGGCCGTGGGTTCCGTCACCCCAAACGCCTGCAGCCGCAGCTTCCCTTCCGCCAGCGCCGGCAGCCACCTCTCCTTCTGATCCGCCGACCCGTGCCGCACCAGCGCGCCCATCACATACATCTGCGCGTGGCATACGCCCGCGTTTCCTCCGCTCCGGTTCACCTCCTCCAGAATTACCGAAGCCTCCGCAACCGAAGCGCCCCCGCCTCCGTATTTCTCCGGGATCAGCGCTCCCAAAAAACCCGCATCCGTCATCGCCTCCACGAACTCGGTGGGATACTCCCGCTCCCCATCCAGTCGCCGCCAATACTCGCCCGGAAATCGCGCACACAGTCCCCGCACGCCCCTCCGAAGTTCGGCGAAACGTCTGCTCGTGTCAATTTCAATCTGGGAGGGTGACATTGTGGTAAGCCAGACGGATGGGACAAGCGGGCTCGGTTGATTCTACAGCAACTGGCGCTAACGAGACATCACTCAAAAAGAGCTCTGGGAAGTCGCGATTGCCTGATGATTGACTAGAGTGTTCCCGTCCTCAGTGCCTTGTGATCCGGTACGGGGACTGAAATCGTAGATTCCTGTTCAACCTTCTGCATGATAATTTGACTGCCTCTGCGCCGAGCTTCACTACAGCCGTGACTAGTGAGTATTCGACAGACTTCACGGCCTGACAACACGCGCAGTCTAGGCAACCTCGACCTCCACCTGAGTTACGTACACTTCACTGTGCAATCGTTCCTGAATCTCAGTGGTAGAAGCAGTCTCGAAGAACAGTTCCAGTGCCTCTTTCAGATTGGCTCTCGCCTCCGCCACCGTCTCCCCCTGGCTGGCGATGTCCAGTCCCGGGCAGAGAGCCACGTAGCCATCATCTTCGCGTTCGATTATTGCTGTCAACTGTCTGGTCATCAAGAAATCTCCTCTGAACCAAGAGTTCCTATTCTCATTCCATCGGGATTGAAGTCGCGTAACCCAGCCGCGTTCATCGTCTCCACGAATGCAACCGGATACGCCTGCTCCACATTCAACCGTCGCCCGTACCTCTCCGGAGAATACCTACGCTCAACTCCCGTAGGCTCCGTCGCAACTCTGAGTACACTCCGCTAGTATCAATCTTTGTCTTGTGCATCGGCACTTTCGTTTACCTGCTGGCAGGACAGTCCAAGAAACTAATGAATTTTCACGGCAAAAGCTGGCAATTTGAGATAAGAAGGAAAGGATTGCTTTCTGAATCAGAGATGGCAACCCATTTCAAGAATTCCCCAAATCACTGTTCAAACACCTCCCCGCGGCAACAGATGCTTCTGCACCTTTCCCATCGCATTCCGCGGCAAGGCCGCAACAAAGTGCAACTGTCTCGGCAGCTTATACGAAGCCAGCTGCCCTCGACAATAGCGCTCCAAATCCACCTCGTCGATCTCGCAACTGCACACCAGGTAGGCCACCGGCGCCTCGCCCCACTCAGTGTCGGGCTCACCCACCACCGCCGCCTCTTCGATACCCGGGAATGTCGTCAACATCTCCTCCACTTCGCGCGGATAGATGTTCAGCCCGCCCGAAATTATCAACTCATGCTGCCTGCCCAGCAGCGTCACATAGCCCGTGAGAGGATCCATCCGCGCCAGGTCCCCTGTCAGAAACCAGCGATTCCCCAGGTCGTCCTGTACAAAACTCTCGGCCGTCTTTTGCGGGGCTCGCCAGTACTCGTCGAACACGTTGCTCCCGCGGAGCAGCAGCTCGCCCTCCTCGCCCGCCGGCAGGTCCTGCCCCTTCCTGTCCACAATGCGGGCGAACACCCCCGGAAGCGGCGTTCCCACCGTGCCTGCCACGCGCGGCCCCGCGTACGGATTGCTGAAATTCATGCCCGTCTCGGTCATCCCGTAGCGTTCAAGGATTCGTTTCCCCGTCAGCCGCTCGAATTCACTGTGAATTTCCGCCGGCAGCGGCGCGCTCCCCGAACAGAACAAGCGCATTGACGCAAAGGAGGGCGCTTCTTCCATCTTTGCCAGAAAGTCAACCAGCCTGGTATAGATAGTCGGCACAGCGAAAAACAGCGTCGCCCCGCCGTTCGAGAGCGTATTCACCGTCTCGGTCGCATCAAATCCCGTACGCAACCGCACCGTCGCCCCCATTGCCAGCGCGCAGTGCAGCCCCACCACCAGCCCGTGTGTATGAAACAGCGGCAGGGGCAGCAGCAGCACATCTTCCGCCTGCCACGCCCACGCGCTCAGAAGGCCGGTCACCGTCGCCAGCACATGATTATGGGTCAGCACAGCCCCCTTGCTCGCGCCCGTCGTGCCGCTGGTATACATGATCAGCGCGGTCTCCTCACCGCGCGTCAGCGGCCGCGACGCGCTGGTCCACTCCTTGCCGTCAGCCTCTTCCAGCCAGGTCTCTGACCGGTCAACCGACAGCACCGTCAGATCTGGCCCGATTTCAATCCCCACGATCTCATCCAGCACCGGCCAGTGCTCGTCCTCGATCACCAGCAGCACCGGCTCTGCATCGTTCAATATGTGGCTGAGTTCCCGGCGCCTGTAACGCAAATTGATAGGGACCATGATGGCGCCCACTTCCAGCGTCGCCAGGTACGCAATCACGAACTCAGGCCGGTTGCACAGGTAGAGCCCGACCCGGTCCCCCTTCTTCACGCCCATGCGCACAAAAGCAGCTGCCCATCGCCCCACCTCTCGGTGAAGCTCAGAAAAGGTCAATTCCAGCGACGCCAACGGCCCGCGTGTATCCTTGAATTCGATTGCAACTTTGTCAGGCTGGCGTTCGCGGCCGATGGCAAAAAGAGTCAAGAGGTTCATTGTGTTCTGCCTGTTCAATTAGGTCTGTCCCGCCCCGCTATTATAGAAACTTGCCCGCGATTCGCAACCTCGGAGGCGGAAAACCATGTCGATGGCTGCGCGGCGAGAGTGGGCGCACCACGACATGCCCTCTTGGCTCACGCCAGGATCCCCAACGCGGACATTACAGAACGAACGGCAAAGAAGGCGAGCAATTGAACTGAAATCGGATGTGTGTTTAGAGGAAAGTTGGGCCCACAAGGGCGAAGAGGAGGGGAAACTGTATGGGGGATCTAATCGTGTCTCTTGTGTCCCTCGTAGCAAGCAAACAAGACTTGCCGCGACCAAGTGAAGTTAAAATCGTGGACAAACCTGTTCTTGTTTTCGGGAAACTCTGCCCACACAGTTCCTACTTAGCTGAAGTCAGACAATTCCCAGTTCTTTCAAAATTGCCCTAGTGTTCGGCTTGGCCGGCACGTCGTGGCAGTCGCGGCAGCGAGCTTCGTAGCTTTCGCTCCCGCCCACAAGAATTATCGGTTCGTCGTAGCGGGCCGGTTTCCCGTCGATCAGGCGCTGCGTACGGGTGGCGGGCGAGCCGCACTGAACACAGATGGCGTGCAGCTTGTCCACACGTTCGGCCAGCGCCATAAGCAGTGGTATGGGCCCGAACGGCTCTCCGCGGAAATCCTGGTCCAGGCCAGCTGCAATTACCTGTTTTCCCTGGTCGGCCAACTCCTGGCAGATGCCTGCGACCGCCGGATTGAAGAATTGCACTTCGTCGATCGCCACCACCTCCGTTCCCCGCTTGACCCGGGTCAGCAAGGAGGCAGTGTCTTCCAGTATGACGACATCGCCGCGGGACATGCCATTGTGCGATGCGAGCAGATCGCGTCCGTAGCGATTGTCGATCTGTGGCTTGAAAAGCTGGATGCGGCGGCGGGCAATCTCGGACCGGCGTACACGGCGCAGCAACTCTTCCGTCTTGCCGCTGAACATCGAACCGCAAATCAGCTCGATCCATCCACCGCCGGATTGAGTGTTCATTCTGTGTTCTACTTGCGCCAAAGGCTACGCTTCCGGCTCCGCTTCGGCCTCTGCTTCGCCTTCCGTCTCGAGCCTGGACATCACCTCGGCCGCGGCCTGCTCCGGGTCGTCCCCGCGCGCCCGCGCCCGCCGTGCGGCCGCTTCGGCCTCCTGCCGCACCTCTGCTTCGATCTGCTGGCGTGCCGCTGCGCTCTGACGCGATTCCAGCCGCCTCACAAACCGCTCGACCCGGCCGACCGAGTCGACAATACGCTGCTCACCGGTGTAAAACGGATGGCACTGGCTGCAGATGTTGACGTTGATTACCGGCGTTGTGCTGCCGGTGACCCAGCTGTTGCCGCAGGAGCAAATCACCTGTGCGGTAGCGTAGTATTCGGGATGAATCTCTGGCTTCATGACTCTACACCTTCCCCAGCGCCTGCTTCTCTTCAGCCGTGTATACGCTGACCTTTTTGCGGTTCTTCTTGGCCCATTCAAAGGTCACGTAACCATCCTGCATCGCAAAGAGGGTATCATCCTTGCCCTGGCCGACATTCGTGCCCGGGAAGATCGGTGTACCCCGCTGGCGGATGATGATGCTTCCGCACGTCACGAATTCACCGCCATAGCGCTTGACGCCCAACCGCTGGCCGTTTGAGTCCCGGTTGTTACGGCTGGAGCCGCCGCCTTTTTTGTGAGCCATTTCCTTTACTCCTCTTTCTTCTCGTTATCTTCGGCGTCGTCGGCATCGGCGTCATCATCATCTTTCTTGCCCCGGCCAACCAAACCCCTGAGATTCTTTGTTACAGCATCTACCGCGTCTTCGGCCAAATCACCGACAGCCTCCACAGCATCGCTCGCCGCGTCACTGACAGCCTCCGCCGCGTCTTCGGCCAAATCACTAACTGCCTCCACCGCGTCGCCGGCCTTGTCGCTGACAGCTTCAGCTGCGTCGCTGGCAATGTCACTGACAGCCTCCACCGCGTCGCCGGCAACGTCTCCGACGGCATCCACGGCCTCGCTGGCGGCATCACTCACAGCCTCGACCGCGTCACCCGCTTTGGCAACAGTCTCCTCAACGGCATCCACCGCCTTGTCGATGATGTCGGTCTCTTCCTCCACTTCCGCCTCGACGGTCTCTTCCACCTCGGCAACCGAGTCGGTCTCAGCAACCGCCGCGGCACCAACTTCGGCTACGGCCGCCTCAACTACCTCCTCGGGCGGGGCCTCTTCCTTCTCCTCTTCCACATACTCAAAACCGTCGCCGCTGATCTTGTGGATCTGCAGGCGGGTCAGATATTGCCTGTGCCCGCGGCGCACGCGCACACGTTTCTTTGGGCGATAGCGAAATACCAGAATCTTCTCGCCCCGGTGCTGTCCTGTAATCCTCGCCGTGACCGACGCGCCCGCCACATTCGGCTGGCCAATGTCGATACCTTCCTCCCTGGCCACCATCAACACATCTTCCAGAACGATGCTGTCGCCGACATCGCCGGCCAGCTTCTCTACCTCAAGTATATCGCCGGGCGAAACCCTGTACTGTTTCCCACCGGTCCGGATCACTGCATACATCTTCCTCTCTCCTTTGACCGCGCCCGGAGATCTGGTACTTGGCTGCTCCGGGACTTCGGATAGCGGCTTGCGGGCGTACTATTGCACGCGCCCCACCGGCTTGGCGCGTCTGGCGCCGCAATTCGGACGAAAAATGGGTTGACATCCTTGATAGAAATGCGACCCACAATACTCGGGCAGCAAAGCCAAGGCAGGCCACCCACACAAACAAAAAGTATATGACAGGACCTGTGATCAGCCAAATCCGGACCGGGTTCAATGAAAGCGCAGTCTCAAGAGATTACTCCCTTCTCCTCTTTTTCCCGTCAATCCCTGATCGCCGTTCAGCTGTGGGCATTCATGTGCTTGACTTTGCAAAGGCAGGGGTAGGGATTAACTGTGCTGGCCAGCCTGTCAAACAAGCGAGGGAGGACAAGCGGTCCGAAGCAGATGGCGGCGGTCAGGATTGCTACTTTGCTGGGCTTGATCATCCAATTGCGGCCGTATTGGGACGAGGCGGGGTATGGGCAGTTCAAGTGAATTGCGGGCTGGCCGCGGTGTTGTCGTTGGTTGAAATATATGAAAAGTCGTCATTGTTTAGGATGCTTTCATATGTTCATGTTGGCTTGCGGGGGCGGGCGGGGATGCGCGGACTTAGCCAGTTTTGTGCAGCTTTTGCGGGGGACTCCGGTTCATTATTTTGATGGCTGAGGGAGGGTCTTTCGGCGCTGCGGCGGAGGGCCGGAAGGGGCCGCGAAAGCGTTGCATTTTCCCAAAAAGTGATGCATTACTGGAAATTGGGGTCCTGACCAGAGAGAAAAAGGGCGAAAAACGGTGCGAAAGCAGTGCAT
>VXRG01000083.1:0-1300 GCA_009838625.1 Caldilineaceae bacterium SB0664_bin_27
GTCCCCACTTGACCCTTCTCGCCCCAAGAATCGACTACTCCTGTACTCCACCCCCTTGTCTCGCCCACAGCTTCATCTGGTGTATAATGCCCTCACCTCTTATGCGACGGGGGAGATGCCATGACTGTGACAACCGAACAGCTGCTCACCGCCGACGACCTGCTCCAACTTGGCAGCCAAGGTGTTCGCGGCGAACTGCTCGGAGGCGTGCTTTGCGAGACGATGCCAGCAGGAGTAAGACACGGAAAAACCGTGGTCAAACTGTCAGTTCAATTGGGAGGGTTTGTCGGCCCCAGAAGATTGGGGACAATTGTGGCTTCGGATGTGGGTTTCTGGCTCGAGAAGGATCCTGACACCGTAAGAGAGCCCGACGTCGCATTCATCTCCGCCCAAAAACTGCCCCCGGAAGAAGATGTACCAGGATACTTCGAAGGACCTCCAGACTTGGCGGTCGAAATCGCCTCCCCAGGCGACAGTCCTCGACAGCTCTTCGACAAAGCCCGCATGTGGATCAGTTTCGGTGTCTCCCTCGTTTGGATTGTCTATCCCGAAACCCACACCATCGACGTTCATCAACCTCATTCTCCCCTGATCGAGCTTTCTACAGACGACACGCTTGATGGCGGCCAGGTCCTGCCCGGTTTCAGTTGCACTGTCGGCGATCTGTTCTGAATGTAAGGGAATCTGTAGAATCTGCACTCAAAAGGAATGCCAAAGTGACCCCTCCCGAACTCTTCCAAACGCCCGCAACCGAGCTCACCGCCGCAATCCGCGCCAAGGAGCTCTCCCCCGTTGAGCTGACCGAAGCCTTCCTCGCTCGCATAGAGGCCGTGAACCCGGCAATCAACGCCTTCCTCGCCTTCGACGCCGACCTTGCCCTCGACGCTGCCCGCGCCGCCGAATCCGCTGTCATGCAGGGGGAAGAACTCGGCCCGCTTCACGGGCTCCCCGTCCCCATCAAGGACCTCGAACCTAGCGAAGGCCTGCGCCACACCAGCGGCACCATCCTCCAGAAGGACCAGATCGCCGGCTTCGACGGCATCATAACCGACCGCGTCAAGGCTGCCGGTGGCATCATTATCGGCAAGACCAACACGCCCCACCTCGGCCACAAGGACATGTGCGACAACTTGCTCGGCGAACCGGGCCGCAATCCCTGGAACACCGAACGTACGCCGGGCGGCTCCAGCGGCGGCGCGGGCGCGGCCCTGGCCGCCGGCCTCGGCCCCCACGCACACCGCACCGACCAGTCTCTTATACAACTCGCACGCTACCGCCAAATATAGAAGAGTATATGTGT
>VXRG01000083.1:1310-42534 GCA_009838625.1 Caldilineaceae bacterium SB0664_bin_27
CTGGAACACCGAACGTACGCCGGGCGGCTCCAGCGGCGGCGCGGCTGCAGCCGTCGCCGCAGGCCTCTGCCCCCTCGCACACGGCTCCGACGGCGCCGGCTCAATCCGCATCCCATCCGCCCTCTGCGGCGTTTTCGGCCATAAGCCCTCATTCGGACGCCTGCCCTACTGGCCCAACCTCGATCACTGGTCCGCCCGGTCCCACAACGGTCCCATCTCCCGCACCGTCGCCGACGCCGCCCTCTTCACCCAGGCCATAGCCGGCCCGGATCCCCGCGACCCCACCGCCATCGCCAGCCTCCCGGACGACTACCCCGCCGCCGTCGCCGACCCGCTGCCCGCACTGAAAGACCTGCGCGTAGCCTGGAGCGCTGACTTCGGCTACGCCGCCGTTGACCCCGACGTTCGCCGCCTCGCAGGCGAAGCTGCTCAACGCTTCTCCGACCTCGGCTGCAACGTGGAGGCCGTAGATCCCGGCTGGGACAACCCCCGGCCAGGCGCCGAAGTCTGCTGGTTCGCCTCCATGGCCGCCCGCGTCGGCCAGGCCTACGACGAGAATCCACAGGCCTTCGAACCCAGCCTTGTCGAAATGATCAAGCGGGGCCGCCGCTACTCCGCCGAAGAACTGGGGCGCGCCGAGATGTCCCGAACTACCTTTTATCACCAGGCCCGCAAGTTTTTCGAAGACTACGACCTCCTGCTCACGCCGCAGATGCCTCTCACCGCCTGGCGCGTCGACGACTGGCCCGCAGAGATCGACGGTACGCCCACCCCGTCGATCTTTGACCGTTTGCCCTTCACCTACCCCTTCAACCTTACAGGCCAACCTGCCGCCAGCGTCCCCTGCGGCTTCGCCTCCGACGGCCTGCCCGTTGCCCTCCAGATCGTAGGCAGGTATCACGCCGACACACTTGTCCTGCAGGCCGCCGCCGCATTTGAAAAAATCGCGCCTTGGACTTCCGCTTGGCCTGACTTATCATAGGCGCAGCAGGTCCAATGGCGGACACTGCGTTCAGTTCAACCGCAAAGCTCGTGGGTTGCAAACCAATAGCGCCATAGCCCTTATCGGGCCCATTAAGACAAGGACGTCTTAATCATGTTAAATTGGCAACGAAGCCAAGCTGCAGCACGTTCCCCCCACGCCGACAGGAAACCAATCCGCGTCGGCTGCGTCGAGTACCTCAATGCCCGCCCCCTCTGGCACGGTCTCGGTAAACGCCCCGACCTCTTCTCGCTCAAGTATGCAGTGCCCTCCAGAGTTTCCTCCTGGCTGCACAACGGTGAAGTCGACCTCGCACTCGTCTCATCAATCGAGTACACGCCGCAATATCGCGTCGTGCCCGGCGCCGCCGTCACCTCAAACGGACCGGTCGGCTCAGTCGCCGCGTTCTCCCGCATACCCCTGACGAGAGCCAGGTCCGTCGCCCTCGACGACAGCTCCCGGACCTCCGCTGCCCTCATGCGCATCCTCTGCGCCGAGTGGTTCGACATTGAGCCGGAGTTCGTTACCATGAGTCCCGACCTGCCCGCCATGCTCCAGCGTTGCGACGCTGCCCTTCTCATCGGGGACCGCGCCCTCTTCGTCGACCACGTCGGCATGGGCCTGCGCAAACATGACCTCTGCGAAGAATGGAGAGGCATGACCCGACTCCCATTCGTTTTCGCCTTCTGGACCGGCCTGCCCGACGCGCTGACCTCGGCCCATCTGCAGGCCGTGCGCGATTCACGCCGGAACGGCGTCACTGCACTCGACGACATTGCTTGCGCCCACTATCCCAACAACGAGACCCTCGCCGCCACCGGCCGCGCCTATCTGCACAAAAACATCCAATACCGCTTTGACGTCGACTGTTTCGCCAGCCTGCGGCGGTTCTACAATTCAGCCTCCAGGCTCGGCATCATCCAACAGGCCCAGCCCGTCCTCTTCTACGATTCTTGAGAGATGAGAGTGAGGGAGTTCACCAACAAAAATGATCCGACTGCTCAAAGGGGTCCCGAGGCTTGTCTCCAGGACGACTTGGAAAAACTATTCGTGACAACTGCGGGATTTCCGCAGGTTCCTCGATAGAGAGCATGCCTAAGACAGCAGGCAACTCTTCCAGGCAGTGACTGCTGCGCCCGCATAAGAAGGTTCGCCCCTATCCCCTCAAGCTCTGCGTCTTCCAGTCTGCCCCTCCCGTTAGATCTCGACAGCTGAGGGCCCCGGTACAGTCTTGACAGCGGTCTGCCTGTTGCGCTATAGTTGCGACAATCTGAACCCTTAACTTTCACTGATCCTGGCCCCACGCAGACGTCCCTGTTTGAAAATTAATAGGTCAATACTCACCTTCACTGCAATAGGAGCAGAGAGAATGTCGAATTTGCAGAGCGTTACTCGCCGCGATTTCCTGCGCACTGCCGGCCTGGGCACTGCCGGCCTCGCACTCGCCGCCTGCGCCGCCCCCGTAGCCCCGGCCGGAGGTGACTCAGCTTCCGATTCCGCAGCAGCACCCGCCATGGAGCCCGTCAACGTCACCTTGATCTCCTGGTGGAACCATCCCTTCCGCGACCTCTTACCAGCCTTCAACGATCTTCACCCCGATATCCAGGTCGAATTCATCGACTCGGGCACAGGGTACAATGAGAAGGTCATGACCGCCATGGTCTCCGGCTCCGAGCTGACCGACATTATCGGCAGCCAGGATTTCAACCTTCCCCTTTGGGCCGCAACCGGAGGGATGGCCGACCTCACCGACCTCATGGCCCCCCACGAGGACAGAATCGTCCCTTACAAGCTCAACCATGGCGTCCATGACGGCAAGAATTACGGTGTTCCTTGGGATGGGTCGCCTTGCCTTCTCTACTACCGCCGCGACATCACCGAGCAGTATGGCATCGATCCGAGCGCTATCAGCAGCAATGACGACTGGATGGCCGCGGGTGAAGAGTTGTCAGCGGCATCTGACGGCGAGCATCGACTCTGGGGCATTACCAAGGACAATTACTTCCCATGGCTGAGTTGGACTTGGCAGCGGGGCGGAGGCATATATGATCTTCAACTCCAAAATGTAATTGTCGACCAGTCCGATGCCGTCGAATCGCTCGCCTTTCTCAAAACACTGTGGGATTCCAGCGCGGTATTTCAGGACTTCTCCTGGGACATCGGACTGGCTTCCTATAAGGACGGCTCCTCCGCCGTTTTCCCGGGCGCAATCTGGCTGGCCGGCATCATTGAAGGCAACGCGCCAGAAACGGTTGGGCTCTGGGGCGTGACCCAACTACCCGCCTGGATGGAGGGCGGCAGTCGCGCCTTCACCTGGGGAGGCTCCCAGCTCTGCATCCTTGAAACCAGCAAGCACAAGCTCGAAGCCTTTACCTTCCTTGAGTATTCCCAACTGTCTCAGGAGGGACAGGAGGTCCTTTGGACGTCCGGAGCCCTCTTCCCTGTACTCCACGAAGCGCTCGACTGGCCAATTATGAACGAGCCGGTCGAGTTTTACGGCGGCCAGGTTGCCCTCACGATGTACGCCGAGGTTAATTCCGCAGTCCAGCCTTTCGTCTGGGGCGAAGGCTGGTCTGAGGCCTGGGATATCCTGGTTCTGGCCCAAGGCCAGGTCCTCGACGGTGAAATCGGGGCGGAAGATGCCCTTGCCGCAGCCGCGCAGGAGATTCGGGATCTGCAGGGCTTGGGCTAACCGCAAAACCTGTTCGAAGTCGGTCTGGCGCACGCCTACGTGCTAATTCTGCGTGCGTCGACCGGCCTTCTCCCTGACTTCTTTGCCAACTGCTGCGAAGGCTCCTCCGCAGCAGCGTCCCCCGGTCCACTCTCCTGTAAAGGAATGTGACTATGGGAGTGGTCTCCACGCCCTCAACTCTCGGACCTGCATCGATACCTCCAAAATCCCGGTATTTCATCTGGGAAAAGGCGGCGCCATACGTCTTCATCTCCCCTTTCTTTATCCTCTTTGGCGTCTTCGGCGCATTCCCCATCCTTTTCGCCGTCTGGATCAGTTTCCAGGACTGGAAAAGCGTGCGATCCAGTGAGTACATCGGCCTGAAGAACTATGCGCGACTGTTCACCGACGAAAACTTCCATATTGCTCTCTCGAATACGGTTATCCTCGGTATTCTTGTAGTTCCTCTCATGGTCATTCTTAGCCTGAGCTTTGCAAACGTGCTCAATCGGCCCATTCGCGGTCGCGTGATCTATCGCACAGCCTACTTCCTGCCAGTCGTCACCTCGCTCGTCGTAGTAGGCATACTCTTCGACTTTCTACTCGGCTCAACCTACAGCCCCCTGGGTTCAGTCATGCAGATCTTCGATATCGAATATAAGGGATTCTTGAACAAACCGGAATTCATTAAACCCGCTATCCTGATCATGATCCTCTGGCGCTGGGTTGGCTACAACATGATGATTATGCTGGCCGGCCTCCAGAGCATCCCCTATGAACTCTATGAAGCCGCCCGCATAGACGGTGCAAACGGACTTCAGTCCTTCCTCAATATCACCGTGCCGCTGATGCGTCGTGTCATCGCCTTCGCCGCCATCCTGTCGACCATCGGCATGTTCAACATTTTTGAAGAAGCATACATGCTTGTCGGTACCAGCGGCGGCGCCGATCGCGCCGGGCTGCTCATGGGTCTGATAATCTACAGACAGGCCTTTCAAAGCTTCAATTTCGGCTATGCTTCCGCGCTCGCCTACGCCAACGCTGTTATCATCATTGTCCTTTCGTTCTTGCAGATCTTCGCCACCGAACGCGCCGCATCCGAGTAAACCGGTGTCAGGGAAAAACTGTTGCACATGAGCCAGCGCGTCGAAGCCTCCGCAGCAAGCCCCCATACAGGCCCGATCTCCCTAATGAAAGCAATCTCATTGGGCAGGATCTTTACACACCTTCTCCTGCTGATCGCCTTACTGGTCTTTATCTTTCCCTTCTATTGGATGCTCTCCTCCTCCTTGAAGCCGTTGGAAGATATCTACATCGTCCCTGTTCAGTTCTGGCCCACCCGCCCTTCCTTTAACAACTACCTGGAAATCGCCGGCCTCATCCCCTCCGACGAGATCGATTTTCGCGGCGGCATCTCTCTTATCCGAACGTTCCTGAACAGCACGATCATCGCCGTCATTAACACCGCCGGCAATGTCTTCCTCGCCTCCCTTGCCGGCTATGCCTTCGCTAAGCTGCGCTTCAAAGGGCGCAACCCTCTCTTTCTCTCCATGCTGGCAACCATGATGATCCCCAACAGTGTCGGCCTCGTCCCTAACTACCTCATCATGGCCTGGCTCAAATGGATCAATACCTGGTACCCTCTCATTATTCCCGGCCTGGCCACGCCCTTCGCCGTCTTCTGGATGCGCCAGTACATGACCACAGTGCCCGATGAAATGATGGAGGCGGCACGCATCGACGGTTGTGGCCCGTTCGCCACCTTCTGGCGCGTTGTAGCCCCCGTCGTCCTGCCCGGCATGGCCGCACTCGCCATCTTTTCCTTTATGGGACACTGGAATGCTTTTATGGGTCCGCTGATCTACCTGAACAAACCGGAGCTGTATACCTTGCCCCTCTTCCTCGCCGTCATGAATTCAGGGGTCTCCGGCAGGCCGACGCCGATCCATCTCATTTTCACTGCCTCATTTGTGTCAATTATGCCCATTTTGCTTGTCTTCCTGTTCGCCCAACGCTACTTCATCGCCGGCCTGACCGCCGGCAGCCTCAAATAGACCGCATTCCGAAAAATGCAATCCGGGATCTGACCAATGAAACTGACAATGGGGAAACACGACCTCGAAATAGGCGGACGCTACCTCGACGAGCTGCGCGATTCTACTGCCGACAAACACGACATGCCAAACCTGCGCAATCGCCTGCAGGAAGAAGGCTACCTGCTCATCCGCGGCCTCCACGACCGCAGCAAGGTGAAAGCAGCCCGCCGCGTGATCCTCGAAAACCTGCAGCAGGCTGAGCAGCTCGCGCCCGGCGCGCCCCTCATGGACGGCGTCATCGCCGAGGGCAAGCGCGGCAAGTTCTACGGCGGCAGCAAGGCGATCACCCACACGCCCGAATTCCTCGCCGTCGTCGAAGCGCCCGAGTTGATGCGGTTCTTCGCCGAATACCTCGACGGTCCCAGCCTCACCTACGATTTCAAGTGGCTGCGCGTCGTGCCTAACGGCGCCTTCACCGGCGCCCACTACGACATCGTCTACATGGGCCGCGGCACCACCAACGTCTTCACCGTCTGGACCCCCCTCGGCGACCTGCCCTACGACATGGGCCCCCTCGCCATCCTCGCCGGCTCCCACAACTTCGACCGCATCCGGGAGACATACGGCGAGATGGACGTCGACCGCGACAAGGTCACCGGCTGGTTCTCCAACGACCCCGTCGAGCTCGTAGACACCTACGGCGGCAAGTGGCGCAGCGCCGAATTCGAGATGGGCGACGCCCTCATCTTCGGCATGTACACCATGCACGGTTCCCTCTCCAACACCACCGGCCGCTTCCGTCTCAGCTGCGACACCCGTTACCAGCGCGCCGACGAACCCGTCGACGAACGCTGGATCGGCGAAAACCCCATCGCTCACTACGCCTGGATGAAAGGCGACACCGTCCCCATGGAAAAAGCGCGCCAGAATTGGGGCGTCTGAACGCAAAAACCGCCCTGGCCGCTGCCCACCGACAGCCAGCCAAGGCGGCCTGCAAACTCTCCCTGGCCCCGTTGGGTTCTACTGACTACTAAAGTCTGCCCCCTGGGCCCGAGTTCCCCACCATACTACCATTTCCGGATCGTCTTCAAGAATCCTCCGTACGAAAGGAGAAGTGGATTCCTCCAAACAGAGCGGCACCACTGCCGACGTGTCCCAGAATTTCAATGATCTTCTTCCCGGTCCAGCGATACAGCACTCCGCACCAGTCCCTCAGGGTCGGCTGGCCTTGGCATGTCCCAAAAACCTTCCGGCAACTTTCCCGTTCCCCGTCTTATCAAACCTCTTTGTTCAAGGTCTGCCATGTGCTCTTCCATGGAATCGGCTTGAACGACAGAGGAATCGGTATCATCGACGGGTACCAGGCGCGCGATTGGCCGCCCCCGATCAGTGATGAGTACCTCCTCGCCGGCCTTCACATCCCGCAAATACGCGCTCAGCGATCGCTTCAGTTCAGTAATGCTCGTTCTCAACATTCGTCGCTCCTTCCGCATCAGCCACCGGGGACAGACCAGGCATTTCGCTCGCTCTGTCCAAGCGCTGCCCTCCCCTGCAATCCACCATTCTCTGACGTACGCCGTTCACCACTGAATACCGCCGTTCGCGGTAGCCCACTGTCCACCGCAGTTAAGTCCGGTACTCCGCGTTGATCGACACGTAATCGTAGCTCAGGTCGCACGTCCACACAGTCGCCTTACCTTCGCCAAGCCCTAGCGACACCCGCGTGCTAATCTCACTCTCCGCGAAGATCGCCGAAGCGTCCTCCTCTTCATATCCAGTCGGCGTGCCCGCGTCCACCAACTGGAGCTCCGCATTGCCCGCCTCCGGCTGGCCCGCCGCAATGAACAGGTGCGCCTTCGTCGGGTCAACAGTTGCGCCCGAGTACCCCACCGCGCACAAAATACGCCCCCAGTTTGCGTCATGCCCAAAGAACGCCGTCTTCACCAGCGGACTCTTCGCGATCGAGTTCGCTACCGTGTGTGCCTCCTCATCGCTGACCGCGCCCTCGACCTGAATCGTCACGAACTTGGTAACGCCCTCGCCGTTGCGAACGATCAGCTTCGCCAGCTCCATTGAAGCTGCCGTCAGCGTCTCCACAAACGCGTCGTAGTCCGCGCCTTTCTCCGTGATCTCCGCGTTCCCTGCGGCGCCGTTTGCCAGCACAAGCACAGTGTCATTCGTGCTTGTATCGCCGTCAATGCTGATGCGATTGAAACTGTGGCTCACTGCCGCAGCCAGCGCCTCCTGCAGCAGAGGCTGGGCTATCGCCGCATCCGTCGCCAGCGTTGCCAGCATCGTGGCCATGTTCGGGTGAATCATCCCCGCGCCCTTGCCGATGCCGGTAACCGTGACAGTCTGCCCCCCGACCTCTGCCTGGCCTGACGCCCACTTGGGAAAGACGTCAGTCGTCATGATCGCCTCCGCCGCTTCCTCCCATCCATCAGGACGCAGCTTGGCCGCCACCTCCGGAATGCCGGCTTCAATTGCGCCAATAGGCAGCTGCACACCGATCACACCGGTGCTCATGACAAAAGCCGTATTGTCCGTGCTTCCCAGGCTCTTTTCCGCCGCCTCCGCCATTCGCCGCGCGTTGGCGTTCCCTTCGGCGCTCGTACAGGCATTGGCGTTTCCGCTATTGATCACCACGCCGTGCGTGCCCTCCGGGTTCATGCGCAGCAGATCCCGGTCGTACAACACTGGCGCCGCTGGAAACGCATTCTGCGTAAACACTGCAGCCGAGCGACAAGCCGTAGGACTTGCAATCAACGCCAAATCCAACGCCCCTGTCGGTTTGACTCCGCAATGGATCCCCGCCGCATCAAAACCCTTCACAGGAATCGCCGCCGCCGAAGGACCCGCAAAAGCATGTTCTTTTTCAGACATGGTTGTCTCCAGGTAATTTGAAAGCATCAGGCACTTTCTGACCGGCTAGCCTTTCGAATCTTTACTAGGCCCGATGCCCGTCTTGTATTCCCTACTAACCACTATCCACTATCCACTAGCCACTGCCGTTCAGTCTCTCTTGATCCAGTCACCTTCTGTTGCAGCGCCGTCCGGCAATGGCGGCATCGAGTCGGCCGGATGCTCCTCTCTCAGCAATGCCTCCACTTTCAATGGCAGGCCAAACAGCCGGATGAAGCCCTCCGCGTCAGCCTGGTTGTAGACATCGTCCTCGTCAAATGTGACGTAGTCCTCGCGGTAGAGACTGTGCGGCGACCTGCGACCGACCAGCATCGCGTTGCCCTTGTACAGCTTCAAGCGCACCGTTCCGCTGATCGCTTTCTCCGTTTCCTGCACAAACGCGTCCAGCGCGCTGCGCAGAGGCGTGAACCACTGGCCGTTGTACACCAGGTCGGCATAGCGCAGACCCACCTGCTGTTTCCAGTGCAGCGTATCCTTGTCCAGGCACAGCTGTTCCAGCGCCGCATGGGCCTTGTATAGAATCGTGCCCCCCGGCGTCTCATAAACGCCGCGGCTTTTCATCCCAACCAGCCTGTTCTCCACCAGGTCTACGCGCCCAATGCCATGCTCGCAGCCGATCTCGTTCAGCTTCTGCACCAGCTCGACCGGCCCCATCGCCACGCCGTTCACCCGTTCCGGAAACCCTCGGCGGAAATACACCTCGACATACCCGGGCTCATCCGGCGCCTCCTCCGGAGACTTCGTCCACTCGAACATATCCGCCGGAGGCTCGGTCCAGGGATCTTCCAGGGGCCCGCCTTCATTACTCAAATGCCACAGATTTCGGTCCTGGCTGTATATGCGTTCGGCCGACGCCTTTACCGGGACATTGTGCTCCTCAGCATAATCCAGCGCATCCGAGCGGCCGCGGATATCCCACTCCCGCCACGGCGCGATGATCTTCAACTTCGGATTCAACGCCATCACAGTCAATTCAAAGCGCACCTGGTCATTGCCCTTGCCGGTTGCCCCGTGAGACACTGCGTCGGCCCCCTCTAACTGCGCGATCTCCACCAGCCTTTTCGCGATCAGCGGACGCGCAAACGATGTGCCAAGCAGATAGTCCCGCTCGTAGATGGCTCCCGCCTGCATCGTCGGAAACACATAATCGGTCAGGAACTCGGCCCGTAAATCCTCAACGTAGCATCGCGTGGCGCCGGAAGCAACGGCCTTTTCTTCCAGACCATCCAACTCCTCCTCCTGGCCCAGGTTGGCGCAGAAACAAACGACTTCGCAGTCGTAGTTGTTCCTCAGCCACGGAACGATCACGCTCGTATCCAAGCCGCCGGAATAGGCGAGCACCGCCTTTTTCACAGTACCTTTGACAGCCATACGCGCTCCTTCATGTTGTGGGTGGCTCCTTTCATTCCTTCACCGTTTTTATTCCTTCACTGTGAAACTTCGACCCTGCATGTCTGGGCTTCCAACGCCTGACCACCGAGCTCGGCTAATCTGCTCCACAAACAAAAAATGCCACTTCGGACCTACCGAAGCGGCACACGGGAAACGAGCGAAGAGTACTGCGCAGCCCAACAGCTATCCCTCAGGACTGCCGCTGCCGGACTTTGCGCCCGCTTCCCGCGGGCCTCCTCCTCGCAAAACCGAAACTCGTTGAGTTCATTGTCGATTCAAATCGTCATGGTTGAGGAAATTGACGTATAGGCAAGGCTAACGTAACTGTCCTGCAAAGTCAAGAATTGGACGCTGCCGGTTCAACTGAAGCGAAAGTCTCCACCCCTGCCACAACAAAGTGAGAAGGTCTTTCAACTTCGACTATGAGGTCTTCTACACCTCGCAGAACCACCTGCTTTCTCTGTTGCGGCTCTGCAGCCAGTCGCATCGAAGAAAACCGCTCCAGCAGCCCTTCGAAAGCGATACGTCCTTCCAGCTTGGCCAGCGACGCGCCCAGGCAGTAGTGGATGCCGCGCCCAAAAGAGATGTGGCTCTTCTCTTCCCGCCCTATGTCCAGCCTGTCGGGATCCGAGAACGCCGCAGGGTCGCGATTTGCCGCGCCGACGACGCTAACCACCTGTTGCCCGGTACCTATTATCTTGCCCCTGAGTTCCACGTCTTCCAGTGCCGTGCGGCCGTCAAGCTGCACGGGGCTGTCGTATCGCAGCAACTCGTCGATGGCCGCTTCAATCAGTTCCGGCTCTCCCTGAAGCCGCTGCAGCTCCCCGGGATTTCGCAGCAGCGCCAGCATTCCGTTGCCTATCAGATTGCGAGTCGTTTCGTTTCCTGCAACCAGCAACAGCAATAGCGTGGCAAGGAGTTCCCCGTGCGAAAGCCTGTCGCCTTCCTCTTCGGCCGCCAAAAGTGCGCTCACAAGGTCGTCTTGGGGATCCTGTCGCCGCAGTGCAATGATCCCCTCAAAGTACTCGTAGAGCTCCTGTTCGGACCGGCGAAATCTTTCTCTCTGCTCTCTTGTGAGGATCGGCTCCAGGGAGAGGACGATGTCATTGGACCAATCTTTGAACCGGTCCAGGTCCTCTGCCGGGACGCCCAGCATCTCTGCGATAACGATAATCGGTAGAGGAAACGCGAAACTGTCGATTAGGTCGAACCTGTCTTCCCCATTGACGTCGTCCAGAAGTCCCTCAACGATCTTTTCAATGCGCGGCCCAAGCGCCGCCACCGAACGGGGCGTAAACGCTTTGGAGACCAGTGAACGCAGGCGCGTATGGTCCGGCGGATCCAGGTCCAGCATACTGCGGTCCTTCGTGTACTCTCGATCTCCTGCACCGGCCTCCTGGTTGGAAAACCGATGATGGTCTTGCAGCACCGCCTGTACATCTTCGTACCTGGTCAGGACCCATGCGTTGACCAACCTCATCCGGTGCACCGGGTCCCGCTCCCTCAACCGCTGATATGTAGGATAGGGATTCGCCAAAACATCCTTGGAAGTCAGGTCGAAGACAACACCCGATTCAAGCCATTCCCTGGTCAACAAGGCACGCTTGGCTACTGGTCTTAACAATTCAAAAACTGTTCTTGGGATAAAATCCATCACTGAGTCCTCTAAATTACTACGATTGAACGCTCTTCCCCCTGTCCTCGCGATTTACAGACGCGCCGCCGGCACTACGACCTTACGCCACCGGGCTCAACAATTATAGCACTGTGTCCACTCGATGCTTGAAGAAAACCTGCTAGAGGTGCATTCCAGTATGGGCGTAAGCTAAGGGACGGGAGTGAGCAGGCCTTGTACTTGCCATGTGTCCTCCACCCAACGGACTTCATCGTAAGAAGTGCAAGTCGCCTCATGGAACGGCACTGCCGCCCCGCAAGCGTGGAGCCAGTCAAGCAACCCCGGCCCTTGGCTCCACCTACTTGAACGCCCCCATAGTCATACCCGATGCGATCTGCCGTTGGAAAATGAAGAACAAAATCAGCACAGGAATCGTGGCTAGAGCCATCGCCGCGTACTGCAACGCCAGCACCGTTTCCACCGTCATCGGTGCCGGCTTATACAGCGCGATCGCCAGTGGCAGGGTCCGTACGTCCGCCTTATTCATCAGAATCAGTGAGAAGAATAACTCGCTCCAGATCCAGTTGATATTGATAATCGCCATACCCGCAATCGGACCCCGGCTGATGGGCATGACAATCCGCAGGAAGACCCCCAGCCGGCCGCAACCGTCAATACGAGCTGCCTCTTCCAACTCCAACGGCATGTGCATGAAATAGGCCCGCATCAGGATGATCGTGAAAGGCGCGCCCAGCGCGGCATATACAAGCGTCAGGCCAAACAGGCTATTGCGCAGCCCCAGACTGCCTACGAAAAAGTACAATGGAATGGCTAGTGCATGTGCCGGCACAGCCAAGCTGAGCAAGAGCGCCTGATGCAGAGTCCCGTTTCCGGGAAAGTGTCCCCGCGCCATCGCGTAACCGCACAGACACGAAATCGCCAGCATCAGCACTAGCGTCGCCGCCAGCACGATGACGCTGTTGAAGAAATATCTCCCGAAGAACATCCCCGTACGGTCCCCGGTCCAAACGTCAATAAAGGGCGCCATCGAGAAGCCCGTCGGCAGACTGAAAGGGGTATTCAGTATCTGCGTATCCGTCTTGAGCGTGTTCATCAGCAGAAAAAAGATCGGATAAACCTGGACCAGTGCTCCCACAATCAGCAGCCCATAGATAATGGGGCGCAGGCTGCTGCCGGCCCACCAACCGAATGTCCTGTCTCCCCCAACGCTACTTCCTTCCGAACGAGAAGCTAACCTGTTTGCCGCCATCTATTCCGTTCCTTTCAAACTGACTCGCCAAACCCGGACTAAGATCGAGAAAGTCCGCCTACCTTTGCCCCAACAGTCCTAGTACTCAACACTTTCAATTCGCACGCCCCGCACATAGGCATAAGCGATTGCGAAAACGACCACAAACATGACCACCGCTATCGCCGAACCGTAGCCGAAGTAGCCGGAGCGGAAGGCCGTCTCGAACAGGTAGTAGCCTAGCACCTGCGTGCTGAAGGCTGGACCGCCCTTCGTCATCACCAGCACGATGTCGAAAACCTTCATGGCGCCGATAATCGAGAGCATGGTTATCGATGCGAGCACAGGCTTGATCAGCGGCACGATCAGGCCCCAAATCCGCTGCCACTCGTTCACGCCGTCCATCGTGGCCGCGTCGTGCATATCCTGAGGAATGCCCTCAATAGCCGCCAGCAGAACGATCATCGGAAAGCCCACAGACTGCCATATCGGTACCAGCATGACGCTTATCAACGCTACATTGCGGTCGCCCAGCCAGTTTTGTACTAAAGGGTCGAGCCCAATGCTCCGCAGCACAGTGTTAAACAGACCGTGGTTGAATTCAAACATGTTCGCCCACAGCGTCGCCACCACTACGCCCGACATCATCACCGGAATGAAAAATGCGATGCGATAGACCTGCCATCCTCTCAGGCGCCGGCTGATTGCCACACCGAGAAACAGACCGATTGACACCGTGAAAAAGGGCACAACGATTGCGAAGATAAAACTGTTGCCAAGCGCACGCCAGAAAATCTCATCGCCGAACAGCTTGGAGAAATTCCTCAACCCAATAAATGTCTGCGGTCCCAGCCCGCCCCACTTGAATAACGACAGCCGCAGCGTGTCGAACAGCGGATAGGCCATCAGCGTCAGCAGCATCAGCGAAGCCGGCGCGATGAACAGATACCAAGGCAAAACCTTCCTGAAGCCGCGCATGAACCTACTGCTGCCCGCTGTCCCAACCGCTTCCCTTGAACTTACTGTTGCCAACTCTGCACCTCCATACGAAAACAGGGAGGCCCTTTCGAACCTCCCTGCACAAACTGACCTTTCATTTCAATCCTGTTTTCCGGGATCCTCGCCGTCTAGCTCTGTTCGGCCTGAATCTCCACGGTCTTTTCCTGCATCCAGGCCCCGGCCTCTTCAGGTGTCAGACCGCCGGCCATCATCTGGTCGACCGACTTGACTGTCGCTTGCTGGTAGGGTTGGCTGCTCGACGCTTCGAACAATGCCGGTGTCCCGTACTTGTTGTTGTCTTCCAGGAATGCAAGCTGCATCTCGCTGAGGATTTCAGCATAAACTTCAGCAGGAATGTCCGCCCGGCCATGGGGGATCCCGGCCGTCTGTGCATACAGCGAAGCCTGCGGCAGACGGTAGGCCCAGGCCACAAACTCCAGCGCGGCTTCAATGTTACTGCCTGACTTCGGTACGATCAATCCGTCGGGAACCCAGGCTCCAACCTTTCCGGTCCGCTCCGGCCTGATCTCCGGATAGTAAAAGTACCCCACCTCGAACTCGACGTCGCGCGTGAGCCCTGCGCTCCCGCCATCCCACGACCCGGTCTGCCACATCGCCGTCTTGCCCGTCGTGAACAATGATCTGCCGTTCTGATAGTCCGTAAGGCCCGTCACGCCATCGACGAAGACCCCGTTGTCGACCATCGCCTGTATGTACTCGTAAATCCGAATCGAGTCCGGGTCCGTCCAGCTGTACTCATTGCAATCCGCCGGCCGGTCCCCCCGCCACAGAATCGGCATACAGTTATACTGGTCCCGGCTCCACGATCGCAGCTGCATACCGTCACTGAAGTGGCTTTGGATGCCCATGTTATAGTCGACTGCCAGCGGTTGGTATCCGGCCGCCCGGAACTCAGCCGACATCTCATACAGGTCATCCCATGTTTCCGGCGGAGTTGCACCGATTTCGTCGAAGATCTCCTTATTGTAATAGGTATAAGGAGTCCATACCACCGAGCTTGTGGCCGAGTAAAAGTGACCGTCCGGCTGCCGCTGGAAGTCAACGATTCCTTCAGGATAAGCGTCGAACCACCCTTCCTGTTCGTACAGGTCATCAAACGGAACTAGGATCTGGCTGGTCACCATGTCGTTGAAACGATTGGCCGGCACGCACTGAAACCAAGAGACGTCGGGCGTGTCATCGCTCGAAAAGAGCAGGAACGCCTGCTGGTACTGCTCATCTGCAAGCACGTCAATAGTCACAGAAATGTGCGGGTTCTCTTCCATGTACAGGTCCGCCTGCGCCTGCAAACCCTCCGTCACAATCCCGGCAATCGACCCCACTCGCAGTTCCAGCATTTCCTGGGAAACTGCCATCTCGCCGTCACCTTCTGCCGCCGGCGCCATCGGGGCAGCACAAGCTGCAAGCAACCCGCCGGCAGTGACAAAGCTGGCCTTTTGCAGGAAGTCTCTACGTGTTGTTTTCGTCATCACGATTTCTCCTCTTGGATTGGATGGCAATACTAACAAAGGATTTGTTTGAGAACTGCTATCTTTTGACGTACAGAGTGTCATACACGAACGGAGCGCGGCCATGACCGTCCTGGGGACCTTCAATCGAGAGGGAGTGTACCATGTATGGTGTAGGAGTGGCAAACGGTTCGAATTTTCTGGATAAACGACCCGCGGTGATGTTCAGACTGAGTCGGTCCTCTTAAGCGGCATTCAAACTACGCCCCTACGCGAGATTTCCCTTCCATATTTTGGAAACCCTTCCCCTCCCTACAAGGTGCTGGAACCATGAATCCGGATCGTTCTCTCCAGAGCCCGGGGACTCTCGAATTAGAATCCCGCGCTTTAGATTACTATGCATCTGGTGTATGATTCCAGTTGAATGTAATCCCAAAACATGGCCAACCTTACGACGAAGGCACTGGCCGCCTGGACCACCGAAAGGACTTGAGTTCCAATGCCCGATCAACAGCTTGGCGACAATACACCCTACATTTTTGCTCACAGTCTCGGGCAGCAGCTGGATTTGAGCGCACAGGAATTCCCCAGCGCAAACGCCGACGGCCTGCCCGTCGTCGACCTCACACCAGAGCAGAAGTACTGCTTTGACAAAAATGGCTGGCTCCTCATCCCCGGCGTCTTGAGCGAAGAGGATGCGAGAGAGATGCGTGACTTTGGTCTGCAGCTTCAACACGACCCCGAATCGATCCCCGAACACGAGCGCTCGCCTCTGGGAGGGCCGCTGACTAAACTCTCCGATCACCCCGTAGTCGTCGGCTTCATGAACGAATTCGTTGCCTTCCCGCCTCTTTCGCGCAGTAACTGTTACGGTTTCCGCATGGAGTCCTGTAGCCTGTTCTACCGCGAAGCCGGCGAAGGCAATTTTGGACCGCACAACGGCAGCGGTTTCTTCCGCTTTCCCGGCGACACACACTTCTATCACAGCGTTCCCGGCAAGTCGCACGCCGGCCTGACTCGCGTCGTCTGGGAGCTGAATCCCGTCCGCGAAGGTGACGGCACACTCCTGGTGACCGGAAGCCACAAGACCGCCTATCCCGCCCCCGACTCCATCCATGATCAGCACTCACCGATCTGGGACGATTACACCTGTCCTGCCGGCTCCGTTCTCTTCTTCACCGAATCGCTGACCCATAGCGCTCGCCCCTGGACCAACCGCGAAATCCCGCGCGTGGCGATTTTCAGTTGCTACAATACCGTCGACAGCAAGTGGCACGACTGGGATCCCAATCCTGACCTCGTGGCCTCGATGCCGCCTCTGCGCCGGACTCTTTTCCGCCCTGTGCGCGCCGCCAACAACCTGGACGATGGCTCGCATTACAGCGTCTAGGCTAGGCGTAAAGAATACTGTCGACTGAAATAAGGGCGATACCCGGAGCCGCAGAGTTCCTGAGAGTTCTCGTGCTGGCCCGCCGCAACGAGACTGGCGCCCACTGATCTCTGCCGCCGGTCTGCAACAAACGAATTTACAGCAGGAGTCCAATCCATGGCAACCCTTCTTTCCGCCGGCAAGGCCGCTGCCTTCAAAATGGGAAAAGGCGATTCCCGCAACCTGGTCGGGCCGTCTACAGGGGCGCAGGACATTACCCTCAACTATTCCGTTTTCCAGGCTGATGAGGAGTTCCCTCAGCACTTTCATGAAGAGTCCGCCGACATCTTCATCGTTCTGGAGGGAGGAGTCTCCGTGCGTCAGGGGGATGTTTACACTCCGATCACGGCAGGCCAATTCGCCTATGTGCCTTCTCCCGAAGTACACGGCACCGTTAACACCAGCGGCGCTGAGGCGACCTTGATCAGCTTCCAGGCTCCCCCCGACCAGGCCCTGTACAGGGGAGAACGCGACCCCTCCAAAACGGGCACTACGCCGCGCCCGCCCGACAACCATGTGACTTCCGTGCGCATCGACAATCTTGCGTCAGGAGACAGTTCGAAAGAAGAAAAGACGACGTCCTGGGCCCCGGCCTCTCCCAACACCGGAACACCGGAGATGAGGCTGGACTATTTTGAATTAGGGCAAGGAGGAACTCTGCAAGAGCCGGCTGCGAGGGACAAGGAAGCCGTCTGGTTTGTGTGGAGCGGCGAGGTGTCCATCATGGCGGGCGGCGAAACGTTGTGCGCTTCACGTCACGAAGGCGCTTTCGTTCCTTCAGGCGAGGCCCAGACCGTCCGCAATGACAGTGCAGAAACGGCCCGTCTCATCCGCTGCCAGGCCATCTGACTCGCCCTGTACTTCTTTGCTAGCCTGCCGGAACTGCTAAGGGCGCCAAGGAGCAAAAAAGACTTCTTGGTGCCCTTGCTGATATTTCAAGAACGGCTACACTCTGCGAACCAGTCAGATCGCGACCGCCGTCGAGACCGAAGCCTCACGTACCTCTTCGGCGCTTACCTCCCGACCCAGCTGATTCGACAGGTAGATTCCCTCCGAGATCAGCATACAATTCAGCGCAATCTCGGCGGTAGGCAGCAGTTCTACCCTGCCCTCTACTGCAGCGATCCAGTGTTCCTGCTCACTGTCGTACACGTCGCCCTGCCCGTGGACGTTGTGCAGCCGGAAGTCGAACATCTGCAGATTGGCCGTCGAGTCCAGGTCCAGGTCACCGGCACTGTGGAAGTAGCCGAACGGGTCAAGACGTACTCCCCCTTCGCTGCCGACAACGTAGGAACCCTCGAAGGCGTCCAGATGAATTGCCCACGCCTCGATAATGTCCAGGGTGATGTTGTCGGCCAACCGCACAAACCCAAGGCCCAACTCCTCCACATTGTAACCGCTGCTCTCCCTTCGCGCTGCGTCCATCGCAATCTCCTGGTAAGTCTTTCCGGAAATGCGCAGCACATCCGGATTGCCCAACAGGTAGAGAATTGTCGAAATGTGATAGACGCCCATGTCGTAAAGCGCGCCGCCGCTGGCTGTCTCTTTTTTTACAAAGAAGGGCGAGCCGTAGCCGTCGACAAATGGCCGGCCGCGTCTGCGATATCCCGTAGACCGCGCATGATACAGCTTTCCCAGTTGGCCCCCGTCTATCAACGCCTTGGCCGCCTTTGTCTCGTTCGTAAAGTAAACTCTGTTCTGGATGCTGAGCATCTTGCCGCAGTCCCTGGATGCCTCCAGCATCCTTTCGGCGTCGACGTAGGCGCCGGCCATTGGCTTCTCGCAAAACACATGCTTGCCCGCTTCCAGCGCAGCCACCGTCGCCGGCATGTGGTAGTTGTTATGCAAGCAAACGTCGACCGCTTTGATGTCGTCTCGGGCCAGTAACTGACGGAAGTTGGTGTAAACGCTAGCAATGCCGTTTTCTTCCGCCACCCTCTGTGCCTCCGCCTCGTTGATGTCGGCAATGCCCGCAATCTCAACGTGCGGCATCTCCATATACTTGCGAACGTGGCCCTTGCCGATCTGACCAACGCCAATGATCCCAATGCGAGTCTTGTCTGGTGTCATGTTCGAAAACTCTCTGACGATGTGAATGAATGCAGTCTGGTTGCAATGAAGCTGTGTACTACGACTAAGGTGCGAAGAGAACGCTCCCTGGTGAGCATCCTCACTCAGTCAACGCACGACGAATCAGCGCCATTGTCTTCAGAGCCGCGCCTTCTTCGTCGCCGTCTCTGGGTGTCGACTCAATCCCCCAGACCCCCTCATAACCCTGCTCCAGCAGAATGGCGCACGCCCTTTTCAAATTGACCGACGGATCGTTGCCCTGGCCATCAAATGAAAAAGTCTTGAAATGTGTGAGTCGGGCATAAGGGGCGCACAGCTGCCAGGCCCGTTCCTGCGTGCCCTCGGCCCAATTGTTCGTATCGAACAAGAGTCCAAGTCCTTCTACCTCTTCGAGCAGCCTTACAGTATTCTCCGCGTACTTCGTCGGGCCCCAGTGGTTTTCTACCAGGATCTCCACGCCCGCCGATTTCGCAGCTGGTATCAGTTCGTTGTAGCCCTCAACGATTATCTCGAATACATCGTCCGTCAGGGCTTCGGGTCCGCCGGAGTCAATGCGCATCTGCGGCGCGTCAAGCTCGGCAGCTACTTCCAACCAGCGCAAAGCCGACTCCCGGCACAGTGCGCGTATGGCCGTATCCTCTTCGTACATGTGCCCGCCATCCACTGCAATGCAGCCATAAGGCAGCCCCGCGTCCTCCGCCATGCTCTTGGCATCTGCCAGCCAGCCCTTGTCTTCCAGTGCAGGCTCGATGTGCTTCATCCAGGGATCCAGTTGTGCAAAGCCATGCCGCCTGTTGAACTCCACGTAACCTCGATAGTCCATCGCGCTGCTTTCGAACGACCGGCGAAAACTATATGAACAGATGCTGAATCGGTGAGTCATAGTGTCCTTCCTCCATCCTGCACTGGAGCTGATCGATGTAAGGGCCGTCTACACTTTGGCAGAGCAGTAGCCGGGCGCGGATACTTTCTGCGCGCTCGGCTTGCTGGCTGAAGATCGCTTCAGTCTACAGCGCCGACCGGTAACCACGCGAGAGACGCTGTTCGATCTGCGCTTGAAAGGCAGAAAAAATAATCGTAATGATCCAGTAGAAAACAGCCGCGATCAGAAGTGCCTCCAGGCTGCGAAAGTTCGCCCGGCCCTGCTTTTGCGCCCGCCAAAGCAGCTCCCACACAAAGCCCGTAACCGAAATCAGCGACGTATCCTTCAGCATGGCGATGAACTGGTTGCCTATCGGTGGGATGACCAGCCGCAAGGCCTGCGGCAATACGATAAACCGCATGATCTGAAAGTGGGTCATGCCCATGGACATGGCGGCATCCCGCTGGCCCGCGTCCACCGACTGGATACCCGCCCGCATGATCTCAGTCATATAGGCGCCGTAATTCAGCCCCAGCGCCAGCACTCCGGCCGAGAGTCCCGACAGCCGTATACCCAGCTGTGGCAGGGCTAGAAAAAAGAATACGACCTGTAGCAGCAGGGGCGTTCCCCGGATCAGGGAGATGTAGAAGGTCGCCAGCGCGTATGCCGGCGCTGACTTCGACAGGCGTCCCAGCGCGCCCAGAAGCGAGAGAACTGTCGCCAAAATAATCGACAGAACCGACAGCAGAATAGTCAGCCAGACACCGTTGAAGATGAAAAGCCAGTGGCTGCGAATGAAACTCCAGTCCAGTGAGATAGTCGTGAACTGAAGGCCGGCGACTGTGAAACGAGATCCGCTGAACGCGTACACGAGAGCAACCAGGAGCACGGCATACGAGACGCGCACGCCCATTTGAAAGCGGCGCGCGTCACGCTGCTGCGACGCCAGTATCTGTTCAGCTTGACGAGCGAAATGGTCGTCCGGCGGCGCTGTCGTCATCCCGGCTCCATTCTCAAGGACGTCCCATGCAATTTCAGGTGGCGAAGGCCGGTTCGCGCATGGACCACGATCTCCGGATCTCTGTTCTTACCTACTGTGTGGGATCGCTCGTCAAGTCCTCGCCAAACCACTCCTCCGACAAGTTGCTCAAAGTGCCGTCAGCATGCATTGCAGCGATTATCTCACCGACTTTGTCTACCAGTCTGGCGACATCCTTGGATGCATTTTTGTCAAATGCCACGGCAAGATTCTCAGAGAAGACCGGTTTGCCCACTCTGTGGATGGCTAAGCCTTCCGCAATCGCGGCTTCCACCACTGTGTTTGAGGTAAGAAAGGCCTGAAATTCCTGTCGGCCGGCTTGAATCTGCTGCGCGCAATCGTTGTCCACGGTCAAGGGGATGATCGAGACATCGGACGGCGGAGCGTCAACATAGAAGCTCGAAGCCGGCAAGCCAAGCCCCTCCATATCACCCATCAGCCAGCTCTCGTATGTAGTTGAGACTCCCACACAAACTGTCGCGCCGTTTAGGTCCTCCAGCGTATCGATTCCGGAGCCATCCACTGCTGCGAACTGGGCAGGCGTGTAGTAGTAGGCTGGAGACGCGAATTCCAGGATCTCTTGCCGCGCCGTCGTAACCGTCATTGAACCGACGCTCATGTCCCACTGGTCTCCCCAATTGCCGGCCGTGATCAGATCCCAGTCCGGGGTGACGAACTCTACTTCCACGCCAAGGCGCCGGGCAATCTCCTCGGCTACGTCGACGTCAAATCCAACGAAATTTCCGCTTTCATCGAGATAGCTTTGGGGCGCATAGTTTGGATCTGTGGATATTCGGACCGTGCCGCGTGACAAAATTTCTCCCAGCAAATCATCAGCCTCGGCGGGCTGGCCGCTGCCACTCCCAGCCGCGCCGTCTTGGGGCGTCGCTGGAGCCACACAGGCGCCGACAAAAATTGCAATAATGAAGAGGAAAGGCAATATTCGTCTCATTGTGCTCACTCCTTCGTGGTCAACTAAAATATCTCCATAGAACTGTATTCTCACTCCTCCTTTATGATATTACAGGGAACGGAAAAACCAGCAATGACTTCGAGCATCAGGGATCAAAGAGCCATGGCGCATTCACTGGCATACGTCGTATCACAACGTCAATACCCGGAGTTTCAGGAGTGGTGGCCCGTAGGCGCGCCCTTTCTCGCAATGATGTCAGAGGCAATTCTCGGTCAGTGGCGTCTTCTGCGTCCGTCCGCTGAAGACATCGCCGCAGTCCAGGCGACTGTCGAAGAGTACATTTCGCTCGTGTACAAGCGAGAAACTCGACCAGGCCTTGCCGCAAGTTTCGCGGCTTCAACCGAACTCGAAACAATTCAATCCGGCGAGTTCGACGCGCTCTCCTACGGTTTCTTTCACTCCGCCTTCAATGCGCTGGCTACGCGGAAGAGCGGGCTTGAACTGGTAGCAGCAAGAAGAAGGTTTGCGGAACAGGTCGGCTCACTCTTCTTCGGCCAATTGGTCGAAATCCTGGACATTGATCTTCCCGCCTCCCTCAATGACAGACGCGACTTCGCCGCCGTGGATTCTGCTCTCAGCCAGGTCGGCAGATTCCTTCGAGAACAGGGCTACCTGCAAAGCCATTTCGGCTTCCGTTTCGACGTAAACACCAGCCACGCCGGCGACAAGATTGACCAAAGTGAGCAAGATTTCATGCGGAAACTGACAGCCGGCGGCACGGCCTACGCTCTCTACGAAATGGGCCACCCGGTGATCCTGCCGTCCGCAGTCTATCTATATCAGACTGTCGGCGAGGCACAACATCACTCTTCCCGAACGATAGAAGAACTGTTTGCCCGTGTAGGCTGCGACGCCTGGGAGACCGACGATTTTGACCCCAGCAACTACCCGTCCGACCGGGTTGTGGAGCTCTGGAAGGTCCGGCGCCGTTCGACCGACCTCTGATCTTCACGCCCACTCAAGTCCGGACATGGACCTGAACACCGGCCTTGAGTTCTTGCCGAATTCCTCGCTCTTGTTCGATTCGGAACTCCCCAAAATTTGACCAGGGTTCCCCCATGCTGATAGACTGTCTCGTGCGCATGAAGGCAGCGCGCCCCCATCGTCTAGAGGACTAGGACTCAGGCCTTTCAAGCCTGCAACAGGGGTTCGAATCCCCTTGGGGGTACAGCAGGGCCGCCCATTCAGGACGGCCTTTCCAGCACCTGCGTTTTCAGAAAAGCCCAATGTCATAGGGTGGACCTCCACAGCATGACATCGGGGCTTTTTTGTGCAGAGGCCCGCTGTGAAAATCTTCCGCATCGAAGTCACCAAGCATAGCGACGCAGGCGATCACGGGATTGCGGCCGCCGCGCACAGATTGGGAATCAGTTCCCTCCGGACCTGCCGCAAGGCTCAGATCTATTTCCTCAACTTCCCCACCGCTGAACTCCCAACTACAGACCAGATCAAGAGGCTGTGTGACTTTCTCCTGGTAGATCCGGTTACCGAATCGGCCCAGGTAATTTCCCAGCCTCGCCCCTGTCCGAACGACGATCAGCTTCAACACGCAGACGCTCCGAACGAGCATGTCATCGAGGTTGCCCTTCGCCCGGGCGTAACCGACGTGGCCGCACGTGTGCTGGAACGCGGCGCCGCTGAACTGGGTATTCACGACTTGGAGGCTGCAACCGCAGCGCAGTTTCGCCTGAAAGGGGACCTTTCCCCCACCGATCTTCACAGGCTCGCCCGAGACCTTCTTTGCAACGATACGATTGAACGCTACAGCCTCGGCTCGATCGAACCCATCTTTGATCATAGCAGCGAAGCCCGCGACCATGTGGAACAGGTCTCTCTGACAGGGCTTAGCGATGAGGAGCTGCTCGCTTGCAGTCGGGAGCGGCTGCTCTCGCTAGACACCGAAGAGATGAAGGAGATCCAGAGCTTCTACGACGAAATCGGCCGCGCGCCCACCGATGTCGAACTGGAAACACTGGCCCAAACGTGGAGCGAGCACTGCGTTCACAAAACCTTCAAGTCCAACATTGCCTTCACACTGCGGTCAGCAAGCGGGCAGGCCCTCTCCGTTGACGAGATCCAGGGGCTGCTGCGCACCTACATTCAGGCTGCGACCGAAAAAGTGAATCGCCCCTGGGTGCGTTCCGCATTTGTCGACGACGCCGGCATCATCGAGTTTGACGAACAATTCGATCTCGCGTTCAAAGTCGAGACGCACAACCATCCCTCTGCACTCGAACCCTTCGGCGGCGCCAACACCGGAATCGGCGGCGTCGTGCGCGACATAATTGCCGTGTCCGCCCGGCCCGTCGCCTGCACGGACGTCCTCTGCTTCGGCCCCCAGGACCTGATCCCGCAAGAGCTCCCTGCGGGCATTCTTCACCCCGCCCGCGTCAAGGAAGGGGTCGTCGCAGGTATCGGTGACTACGGAAACAAGCTGGGCCTGCCTACCGTCAATGGCGCCGTCATTTACGACGAAGGGTACCTGGGCAATCCCTTGGTCTTTTGCGGCGCGGTCGGGCTGCTGCCTAAGGGGTCGCACCCTACTGAACCACGGCAGGGCGATCGCATTGTGGTCCTGGGAGGTCGTACCGGTCGCGACGGCATCCATGGGGCAACGTTTTCTTCGGCCGAGCTGACCCAGGACACGCATTCGGAGTCCGGCAGTGCGGTGCAGATCGGCGATCCAATCACGGAAAAAGGTCTGATCGAACTGGTCGAAGCGGCTCGAGACCAGCGCCTTTACAATGCAGTCACCGACTGTGGCGCCGGCGGGCTTTCCTCGGCCGTCGGAGAGATGGGCGAAAAGCTGGGCGCCGACGTCGAGTTGCAGGATGTCCCTCTCAAGTATCCTGGCCTGACGCCTTGGGAGATCTGGCTTTCCGAAGCCCAGGAGAGGATGGTCCTGGCAGTCCCGTCCGGAAACCTCCCGCGACTGCAGGAACTGGCCGACCTCTGGGATGTCGAGATACGCGATCTGGGTCATTTCAGCGGTGACGGCTGGCTGCGCGTACGCTACGGAGGTCGCGCCGTAGCCGAGCTGCCCATGTCGTTTCTGCATGACGGGCTGCCCATCCCCAGCCGGACAGCCCTCTACGAAGAGCAGGCTCCGGACCTGTCCTCGCTGCAGACCGTCCTCGCGCGTCCCCGGCCGGAGTTGCAGGAAAAGGAACTACTCGTCCGGATGCTGAGCCATCCAACTGTGGCCAGCAAGGAGAGAATCGTTCGAACCTATGACCATGAAGTTCGCGGCGGCACCATCGTCCGACCGTTTGTCGGGCCGCACATGGACGGACCGGCAGATGCGGCGGTGCTTAAGCCATTAGGCACTTGGGGCCACGAGCGCGCCTTCTCCCTCAGCACGGGGATAAACCCACTCTTGGGAAAGCGAGACTGCTACGCAATGGCAGTCAGCGCAGTCGACGAAGCATTTCGCAACGCCGTTTCCGTCGGCGCGGACCCGGACCGAATCGCTCTGCTGGATAACTTCTGTTGGGGCAACCCTACCTTTCCTGATCGACTAGGCGCGCTGGTGCGTGCCTGCCAGGGATGCTACGACGCCGCCGTCACTTACAATGCCCCCTACATTTCCGGCAAGGACAGCCTCTTCAATGAATTCGAAGGCCAACCCATCCCGGGGACACTTCTCATTTCGGCCATCGGCATAGTGCCCGACATGCGCCGCGCCTGCACGTCCCACTTAAAGCAGCCGGGGAACTGCATCTTCTTGTTGGGGGAAACTCGTGAAGAACTTGGAGGATCTCTCCTTGGCCAGTTGTTGGGCTGGAATGGCGGGGACCCTCCTTCCTTACCCGAAGAGCCGCTCAGGCGCTATCGGGCCGTTCACGCAGCAATGCAGGCAGGCATGATCCAGAGTTGCCACGATCTTAGCGAAGGCGGCTTGGCGGTGGCACTGTCAGAAATGTGCCTTGGCGGCCGCCTGGGGGCGTCTGTCGACATTTCTCCCGTTATGGGGGACGCCTATTCACATCCCCATGTCCCCCTCTTTAGCGAAACCAACGGTCGGCTCTTGCTCGAAGTGGCCCCTTCCGACAGGGCCGCTCTGGAAGAGATCCTGTCCGACCAGCCAGTCTCGTTCATCGGAGAGGTCACCGATTCCGGACAGTTGGCCTTGACCCGGAATCGGCAGCCCATCTTCAACATATCGATTGAGGAAATCGTTTCAGCCTGGAAAGGGGCTGACGCTGAATGACATTCTTGCCTTTCACGTCTCTCTTACGAAACCGCCCCCAAATGGGAACGCAATGAACCTGCCCATCCTGATCCTGCACGCCACTGGCGCCAACCGTGATGCAGAGGCGGCGCGAGCCTGCGAACTTGCGGGCGCCACGCCCCACATCGTGCACATCAATCAGCTGCGGGCAGGAATCCGGCGCTTCTCGGATTTTGGCATGCTGGTTCTGCCGGGAGGGTTCTCCTACGGAGACGCCCTCGGGGCTGGCGTACGTCAGGCCCTGGACCTCAACGTTTTCTTCCAGGAAGAATTGACAGAGTTCATCGAGACCGGTAAGCCGGTATTGGGCATCTGCAACGGCTTTCAGTCCCTGGTCAAGTCGGGCCATTTGCCGGGCGCTGCTGACGACACCGTGCGCCGGTCAGAAGGTCGACACGCGCTCCGTCGACGAGACGTCACTCTGACCCACAACGTCCGCGAGCGTTTCGAGTGCCGGTGGGTTCATCTGGCCGTGGAGCAGGGAACGCGTGCCAATTGCCTCGCACAGATTGGAGAGCCGGTCTTCTGCCCGGTCGCCCATGGCGAGGGCAATTTTCAAGTTGCCGATAATGAGGTGCTGGAGCAATTGGAAGGGGAAGGGCTGGTGGCATTTCGTTACGTCGATTCGAACGGAGAGCGCGCCGGCGGTCGCTACCCGCTCAATCCAAATGGATCTGTTGCCGACATCGCTGGTATCTGCAATCGAGCCGGAAACGTAGTCGGTCTGATGCCCCATCCGGAGGACCACGTCGACCCTATCCAGAATCCTCTCGCCGATGGCAAAGGGCTCGGCCTTTCCCTGTTTCGAGCCATGATTGCAAGCGCCGCCGGACATTAGCGCCTGCTTCGAAGGGCTAGAAGCCATACCGATCATGGAGAAGGACAAAATGGACACCGGTTTGCTGAAGCAGACTTTCCCCGGTCTGGACCTGGACTTTCTTGGTCCCAAGCGCAGCGGCAAAGTACGCGACATTTACCAGCGGAACGGTCAGATCATAATCATTACTACTGATCGACTCTCCGCTTTCGATCACATCCTGGGACTGGTCCCGTTCAAGGGGCAGGTACTCAATCAACTTGCCCAATTCTGGTTCGATGAGACGCGCGATATCGTCGCCAATCACTTTCTCGAGTCGCCCGACCCGAATGTGACGATTGGCCGGAACTGTCGTCCTCTTCCGGTAGAGGTGGTCGTCCGCGGGTACATTTCAGGAGTTACTAAAACCAGCCTCTGGTACCAATACAGCCAGGGTGAGCGGCTCATCTATGGCATGGAATTTCCGGATGGCATGAGCAAGAATGAACGGCTTCCTCAACCGATCATCACACCCACGACAAAGGCCGGAGAGGGCGAACACGACGAACTGATAACGAGCAGGGAAATCGTGGAAGAGGGGTTGGTGGAAGCCAATCTATGGCAACGAGTCTGTGATGCTGCGCTGGCCCTTTTCGCCCGCGGGCAGGAGATCGCGGCGCGAGGAGGGCTCCTCCTGGTGGACACCAAGTATGAGTTCGGTCTGGCCGACGACGGCGAGCTTCTCCTGATTGACGAGGTCCATACCCCCGATTCCAGCAGGTTCTGGACGGAGACGAGCTACGAAAAGGTGCTCGCCGGCAACTCGCAAAATGGAGACAATGGCATAGGGCTCCTGGAACCGGAGAACTATGACAAGGAGTTCGTGCGTTTGGCCTATGCGGAGAGGGGCTACATAGGAGACGGGCAGCCGCCCCCTCTGGCCGCCGACCTGGCCATGCAAGCCAGCAAGCGTTACATCGGCTGCTACGAGCTCTTGACCGGACGCACATTCGTAGCGGGTGAGATGCCCGTGGCCGAACGGGTTGAAGGAAGTCTCCGCTCGCGTTTCGGACGTCACTAAGGCTGTTTGGGAGATCGGAGCAATAGGCGGTGAATTCCTCAGAAAGTGCCCCACTTGTAGGCGTGATAATGGGCAGCGACTCCGACTGGGAGCGGTGTATGAGGTTCGCGTCTGAGACATTGGACGAGTTCGACCTGCCCCATGAGTGTCGCGTTGTATCTGCCCACCGTACACCCGATTGGATGAGCGAATACGCCGGCAGCGCAGCTTCGCGCGGCCTTGAGGTGATCATCGCCGGCGCAGGCGGAGCGGCCCACCTGCCGGGTATGGTAGCCGGCCATACTCTTCTGCCGGTCATCGGTGTGCCTGTTCAGAGCCAGGCCCTGAACGGCATCGATTCGCTTCTTTCCATTGTGCAGATGCCGGCAGGTGTACCGGTCGCTACGATGGCCATTGGAAGGGCGGGCGCAGTCAACGCGGCCCTTCTCTCCATTTCGATACTGGGTGCTACCCGGCCTGAACTGCGCGCCCAACTTCAAGGTTTTCGAGAGTCGCGGGCCCAACAGGTGATGGACATTCGTCTGGGAGAGAAGGAGTAGTCCGTTGGCTCAATCGCATCGGACGCCGCTGTCCCCCGGCTCAACGATAGGTGTTTTTGGGAGCGGGCAATTAGGACGAATGCTGGCGATGGAGGCCCGCAGAATGGGCTATCGCCTTCTTACATTTTCGCCGGAAAGCAACAGTCCCACCGGTCAGATTGCCGACTCGGAGTTCGCTGCCGCCTACGACGACCGCGCAGCGGTCCGGGCCTTTGCCAAAAGCGTAGATGCCCTGACGTTCGAGTTTGAGAACGTGCCATCCCTTGTGGCGGAGATTGCGGCAGAAGAAGATGTGCCCGTGCGCCCTTCCGGTGCCATTCTACACGCTGCCCAAAACCGCCTGCGCGAGAAATCTATGCTCCGCCAGGCGGGACTCCCTGTCACCCCGTTTCACTTCGTTAAAGATCCAGCCGAATTGGAAGAGGCCGTCCGGAAGACTGGTTGTCCCGCCATTCTCAAAACGGCTGCGTTCGGTTATGATGGTAAAGGACAGACCCGCATTGAACCTGGCGCGAAATTGAGTTCCGCGTGGCAGGCACTTGGCGGCCAGGCATGCGTGCTTGAAGCTTACGTGGACTTTGAGCGAGAACTGTCAATGGTGGCGGCTCGCGGCGTGCAGGGAGACTTTGCAGCATACCCTCTGGTCGAGAACCGTCACGTCAATCACATACTGGATACGACTATTGCGCCGGCCGAAGTAGAACCGTCCGTTGTCGGCGAAGCCGAGAAGTTGGCCCGCCGGTTGTGCGAACATCTCGAGCTGGTAGGAGTTCTCTGCATCGAATTCTTTCTCCTGCCGAAGTCCCGGGCCGACAGAGATGCGCGGTCTTCAGAGTCGGCAACAACCGGCCGTCTCCTGATAAATGAAATTGCGCCTCGTCCCCACAACTCCGGCCACTGGACGATCGAAGGCGCCGTGACAAGTCAGTTTGAGCAGCAGTTGAGAACAGTCTCCGGTCTTGGGCCCGGTTCAACCGAGATGTTGCGGCCGGCAGTCATGTTGAATCTCCTCGGTGATCTCTGGCATAATGGTGAACCGGACTGGCAAGCACTGCTGGCTGTTCCCGATGCGAAGTTGCACCTGTATGGGAAGCTTGAACCGCGACCCGGCCGCAAGATGGGGCACCTGACCGTGACGGCCGAAACGACCGAAGCGGCCTTGGAAAAGGGATTCGCAGCGCGCGCGGCTTTGCAGCGCGCTTGAGTCGGGAAGCTATCGGCAGAAGGGTTGGCTCGACCTGAGCGGATTCGGAGTGTGCGTTGTTCCGGCCTGAACGCCTACGGTAAGTCTAGGAGCTGCTAATATGCCTCCGTTCGATTCGCCCCGTGAAGCATGCGGTGTCTTTGGCATCAGTGCGCCAGGGATAGACATCGCCCGGCTCGCTTACTTCGCCATCTACGCATTGCAGCATCGAGGTCAGGAGGCCGCGGGCATCGCCACTTGCGACGGCAAGACTGCCCATATCCATAAGGGGCTGGGACTCGTTTCCCAGGTCTTCAACGAAGACAATCTGCATCATTTGAAGGGGCACTTGGGCATCGGTCATACCCGCTATTCCACGACCGGTTCGCCCCGATTGAACAACACACAGCCATACATCCTGGAAACGCTCGACGGCCCCCTCGCCATTGGACACAACGGCAATCTGGTCAACGCCCCAAAACTTCGCCGCGAACTCTTGGAACGGGGCGTTGGTCTTTCAACCTCGACCGACAGCGAGCTTATTATCCATCTGCTGGCCGGCGCCCGCGGTACCTGGTTGCAGCGCATTCGCCAGATGATGACGATCGCCGAAGGCGCCTACTCGCTCACGATCCTCACCCGCGATGCCATCTATGGCGTCAGAGACCCTTGGGGTCTGCGTCCTCTTGTGTTGGGAGAATTCGAGAATGGCATGGTCATTGCGTCAGAGAGTTGCGCCTTCGCTACGATAGGCGGCCGCGCAGTACAGGAGATCGAACCGGGCGAGATCGTGCGCATAGACCAGAATGGCTATGAAATCGTGCAAGGGGTGCCGGCCGAGAAAGCGGCATTTTGCACCTTTGAGCAGATCTACTTCGCCCGCCCGGACAGTACGCTCGGCGGCCGACTGGTTCATCGAGTGCGCCAGGCGCTTGGGCGCCAGCTTGCCCGCGAGGCTCCGGCAGAAGCGGATATCGTTGTTCCCGTGCCCGACAGCGGCACGCCTCACGCCATCGGTTTCGCGCAGGAGAGCGGGATCGACTATAGCGAGGGGCTGATAAAGAGCCGCTACATCGGCCGCACTTTCATCCAACCCACAGACCGGCAACGAAAAGTCGGTGTGTCAATGAAGTTCAACCCCTTGCCGGAAAATCTTAGGGGCCAGCGGGTGGTCTTGGTGGACGACTCTATCGTTCGTGGAAATACAAGCGGACCACTTGTGCAGCTCCTGCGCGATGCCGGCGCGGCAGAAGTTCACATGCGAGTAGCCTGCCCGCCCATCCGGTTTCCCTGCTTCATGGGCGTCGACATGGCGAGCCAGTCGGAGTTGATAGCCGCGCAAAAGGACCTTGAGGAGATCAAGGACTACATCGGAGTCGACTCCTTATACTACCTCAGCGTTGATGGCATGATGGATACGCTTCGGGCGCAGGACGGCTATTGCAACGCCTGTTTCACCGGTGACTACCCATTCGAAACGCCGCTGCTGGAAATGGAACTTGAGCTGAAGGAGAAAGAGAGATTCGCGGGCGTACTGGGCAATTGATTCCTGTGTCCTTTCCGGACCTGGAACCACTCGAACACTCTATTTCCTCACCCCTTTTGCAACCTCCTCTTTTCACGTTCAGTCATCCCATGATAATCGCATGAACATTCTCCTGATAGGTTCCGGCGCCAGAGAACATGCTCTGGCATGGAAGTTGGCGGACTCCCCTTCTGTCAGCCACATATATGCAGCTCCGGGGAACGGGGGCACAGCCGGGATACCCGGTTGCACAAATGTCCCCATCGCAGTAGACGACCTGCGGGCATTACGGCTTTTCGCTCGTGACAATAGGGTCGAGTTGACCGTGGTAGGACCGGAGGTTCCTTTGGTAGCCGGAGTCGTCGACGACTTTGCCAGCGACGGACTGATGATTTTCGGCCCCAGCAGATCCGCCGCCCGGCTGGAAGGCTCCAAGGCCTTCTCGAAGGACTTCATGAACCGGCACGGGATTCCTACCGGCTGGGCCCAGGTATTTACGGATTTCGAAGACGCCGCGGACTTCGTCCTCGGACTGGACGATTTGCCCGTCCTCAAGGCCAGTGGGCTGGCAGCCGGCAAAGGCGTCCTTCTTCCTGAGAGTCAGGAAGAGGCTGTGGAGCAACTTATTGCAATGATGGTACATCGGCGCTTTGGCGACGCAGGCACAACCGTCCTGGTTGAGGAGCGTCTGCAGGGCCCCGAGCTCTCCGTGTTGGCCTTCTGCGACGGCGAGAACATTCGTCTGGCGCCGGCCGCGCAGGATCACAAGCGCCTGCTTGACGGAGACCTGGGGCCGAATACGGGTGGGATGGGAGCTTTTTCGCCCTCCCCGCTGGCCACAAGTGAGATCCTCTACACCGTCGAACACCTGGTTCTTCGTCCCACCCTGTCTGGAATGGCTTCGGAAGGCGCTCCCTACCGCGGTGTCCTCTATGCAGGGCTGATGCTGACAGACCGCGGTCCCATGGTCCTGGAGTTCAACTGCCGCTTCGGTGATCCCGAAGCCCAGGCCATCTTACCCTTGCTTCAGAGCGACCTTGTGGAACTCCTTTTGGCCTGCGCCAACGGCAGCCTGGCTGGGCATGAGCCCGTTTGGTCTTCGGAATCGGCCGTCACAGTTGTAATGGCCTCAGATGGCTATCCGGATAGCTACGAGACCGGAAAGCCCATAACCGGCCTTCCTGATGGATTGGCCGCCGGCGGGGGTACACTGGTATTTCACGCCGGGACCAAGGTCGAAGTCCCCAGCGTCGGTTCTGGCGAGGAAGGCGCCGGGACTGTTCTGACCGACGGCGGACGCGTGCTCTCCGTCACCGCCACCGGAGAGGACTTCCGGACCGCCGTCCAAAGCGCCTACGGGGCAGTCGAACAGATCCACTTTGAAGGCGCCGTATGGCGCTCCGACATTGGAGCTCATGTCGCCCGGTCGCAATGAAACGTGTCCAAGTGGCGTGCACGTCTAGTTCGCGGGTGACCGACACAACCGGACTGTGAACTTATTGTCGCAGCAGACCAATCCCGCCCTTCAGTTTCGTCTTTTTCCACTCCAAAAGCATCAAGAGGAGGCCCCATGGCTCTCATTCCTTCAATGTTGCTCAAGCGTCTCTACACCTACGCCAGCCTTGAGAATACCGAAAGCGGCGTACAGTTTTCAATCAAGAATCGACTGAGCGACGCCAGGCTGACCGGATTCCACGGGATTAGCATTGACGGCACTGAGATATCCAATGACGACCTGTCCCTGGACTTTGGCGAAGGTCAATCGGTCTCGCCCGATCAGGTCAACAGTGGCGCGCCGATGGAGTTCCCCCTGCGCAAAGAGGTGTTCATCACGGCGCGAATCCCACCTCTCGATTCCGGCAGCCACGAGATCCGGATCGGAGTGCAGACGTCTCCATTTGGCCGTATCGAATTCACGGTCGACGACGCTATCTCTGAAAAGTTCGACGCGCCGAGAATCCCGCGCGATCGCGACGACGACTATGGCGAAGACATAATCAAGGCGCGCCAGGACTTCGTAAAGGAATACACGGGCCAATCGCTTGATCACATTTCACAGTACTCGTTTGATCCCCATGATACGCAGGGAAATATTGAAAACTTTACCGGCGTAGCGCAGGTGCCAATTGGCTTCGCCGGCCCTTTGACAGTCTGCGGAGAGCACGCCAAGGGTGACTTCCTGGTGCCGCTTGCGACGACCGAGGGAACGCTCGTCGCTTCTTACAACCGCGGCATGAAATTGCTCAACCTGTCTGGAGGAGTGAAGTGCACAGTCGTGGCCGATGCAATGCAGAGGGCGCCCGTCTTTGTCTTTGACGACGCCCGCGGCGCCCGGGACTTTATCGATTGGGTGGATAGAAACATTATCCCGATCAGGGAAGAGGCGGAGGCAACCTCCAGCGTGGCCAAGCTGGACAACATCGACCCCTACCAGTCCAATAAATTCGCATTTCTGCGTTTCAACTACCAGACCGGAGACGCCGGTGGCCAAAACATGGTGGGCCGGGCAACCTTCGCTGCCTGCTCATGGATTCTGGACCATTACGACGGTCAGGAGATCAAGCGCTTCTATCTGGAATCGAATTTCGCCACCGACAAGAAAGCCTCTCAGGTCAATATCATGCGTACGCGGGGCAAAAGAGTTACGGCTGAAGCCACCATCCCCCGCGACGTGCTCATTCAAAACATGCGCGTGCAGCCAGAGCAACTCTTCAACCACTACAGCGTCGCCAATATCGGTTCGATTCTGGCTGGCGTCAACAACAACGGACTTCACTCGGCCAACGCAATTACCGCCATTTTCATTGCCACCGGCCAGGATGTGGCCAATGTATCGGAATCTTCGGCCGGCCTCATCTACGTAGAGTTGACGGACGAGAAGGATCTCTACTTTTCCATCACAATTCCTTCGCTCATTGTCGCCACCTATGGCGGTGGAACAGGGTTGGCCACGCAGCGAGAGTGCCTGGAGTTGCTGGGATGCGTCGGCAAAGGAAAGGTGAAGAAGTTCGCCGAAATCGTAGCTGGGACTGTCTTGGCGGGAGAGCTCTCGCTGGCCGCCGCGATAAGCTCCCTGGATTGGGTAAGCAGCCACGAGGAGTATGGGCGCAATCGCTAGTGTCTGGCGATCACGTGCACAAGGAACGTTCCGCTCCCTGCTCTGGCGCACCTGAACAGCTGAATACCTTGACCTGGAACAAGAAAAAAGCCGCTTCTCCTTGCCAGGAAAGCGGCGTCATCTTGTAACTGTTTCTGTCCGATAACACGGACTGGCCTAACTCATGAGATGGGAGCTGGGGGACAGGGATTTGAACCCCGATTACCTGATCCAGAGTCAGGCGTTTTGCCGATTAAACTATCCCCCATCGCACGTCTACTTCCACCAGATACTATCACATTCGAAGGTGACGAACCAAATCGATTGCCCATCCGCTATCCGTTTGATTTGGAGGCCTCCCAGCCGGCATTCAGTCTTCTGTTAAGCCCCCGCCTCCACAATTAACCCCCCTCCACCGCGCTATGCTCTTCTAGGAAGGCGATAGCAAGCCCTATCCGCTCCAACGTTTCCTCGCGGCCAAGGGCCTCAATGCTCTCGAACAGCGGTGGTGAAACCTTCTTCCCACTGATCGCTCCGCGAACCGGCCCAAAGAAACCGCCTGCCTTGACCCCCAGCTCTTCAGCCTCTTCTCGAAACGCAGCATGAATCGCTTCAGCGCAGAACGGTTCGACCTCCTGTACTACGTTGGCGCCGGCGCGCAACATCTCAACACTTTGGAGAGCATCCATCTTTCTGCCGATCAGCAGCTTTGGATCAGAATATGAAATCTCATCAGACTTCAGAAAGGCCCAGTCGATCCAGCCGGCAGCCTCGTCAAGTCGTTTGATCCGCTCCTGGATTACCGGAATGAGAACGTCCAACTTGCCATCTGAACTCAGTTCAGTTTCGGATAGTCCAAGTTGCTGACTCAGAAACGGCAATAGTGCCGTCTTGAGCGCAGAAGGTTTCATCTCACGCAGGTAGAGTCCGTTTAACCAGTCCAGCTTCTCATAGGGAAGCGCCGCCGCCGATGGATTGATTTCATCCAGGCTGAACCGTTCGATCGCCTCTTCGCGACTGAAAACCTCCTGATCAGGGTCAAAGTTCCAGCCTACGTTCGTCAGGAAGTTGAACATCGCATCGGGTAGATAGCCCGAATCCTCAAACTCGTGCACCAGCGCCAGAAACTCCTTGCCGGCCACCGTCTTCTTGCGTTTGCTCATCTTGCCTTTGCCGCTGGGATCCAGAATTACAGGCAAGTGAACCAGTTCCGGCATATCCCAGCCAAAGGCTTCGACGATCAGCTTGTGAATCGGAGCTGTCGCCAGCCACTCTTCTCCCCGCAGCACATGTGAGATTTCCATCAGGTGGTCATCTACCATGGCGGCCAGGTGGTAGGTAGGCAGCCCGTCCGCTTTGAGCAGAACCTCGTCCTGCAACTGTCGATTCTCAACTTTAATGTCGCCGCGCAAGAGGTCATTGAATACGGTGACGCCCTCCAGAGGCACGGCGAGGCGAATGACTGACGGCGTTCCCTCCGCCTCATGCCGCCTTCTCTCTTCATCTGACAGGTAGCGGCAACGTCTATCGTAGCCCGTTCCTTTCCCTGCCTGCCTCTGCTCCTCCCTCATCTTTGCCAGGCGTTCAGGCGTACAATAGCATCGGTAGGCTAGCCCTCGATTGACGAGTTCCTGGGCCTTTTCCTGGTAAATCTCTCGTCTTTCAGACTGTACGTAAGGCGCAAAAGGCCCTCCGACGTCCGGACCTTCGTCCCAGTCAAGCCCCAGCCATCTCAAGCCCTTCTTCAGGCTTTCCAGGCTATCGGCATCAAACCGTCTCCGGTCCGTATCCTCTATCCGCAAGATAAACTGGCCATTCGTCTTGCGCGCCCATAGCCAGTCAAAAAGCGCAGTTCTCAGCCCGCCCAAGTGCAGATGGCCCGTCGGGCTGGGCGCAAATCGTACCCGGGCTGGGCTTTCACCTATGTTGGTCATAATCCCGCCTCGATAAGAGCACTGAAATTAACTTCCGCCAAACGCGCCCGCTAGCCTATCACATCAATATGAAGGCGTCAACGTTTTCGCTGGTGAAGAGAAATCGCTTGTTTCCTCGGACTACCGTGTATTCTCTCCCAAGGGCCCAAATCGCGACCTGCAGAGTTGGCTCTGAATCGGAATTGCGATGGCTTGTCACGTCGGCTATACTGTTGGTCAAATCCGCCGACTCATTCACGCCCGCCAACTTTGGGGGGAAGGATAGTGCGCGGCGGAAAGCGTAGTGTGCTTGGATTCGGCGAAGCAAGGCAAACGGAATCAGCTTTCCAGTGAACTACAACCCGGTCGGTTTCGACATTGCTACAGGAGCAGTGGCGGCGGTGGCTGCGGCCCTGGAAAACAAATTTCACTACCCGGCGGCAAATGCCAAGCTGGGACGTCAACTGTCTCTTCTTCGCCTCAGCTCTCTTCTTCCTCGCAGCTGGGGAGCCGGTCTGGCAGTCTGGGCTACCGAGAATCGACCTCACAATCGTTCGCTCTCCTTTAACCTGACGACGGCAGACCTTGCCCACTGGAACGTAAGCCAGTACGCCAACCTGGATCCGGAAAGGCGTTTCGATACGATCGTCATTGGAGTTCCCTCAGGGGCTACTGCCCACTTGTGCTCTTCTTTGGGCGCCCCTCTCTTGGCCGACAGCTTTCCCATCGCCTTTGCCTCTCGCGGCAAACCGGATGACATTGCCGGCTATCAGCAGCGCAGTGTTGACCTGCTCACCCCTATTCTGAATCACAATCCCGACCTGCTTGCAGTAAGCCTCTTCGACCCTATCCATGCCCGGCAGCAAATCAAGAGGAGTGTCAGCATGTACCTCAAGCTGGCAGCGCTGCCTGATCAGTACAAGAGGTTTATTCGGGAGCGTCTTATGCCCGGCGGCTCCCTGCTTCTTCTGAACAGTTCATCCCGGTGGAGCCAGTACGAAATCGGCGCCCGGCACCGACTGCAAATTGGAGGATATGGAGGGTTTACAGACCAGGAGTTTATCCGGGGTACCCCTTGGCTGGATGACTGGCTGCACGAAGAAGGGGGCGTGCAACGCAGTGGATGGCGTCTATCCCGCCACTGGACATATCAGCCTGAAGCCCAGTGGGGCTCAATCTCAAGTTTTGCCACCTCTGTGCGCGATTACGCTGGAGATGAAGGCTTGCAGATTCAAACGCTTTCCTTCTCCTCCGTAGATGACATTAGTCGAATGGCGTTTTACGCCTGGCAATGGCTCTACTACTTGCTGGGGATCCAGCCCGGGGCAATTCTGATCGAGAGCGGCCCGCAGATGAATCCCGTGATCGGACTTCGAAGTCCCGTAATCCCCTTTTGGATGCCTTCAACATGCACGCGAAGTCACAACCTCTTGCAGGGAATCCTGCCCGATTTTCCACCTCGAATCCCAGTTCTCTTTCAAGCTTGGCCTACGGGAAACCTCACCCCGGATGTGATTCCCGCCAAGATCTGGAATACTACATTGTCGGGGAGGCACGGGCGCTGGCTGGGAGGGGACCCGCTGCGGTTCCCAGCTGACTTCTCAACTATCGCCCAGATGACGCCGTCCATCGAAGAGTGGAGTGGCCGCCATAGCCACACGCTTCATCGCTACCTCAACTGCAATGAACTGATTGAGTTGCAGTCTTTGCTTGCGAGCGCAGGCGACGAGGCAGAAGAGTTGTATCCGGAGGATACGACGCAGCTGGAGTACTAGACCTATGTACCTGTCCTGTTGTGTGTGGGCATTGACCGCTCCCCAAAATGAAGTCATCGCTGACATGCGCTCCCTGGAATTCAGGAAAATCGATATCAGGCCTGATTTTCTGGAGCCGGAAGACCTGGCAATCTTGCAGGACGCCCCTTCTTTGAGCGTCTCGTCGATAGCGGCCTCCTTTGGTGCCCCGGAGGGTGCTGCGCTCGAAAGTTCCAGCGCTGGAGCACGTGCAAAGGCAGTTGCGCACGTTGAGAAAGTGGTAAGACAGTGCGCGGCGTTGGGAGGAGGCGTAGTCTACCTGGTGCCCGGCAAGGATAACGACCCCGAGACATTGAACCGGTATGCAGATTCCCTTGCCGAGGCCGCCGGCAAAGCTGCGCAACATGAAGTCAGGCTTTGCGTTGAGCACTTTCCCGGCACAGCGCTTCCCACTGCTGCAGCCACACTGGACTTCATAAACGCAATATCCCATCCAAACCTTGGGCTCCTCTTCGATATCGGCCACGTCCAGATCAGCGGGGAAGACCCGGCAGAGGTGATTCATAACGCGGGTGAAAGACTTGACTATGTCCATCTCGACGACAACGATGGGCATGGTGACCTTCATTGGGCGCTCCTCGACGGCGTTATGACAACCGCCTCGCTTCGCGACACGTTCAAGGCCTTGCAAGACATCGGTTACACAGGCGCAGTCAGTCTTGAGCTGAATCCTCAGCTGAAAGACCCCTACGACGCCCTTGAGCGTAGCCGCCAAATCGCAATTGACTGCGGATCCGGATACCTGCAAGAGTATTAGAGGGGGGAAATGATGGCCTGGCAGTTTGAAACGCTGCTGCAACCTATCGGCTTGACGGAAGGGCCGGTCTGGGATGGCAGTTCGCTACTGTTTACCAACATTCCAAATAGTCGCATAATGCGCTACGACCCGGACAGCGGCCAGGTTAGCGTTTGGCGGGAGGGCACAAATGAGGCAAATGGCCTCATGTTGGATAGCGACGGTGTTGTCAACGCCTGTGAAGGTGGCGGCCGGCGGATGGTCCGGTACCCGGAAGGCAAGGAAACAGTTGAACTGTGTGGGACTTTCGAAGGACGTCGCCTCAATAGCCCAAATGATCTTGCGATTGACAGCAAGGGCAGGGTCTGGTTCACGGATCCCCGCTACGGCGACTTTCGTGACGATATGGAGTTGGACCATGAGTCCGTCTACAGGTTGGATAAGCAGGCGGACGGTAGCTGGCGTCCGGTCCGCGTAACTTTCGACACGACTGCACCCAATGGGCTGCTCCTTTCACCTGATGAGACCGTTCTCTACGTGGCCCAAAGCAAACATGGGGAGGGCCAGAAGCGTGAGCTGCGGGCCTACCCCCTCCATGACGAAGACTCGCAGGGCAATGGGGCAATCGCGGGTCAATATGAAATACTCCACAACTTCTATCCCCATCGCGGCGTGGATGGCATGTGCCTGGACAGCAGCGGCAACATAGTTGCCACGGCCGGTTCGGGAGCAAGCGGCCCTGGGGGGATGATCTACGTCTTCGCTCCCAATGGCAGAGTGCTGGAAACACATCCATTACCGTGCGACAGTCCAACCAACTGCACGTTTGGTGGAACCGACTTGCGCGACCTGTACGTGACCAGTCTAGAAGGCCATCTCTTGCGAGCGCGTACCGACCGGCAGGGACTGGATACAAGTTAGACAGGGCGGCAGGAACCCCGGCCGGACTAGCGTCCAACGTGAGACTTTCCGTCTCACAGACTTCCTGCGTCTACCTCTCAAGACATACCGTCCCGGTTGAAGAGAAGGCTAGTGCATCGGTCTTCGCTACCGACCCACTGCTTTTCCACCGACCACTGACCATTGACTACCGACCATTTCTGTTCCTCTGACCACTGACTACTGCAGTTCCACCTTGTGCCCTCCCTCCCAGCCCAGGCCTCGCCGCCACTATCCACTATCCACTATCCACTGTCTACTATCCACTATCCACTAAAAATGGGGTTGCGCCGGCGGAAAACATGTGCTAGACTGTAGCCGAAACTGATATTGATCTACCGGAGTGTCCCCAAAAAAGAAGTCGCACGCCGGTGGATTCCACGAAGTCCCGAGCACGTGATAGACGTTTTCTATCATGGTTCGGGCCTTTTCGCGTTTATGGCCAAGCAAACTGACCTGCGAACGAAGATCATCGGGAGGACTAGGCGCTCGACCAACCACATTCCCAGCCATCCGGACTCACAACCGGTGGCATCCACGAGCCAAGGAGGATCACACCCGTGGCCAAAACATTGTGTAAAGCAACCAAAAAAGACGGCTCCCCCTGCCAGGGCCGGGGCCTGCCCCAATACGACGGATTCTGCATCTCCCACGGGCCCTCCGCCGAAGAGACCCGTGAATGGCGCGCCCGCGGCGGCAAAAACTCCGCCACCGCAGCCCGCCTCGACAAACGCATCCCCGAACGCCTCAAAAATGCCATTGAACAGGTCGTAGACGGCATAACCGGCGTTCGCGAAGGGACCCTCGCCCCCGCCGCCTTCACCGCCATGTGCCGCGGCGCCAAAACGCTCGTCGACCTCTACCGCTTCGCAGATGAAGAGATGGATTCCATTCGCTGCGAAGAAACCGGACAGGCCGCCGCCGAGTTCATCGGCATCCCGGACAACCTCGAACTCCTCGCAGCCACCGTCGACCTCTCCGCACGCCGCGACCAGTACCGCACCAGGTTCCTTGTCGACCAGGGCCTTGCCGAGCTCGTGATTTCCTCCGAACCGGACCAACCCCCGAAAACCGTCCTCACCGACGAAGGCCGCCGCCGCTTCGGCTTCTGGCCCGCCTCCACCCTCACACTGACGGAAATTCGCGATTGGGAAGAGGACCTCGACCCAACGCCCGCCTCCATCGATGAACTCCAGGAAAAATGCTGCGAACTGGTCGACGTCTACAGAGGTGCCCTGGAGGCACGCGGCGGTGGCCCGGCTGAGCCCCTGCCCCCGCTCGATCCCTTGACCGGCCAGCTCATGGCCGAACTGCCGCCCTGCGTGCAAGTCAGTCTGAAGGCAGAGTATGACGGCCCCTTCGCCGCCCCCAGGGTGGACTTTCTGGAGGACGGACTGGACCAGCTCAATCAACTGTTCCAAACACTCGAGGAGCAGCGCGAGAGTGAAACGGCCCCGCCGGACGACAACCTGTCTCCAGCGGGTGTGGCCCCCCGTTCCGACCTGGCATCGCCAGCTATCGATGAGAATGGAGAAACACCCCGTCCGGACCCGAACGGGCCATAGCAGGCCGGGACTCGGACTAAAACAGATAAAATATAGTGGAAATGCGCTGCCCTCTGAGCAGCGGCTGTATCTCCCTACCCGTCGCCCGCCATCCAAC
>VXRG01000052.1 GCA_009838625.1 Caldilineaceae bacterium SB0664_bin_27
ACAGACTTCCACGGGCATCTATCTGCCAGAAACTGCCAAAGAGAAGCCGCAGCAAGGCGAGGTAGTCGCAGCGGGTCCCGGCGCACGGGACGAAGACGGCAAGCGCATCGCGATGGATGTCGCCGTCGGTGATATCGTTCTCTACGCGAAGTATTCCGGCACAAATATCAAGCTGGATGCGACAGAGGTTCTGATTCTCAAGGAATCGGACGTTTTGGCGCTCGTTGAAAGTTAATCGGACCTACGCTGAAAAAGCTCAATAAACCCGCCCTTGGTGCGCGGGTCAAACCGGAGGAGAAAGACCGTAATGGCAAAGCAACTTGAGTTTGAAGAAGAAGCCCGCCGCAGCCTGAAGCAGGGAATTGACGCCCTGGCGGATGCGGTTAAGACGACCCTCGGCCCCAAGGGCCGCAACGTGGCGCTGGACAAGAAGTGGGGCAGCCCGACCGTTACCCACGACGGCGTCACCGTCGCCAAAGAGATCGAGTTGGAAGACCCCTTCCAGAACATGGGGGCACAGCTTCTGAAGGAAGCCGCGACCAAGACGAATGACATCGCCGGAGACGGCACGACCACGGCTACCGTATTGGCCCAGTCGATTGTGAACGAAGGCCTCAAGAACGTCACGGCCGGCGCGAACCCGATGCTTCTCAAGCGGGGCATCGAGGCCAGCTGCGACGCAGTAGTCTCTGCGCTGAAGGACATGGCGACCCCTGTTTCGGGCGAGGAAGAGATCGCCCAGGTTGCCAGCAACTCGGCGGCGGACAATCAGATCGGCGATCTGATTGCCGAAGTGATGTCCAAGGTTGGCAAGGACGGCGTCATCACCGTTGAGGAGAGCAAGGGTCTTCAGTTCGAGACCGAGTACGTCGAGGGCATGCAGCTGGACCGCGGCTATCTCAGTCCTTACTTCGTCACCAACAACGAGAGGATGGAGGCGGAGCTCGACGCGCCCTACCTCTTGATCACCGACAAGAAGATCAGCAGTGCACAGGACATCGTGCCGCTGTTGGAGAAGCTGGTCCAGGTCGGCAAGCGCGAGCTGATCGTGATTGCCGAGGACGTGGACGGCGAGGCGCTGGCTACGCTGGTTCTGAACAAGCTGCGCGGCATGTTCAACGCGATGGCCATCAAGGCGCCCGGTTTCGGCGACCGCCGCAAGGCGATGCTGCGCGACATAGCCATTCTCACCGGCGGGCAGATCCTCTCGGAAGAGGTGGGCCGCACGCTTGAGAGCGCACAGCTGGAAGACCTCGGCCAGGCCGACAAAGTCATCAGCTCGAAAGACGCCACCACGATCGTGGGCGGCCACGGGACCACCGAGGAGATCCAGGGCAGGATCGAAGAGATCCGCGCTGAGATCGATGCCAGCACCAGCGACTATGACCGCGAGAAGCTGCAGGAGCGGCTGGCCAAGCTGGCCGGCGGCGTAGCCATTCTGCGCGTTGGCGCTGCGACCGAGACTGAGCTCAAGTACCGCAAGACCCGCGTCGAAGACGCGCTGAGCGCTACCCGCGCCGCGGTCGAGGAAGGTGTTGTGCCCGGCGGCGGTGTTGCACTGATCAATGCCGTCTCCGCCCTGGATAGCGTAGACCTGGACGATACCGACGCCGCTACCGGCGCCCGTATCCTGACCCGTGCCCTTGAAGAGCCGATGCGCATGATCGCCACCAACGCCGGTCTTGACGGCGCGGTGGTCATCGAGAAGGTTCGCGGCCTTCATGAAGGCGGCAAGGCCAACACTGGGTACGACGTGATTCAGAACGACTACGTCGACATGATGGACGCCGGCCTCTCCGACCCGGTCAAGGTCACACGCAGTGCGGTCGAGAATGCGAGTTCGATTGCGGCGATGATCCTGACGACGGCGGCGCTGGTCACGGACATTCCTGAGGAAGAGAAGCCGATGCCAGCCGGCGACCCCGGTATGGGCGGGATGATGTAGGGTTGGTTGATTGGTTGGTTAGAGAATAAAATAGAGTTGGAAAGGGCGCCGGGGGTGATTTTCCTCCGGCGCTTTTTCTTGGAATTGAGGAATAGACCTCGTCAGATAAAGCGGGGACAAAACCAGGTCTCCACGTTAGCCTCAGACACTTCATCCGTTTCGATATTGAATCCCTTCAGGGTCGGAGACCAAAAAGTACGACCTTAGCCACAAATGCCTCCCACCTCGTACCGGCGCGCGCCGAGAAAGCCTTTGGAAGGGTTTCTTCGGAACCCAAATGCCAGTAAATCTGCGAACAGAGTTGAGGCCACTGTCCGAGCATGAGAGTACGGTCTCACTTGGGGCGACCGCGTCTTCAAGCATAGTCAAAACCTAGTCGGAAGATCACTTCGACAGTTCAATCATTGTCGATCCAGTGTGCGAGCAGGAATGAATTGGGATGTGTTGCAGGGAAGCTGTGGGATAGAAACGCTTTTGCTTAGTTAAGGTGGGACGACCGGCAGTGATTTGGGCTGAGCAAGTCTATGCCCCTACCCCTCTCGAGGTTGCTGATGCGAAGAAAACTGTACGAGCGCCGATCGACCAGCAACTTCCACGAACTTGGCTAGGAGTTCACTTCCCACGGCATCTGTTAGAAGAAGATTCTCATGAAGAAGAAATGAAACCGGTTGCGGCGCGCCTTGGTTGACGGCGACATTTGAAGTGTAGAGGTAAGTTCTGTCATGTGTGTCGCGGATGGGATTGAGGCGTCCTTTAAGTCCTGGAAGAGTTCCGGTCCCTTCCGGAAAGATCACGCTGCCCCCGCCAGGCAGCTCGTTCATTTCAATCACTAGTGCTCTTTGGCTTGGAGTCCAGTCGTGCTCAAGGTGGGCAGCATACTCCTCAGCAGCTGCAAACACTGTCATGGGTAGTTCGGTGGTGTGCAAAGAGACAGATGCCATACCCTCCTCATCGCTCGTTGCCCGCTGCCATGTGTGGTTGGGGAACAGCACGAGGACATCAACGCCCCGCAGTGGCCCTTTGGCGTCTCGCACCGCGATAAGCACTTGAGCAGCGCTTGGCTCCAACGGTGCCGAAGGAAGTATTACAAGTAGTTCTGCATCATCGACAATCCGAAAATCGGCTGGTCTCCCGCTTACTTTCAAAGTCTCACGCTGTATTATGGGAACACCATCGCCCCGGCGCTCCATAAAGTATTGTCGGTCTCCGCGTCCGCGCACCTCGCCTATCTGCATCCTGCCCAACACGGAGACGAGCAATTCGTTGCGGGTGGCTTGGCGGTCGGCAATATTGGCGACGGTTAAGCTGTTTGGCAGTGCTCCCGGCGACTGGATTTCAAGTCGGTCCGAAAAGACTGATAGGCGGATTCGGCTACCCCTAATTGAGTAGTCGCGGTGCGCAACCGCGTTGACTACTGCTTCGAATATGGCGCGTTCACTGAATTGGGGTAGGTCTATGCGGCCCGGATTTTTGTGGGCGGACACCCGCATGTTGCGAATTGCAAAGGCGACAGCCTCTGAGATCTGTTGGTTTAACGGGCCGACAATCGTCTGCGCGTCCACCTGGCCGGAGGCACGATTTGTTCCGCGATAGGTGGTTGCAGTTATACAAGCGTTTGGCAACCATTCTTCCGGATGTTGACTACATAACAGGATTCCCGCCACGGTAGCCAGCTGTGGGCCGTCTTCTCTCTCGCTTAACAGGCCCACTTTGGTCAGAGCAAGTTCTGGATCGGCACTGCCACGGACACTTAACAGCGGCCGCCACAGAGACTCTTCCAAGGTGCCGAATCCAGTGCCGGGAACGGGCTGTTTGTCGAACCAGACATAGCGTGCTTGGGCACGAAGTTGAGCGAGCCGCAACTGGTCATCGCTCATCATTTTTCTCTTGGAGCTCCCGACGCGACGATAACTGCCTCCGGGGCTAATATGGAGGGCGTATCCTGCCGCCACCTCTACTGCCAAGAACGACTTTTCTTCGAGCTCCAAGCGCATAGTATCGATTTCTATGGAGGGCTTGACGGTATCTGAACAGATGTCTACAACCATTCTCTCAACTGCGTCTAGCTGGGCTCGCGTCATCCCCTGGATGTGGCCGGAATCGGTAACACCGCAAAATAAGACTCCTCCGTTCCCGTTGGCAAAGGCCGCCAGTTCGTCGGCAAGATCGGTTCGGTCAGGAGCAACCGGACGGTTACCCCGGAATTCGAATTGCTTAAACTCGAAACGGCTGTCTTCGCCCAGGCGTAAGCGGCGTCTGATATCCGTGTCACTGAAATTCAATTTCGTTAATATCTCCATGCCATGATCATCCGACGTTCACACTAGTACATGGGGGCCTCTTGCCATAGGTTATGTGGGCACTTCCATTTCGATTTGGTAATCTCATTGGGCACTAGCCTGCAGCTGAGCGGTCAGCCAGAACTGAGGGTCGATCCCAAACCATCGCCCATAGCGCTGAAAGTTGTCTCCGGTTGTGGGTCGATTGCCCGCTATGATAAAGATTGTGCAGTGATGGTGCAAAACGAACTGCCTAACGAACACCTCAGGGGACACACACGATTACGCCAAATGACCCCGTAGAATATCTCCAGGTTGGACAACTCGCCTCAAAGCAGTCTTCACCCTCCTAAAGCAGTTGCTACTTTCAGGTAACAAAGTAGTAGCCCTTACGCGCACACGAACGGCACAATTTCACCCCATTCTTCAGAATCTCGCGTTCATTGATAATCTCCTCGCCACAACTTTCACACTTTGCCCGCGCGCTTGCCCTGCTTACGATGGCGGCGACGGGAGTTGACAGTTGCACCCACTCAAAGGAAAGCAGCTCCCTGTCGGGCATGCGTTGGTAGCCGTGCAGCATGGCGAAGTAGCGCCGCGACTGCTCCGGGGCATAGTCTCGGGCACGGTCGCGGACATCAGTTTGGGGCGCTACTCGCAGGGCGCGCTCGGTCTTCACGTCAACGAAAGTGGCGGCAATTTTGCCGTAGTCCTCGACGCGCAGAGTACGGCCGCCTACGGATACGCCCACCGCCGCCTCGACGCCGTCCACGAAGCAGCCGTCGGTCTCCACAATGACCAGCAAGCGCTTGTCTTTGCGGGGCACCTCGAGTTCCAACATGGCCGCCGCGGCGATGGCGCAGCGGGCGCCTAGTACCTGGCGCGGGCAGAGATGCTTGTGGCGGGCGGAGGCCAGTTCCAGCGCCTTTTCCAGCTCAGGCGAGACAGCCTGTATTAGCGTCTTGGTCGGCATCGCCATTGGCGCATCTCCTCTGGTGCGGAACTCCGGCTTCGGGCTCTGCTGTCAGTTGTCCGAAGGCTGCACGCGTTCCACTGCGGCGACCTTGCCCCATTATACCATTGAGATCAAGTCGCTAATCGTGTGCGCAGCGGAATCGTTAGCGAGTTGAAGAGCGGACGGACACGCGCGTACTGCTACAGCCATGACGGAAAGTAAGCGATTGTGTTAGAATGCGCAACATGATGGACGAGAGCATCAGGAGTATGCACGACATCCCACCTTCCGAGACCACCGTGGTTGTCGCGATGAGCGGCGGCGTCGACAGTTCGGTCGCGGCAGCATTGCTTACCGAGCGGGGCTATCAGTGCATCGGCGTAATGATGAGGTTGTGGGCGGAGGCGGCGATCGGCGAAGGATCAGGCAACAAGTGCTGCGACGAGGAGAGCGTGGAAGACGCCCGCCGTGTCGCCGACAAGCTGGGAATGCCCTTCTATCTGATCAATGTCGAGCGGCCGTTCAAAGAGAAGGTGGTTGACCTCTTTATCGAAGGATACAGCGACGGGCTGACACCCAACCCGTGCCTGGCCTGCAACCGGCATATCCGCTTCGACTACCTGCTCAACTATGCCCGCCGACTGGGCGCCGATTACCTGGCGACAGGCCACTATGCACGTTTGCGATGGCAGGAGGACGGAAACGTGCGTCTGCTGCGCGGCGTTGACATACAAAAGGACCAGTCATATGTCCTGAGTATGTTGGGTCAGGCCGAGTTGCGCGACCTGCTCTTCCCTGTTGGAGAGTTCGCGAAAGAGGAGGTTCGGCGGATTGCGGCTGCGCGCGGGCTGCCCATCCACAGCAAGCACGACTCGATGGACCTATGTTTCGTTGTTGACGACGATTACCGGCGCTTTCTAGCCGATTGGGCTGCAGGTGCAATGACGCCAGGCGAAATCGTAGACGTCAGAGGCAATGTGCTGGGCCGGCACAGCGGGTTGCCGAACTATACCGTTGGGCAGCGCAGGGGATTGGGCCTGAGCGGCGCGACCGCCCCAATGTACGTGGTAGCCTTGGAGCCGGACAGCAACCAGTTGATCGTGGGACCGGCCGAGGCACTCGGAAGATCTGAATTGCTGGCTAAGAACGTGAACTGGACGATGGGCGCGCCAGTATCGGCTGGCTGCCGCATCCAGTGCCAGATTCGTTATTCGGGACAGCCGATTGACTGCACTGTCTATCCACAGCAGGGCGGCAGTGTAAGGGTCGTCTTCGCCGAGCCGGCGCGCGGCATCAGTCCTGGTCAGGGGGCAGTCTTTTACGACGGTCCCCACTGTTTGGGCGGGGGACTAATCGACAAAATGGACCCCGGCGAAGTCTCGGCGTCGTCTGAGTGCGCGCCTGCCGATCGTGTTTCCCTCAATTGAGGCCGAGGAGGTGCACGGCTGGTTCCCGGATCGCCACTTGCGTCGCTCATTCTCAGCCCGCCAGTTCTGCTGGCCGCATTGCTCGTCACGGGTTACGCCAGCATCTTCCACCTGTGGACGGGGCGTTCGCTGCGGGAATTACCGAAGTACCTGATCGCGGCTGGCACAGGTTTTATTCTGGGACACTGGGTTAGCCAGACATTGCAGTGGGAAACATGGCAAGTCGGACAGCTCAGCCTGTTGGAGGCGACGCTGGCATCAGTGTTTGCCCTTTTTCTCGCCAGGGTCGTCACTCATTGATCGCCAGTCAAGCGCGCGGTGCGGCCGATGCAACTGTCGGCCAGCCCGGACATTGTTAAGTCGGCCGATTGCAAAAGGAGAGCGTCGTGATCAGCGCCACAGTTCGGGATATCGCCATCATTTTGGTTGCGCTAGAGATTCTCATAATGAACGGCCTGCTGGTGGTGCTGATCTGGCAGGTCTGGCGTCTTGTCAAGATGATCAGGTCCGAAATGAGACCTGTGATCAGAGACAGCCAGGAGACGGTCGGCACGGTCAAAGGATCAGCCGAGTTTGTGAGTACGAGTTTCATTTCTCCTCTCATTTCCACGAGCAGCAGACTGGCTGGGATCGTGCGCACTGTACAGGTGATCAGGTCTGAATTGAAGAGTTCAATGGGTGAAATGGCGCCGGCGCGACGCCAGACCAGGGCGACTGACACCGACTCGCCGCAAGAGGCGGCGGACCCTACGCCTCCAGCCGCCTGACTGAGAAATCAGGGCCATGCCGACACGGTTTGCAGCGCAGGCCCGTTCGTACCGCCAGTTCCTGATACCCTCTAAGGCAACGCCAAGCCCTACGACCAATTCGATACTGGCCGCGACGGCGCCACAAAAGAGAGCATCTGTGCACCCGGGACTCACGCGTGTTGCGACCGCGGCGCCATGCATCTTCGGCGCCGTTCTGTTGAGCAAGGCCCCCTCTCTCTGGGAACATGGGGCGCGGGTGGAGTCAAACACAAAGACAGAAGTTGACGAGAGGGCGCACGGAGTGACTGGATGAACTACTGGCAGACCGAGTTGATCCGACTGCGCGGGGTGGAGCCGGAGGACGGGGACACTTTCTGGCGTTGGAATCAGGACAGCGAAATGGCACGAAATCTCGAATTCGTCTGGCCGCCAGTATCCCTTTCGCAGGTGCGGGAGTGGGCAGCCGCCGAGTCGAAGAACAAGATGGAAAACGACTCATTCAAGTGGGTTATCGAACTTAGCGATGGGAAGCCGGTCGGTTTCATTCACACGCACAACTGCCATGCCCGTAACGGCGTCTTCAAGTATGGATTGGGGGTAGACGCCGCGTACCGGCGCAAAGGCTATGCCGCGGCCGCCATACTACTGATACTTCGCTATTACTTTCAGGAGCTGCGCTACCAGAAGGTAACAGTTCAGATGCACAGCGAAAACAATAGTTCGCGCTCGTTGCACGAAAAGCTGGGCTTTGTACACGAAGGTGCGGTGCGGAGGGCAATCTACACTGACGGGCGATACCTCGACGAGCTCTACTATGGTATGACAGTTGAGGAGTGGCAGCAGCGCTACGAAAAGGCCTACGGATGAGCCGATTCGTTACTGCGAAGCGGATTAACTCATCGTCAGCCTACTGGTCAGACAGGCTTCGGGTACTGAGGAGGCGGTTGGAAGAGCGGCCATCGCTACTACCACACCACTTTCTTGAGGCTGTTTTGCCGAAAATCTGCGGGGCCTGTTTCGAACTCCACTGCGGCCAGGGCGACGAAGCGGGATCCCTGTGTGGTTACGCGTTTCTGCTCCCGCGGGACATCGGAGGCGAAGGAGCCACTTATGCGTTGCGCTACGAGCATGTTGCCGGCTCGACCCCGCTCAGGGCCGACGAAATTTCCAGTGCGGTAGAAAGGGATCTTTCTCCGAACAGTAGCACCTACTTCTACATTCCCGAGGCCGCCCACTCTTTCAAGCCCACGCACATAGAGGTTGACGGAGTTGACTGCGGGCGTCCCAGCGAGGAAGAGGCGTCAGAAATTCGACTGATGCAACAGTCGATTTGGCACAGCCCGCCGGACGGGCTCTATCCCAGCGACCTGCATAGCGTCGAAGGGGGCGCGGGTTGCTCGCTGGTGGCCCGCGTTGACGGGGCCGTGGCCGGTTTTCTGCTGGGGTTCTTTCGCTTTTCTACCTGCACGGCCATGCCTGCGTTTGCCCCATTTCGGCAGGACCTGCAATTGGAGTCTCAACTGCTTGCAGTGGCTCCAGGCATGCGGCGGCGCCGTATTGGTCAGGCGCTGAAACGGCTGCAGGCGCGCCAGGCCCTCGAGTCGGGCATTGATCTGATTAACTGGACGACGGACCCTCTGCTATTCGCAAATGGATTACTCAATTTCACACGCTTAGGCGCTGTCGCTTGTGAGTTCAATTCCAGCCTGTATTCGTTTCGAAACGAATTGAATCGTGTAACTGCGGCGCGACTGAATTTGTTGTGGGCGGTTCGCACGAAGAGGGTGCAGAGGGCGCTACTAGGAAAGGGGCATTTTGGTCCCATCGAGATAAACTCCGACCCGGACTTGACTGTTGTAAACCAGGGACACGGAGCGCCGCTACTCAATGCTACCAGCGCACGCATCGCCATCGAGATCCCTTCCGACTGGGTGGCGCTGCAGCGGCAGGACCAGACGGCCGCGCAACGCTGGCGCGACGTTACAAATCAGTTGCTGGACCATTACCTCGGTTCAGAACCGGGCCAGTATATCATTACCGCTACAGGAGTAATGAGGTCGCGGCGCTATATAATCGGCGAGCGTGTCAACGACAGCCTGCTCGACGATCTGTTCACGCTTGTGTAGCGAGTCGAGAGCTAGTCTTCGCTGTCCAGGAGGAGACTTGTCAAGCGCGTCTCCCATCAGGAGAGTGACCCCCTAGACCAGTAAGCGGTCGATCTCGACATCGTGACGTCTCTTTCGCGACTGAACCAGGGCGCGCTGTTGGAGGACGCGCGGCAGGCCGAGCAGGCCGGCGAGCTGACCTCGCAGGCGGGCGCGGGCAGCGCTCCCGCGATAGTTGCGCAGCGCGTCAGCAGCAATCGAGAGTTGGGCTCTTAAGACATGCGAGGAATGGCTGAGGAGCAGAGAGGTCGGCATGTTTTTGGCCAGAGTCCAGATCGTGTTGCGGGCCACGTAGAAGCTGCTCAATTCGTCGCCGCCGCTGCCACCCAGCTTATGGAATACACGCGCCGCCGGTGCAAATGCCGCGTGCCAGCCAAGGAGCTGGGCGCGGAACGAGAAATCGACGTCTTCTACATACATCCAGAATTCCTCGTCAAAGCCATCCAGGGCTTCCCAAAGCTCGCGGCGAACGGCCATAGCCCCGCCACAGCCGCCAAAGACGTCCTCTGAGTTGTCGAACTGTCCGCTGTCGGTGGCCCAGACACCGCGATTCCGTGGAATCCCGTCCCGCCCCATCAAGTCTCCGGCCGTATGAATACGGTCGCGTTCATCAAAGAGCAACAGCTTTGCAGCTACGATCCCCGCCCCAGGCTGAGCGCAGACTGTCTTCGCCAGTTCGGCCAGGAAATCCGGCGCCGGTTGCGTGTCGTTGTTGAGAAGGACAATGACGCGACCTCGCGAAGCGCGGGCGGCGCTGTTGACCGTGCTGACGAATCCACAGTTCTCGCTGCCGGAAAGTATGCGCGTTTGACGGGCATTGGCCTGCACCCAGGCAACAGAGTCGTCGCTGCTGGCGTCGTCGGCAAAAATGAGTTCAAAATCGGTGAAAGACTGTGATGCCAGTCCGGCAAACAGGTCGGGCAGATGCCGGACACCGTTGTAGTTGGGAATGAGTATAGAGAAAAAAGGGGCGCATGCCGGATTCTCGCCGGTCTTGGACGCACCGTTTATTGCACCGTTCACGTTCATGGCATTATCCAGTTCATCAATTGAATTCTGTATTGACATAATCACGGAGCGCCTCGCGCCAGCCGCGCAGGGCAACCCCGAGAGCGGTAGCGGCCTGGTTGACCAGAACAGCGTGAAGGGGAGGCGTGGTTGGGCGCGGCCACTCACTGGCACTAATGGGTTCGACGGAGAGCGCCTCGCGTCCGGTCAGCCGCAACAGCTCGACGGTCCAGTCATACCTGCTGGCGCAGCCTTCGTTAACGAGGTGGTAGATGCCGTAGCGATGCGTTTCAATCAGTTTTTCCAGCGCCGCGGCAACGTCAGGCGCGTAGGTCGGGTTGCCGATTTCGTCGTTAACGACGCGGAGAGCGCCGTGCCGGTCTGCGGCGGCGCTGATCATAGCGGGAAAGTTATTGTTGCCGACGCCGTAGAGCCAGGCGACGCGCACGATGTAGAGACGATCCAGGACTGCGGCAGCGGCCATCTCGCCGGCGGCCTTGCTGCGGGCGTAAACGCTGCCGGGAGAGGTCTGTTCATATTCGTGATAGAAGCGGTCTGCCTCCCCGGCAAACACTTCGTTCGTGCTAATCTGTACCAGCGCGCCGCCGCAACGCGCGCAACCCTCTGCCAGGTACTTGGGGCCAAGCGAATTGACTTCAAAGGCGAACTGAGGGGCATTTTCGGCTCCGTCGACGTCGGTCCAGGCGGCTGCATTGATGACGACATCGGGGGCCAACTCTGCCACAGCGTCGCCGATCGCCGGGTCTGTGATATCGTATCGCGGGCGCGTCCAGCAGGTCAGTCTTGCGGTGGAATCGAATTGGGCTTTGAGGGCCCGCCCGAGCTGTCCACTCGCTCCAACGATCAGGATGTGCGGCATGTTTCCGTTTTTGTGCGCATCGGTTCGACTAATTGATTCGGTACGAGGACGTTGCCCTCTTTGCAGTTCAGTATAACCGACCATATACACGCGACCGAAGAACTTCCGGTGTCCGGAGCGCGCGTCTTCAGGGACGGCGAAAGAGTTGACGGGCGAGACAGGGGCCGTTCCGGGCTCATCGAGAATTCCAATAGGCTCGAGAGAGATTTCGGGTGTAAGAACTCTCTGAGACAGGACCGGCAGTATTGTCGGATGCCGGCTCTGACACCCATGTGTCTCCCAGATTGCCTGTGGGGATCGACGTCTGCCGTTCCCGACTGACTTTCGAGAGCGACAAACTCGCGCGGTGCGGCGACGTCATTTCGCCAGGGAGACCCTGCACGGGTGACACCATGCCAGGGTTGGAGCAGAAGTCAAGGGGCGGCTGCGGAGGATGTTGGCCTGACTTGTGGGCCTGCAAGGGCTGCCGGCGCCCTGCTCTATCCGGGAGGCAGGCGGAGAATGTCGGCAGGTCAAAGTGAGTCAGTCTTCAATTGTTGTCGGCGTCCTGTATCAGCACTTGCTTTATCAGATCCGGAAGACAGTTCCGGAACGGAAAGAGATCATTGTAGCCTACATGACCCCCGTAGGGCAGGACGTATACCTGCAGTTGGGGATGGGCTGGAAGAGTTTCGATATCGTCGGATGGAATCAGAGGATCATTGGCCGCAGTGAGTATTGTCAACGGTGCGGCCAGGTCGAGGAATTCCCCGGGCTTAACAGTGTAGGCGTCAAGGTATTCTTCTACGCCGCTGTAGAAGGACATGCTCTTGGTGACCCAGTCGCTCATTTCCCAGATCGTGGGAACGGATGCCAGATGTGTAAAGTCATAAAGGTCCGGAAAGAGCTTCTGTTTCTTCATGAGTGACTCGAGCCAGCGACGGCGGAAGTAGCGTTGCAGGAGCCGGTGGTCGTCAAGGAGAATGCATGCCCTTCGTGGATTGAGAACGGGATTGACAGCGATGGCCCGACGAAGATTGGGAATAGGATTTCTCTGGTGTCGAAGGGCTATGCGAACAACGAAGTTGCCGCCAAGAGACGCCCCAATGATGAAAAACGGCCTCCCTGCGGCGAGAAGCCCTACTTGATGAGTGGCGGCGTGAACCTCCTCGACCAGTGTGGCGAAGAATATCCCCTTGTTCAAATGGTGCGTCGGCCCATGGTCCCTCATGTTGAGGCGCACGACTTCATACCCTGCCCGAATCAGCTCGCTGCCCAGAATCAGGTTGTAGGCGGAGTGGCTGTCTCCTTCCCATCCGTGCAGCAACATTGCCAGCCCCTTCGGTCTGGGCGGCGCGTTGAGGGGAGAGCGACCTGGAGTGTAGACTCCGAGCAGCCGCACGGCCCGGTCAGTTTCAAGTTCGGTCCGGTCGGGGCCGGCGTCGAAAAGGATCAACTGCTCCTGCTCCATAACGATGCTGGCATCTTCGGGGATGTGCTGGCCAAGTATCGTTTGCAGATCACCGTTGCGCAGCAGCCCATGGGGCATATAAATGTCTTTGAAGTCCGAGGCCATGTGCTGCGAATCTGAGTTCGGTTGTGCTTTCATCATTCGCCGTTCTGGAAACATAACGGGGTTTAAGCGGTCTGATTTTTTTGAAGAGGGTCGGAGCAAATCACGCCTAGATCCGAAAATTCATCCCAACAAATTTAGTCTTTGCGTGGTAGACTACTATACGTTACAATTCTATGATATTATTCTCGCGCCCTTCGCCGCTTCGATTTGGCTGGCCGCTTTTTCGCGGCCCGACAGCGGTTAACACATTCATTAAGGCGCCATCTCTGCCCTAGTATATTGTACTGTAGTGGAAAACGAGGTCTCATACAATGGTTGATCAGCTAGCGCGCCTTGGAGCGGAGCCGATTGGGGTCCATCCCGAAGGCGTCTCCACGGCAGCCATAGACGCCCCTCCCCTAGAGTCCTTCCTGAATGGAGGTGGTGAGCAGGTTGACGCCTTTAGCCAGAAGATCGATGCCTGGTGGGAACGCACGAAAGAGGCGAAGGCCAGCGAACACTACTACTATTTTCAGGCGGTCGATTCCCTGGAGGGGCCCTGGGTACATACTGAGGGCAAGCGGAAGTTGATGTTTGCCACATACAGCTACCTGGGACTGATAAACCATCCCCGCATAGTGGCAGCGGCCAAAGAGGCCGCAGACAAGTACGGAACTGGTACACATGGCGTGCGCATTCTCGGAGGCACGTTGGACCTTCATGCCAAGATGGAGAGGACGATTGCCGATTTCGCCCGTCGGGAAGAGGCCATCGTTTACAGTTCAGGCTATGTCACCAATCTTGCCACCGTAAGTACTGTTGTCGGGCGAGGGGACTGGGTCTTCTCCGACAGATGGAATCATGCCAGTATCGTAGATGGCTGTCTACTGGCCCGCGGCAAGTTTGTGCGGTTCCGACACAACGACATGGATGACCTCGAAAGGCAGTTGCGCCGCGCCCCTGAAGGCGCAGGTAAACTGGTCATCGCGGACGCTGTGTTCTCCATGGACGGCGATATCTTTGATTTGCCGGCCGCGCATGAGATTTGCAGGCGTCACAATGCGCGGCTTATGTTGGACGAGGCCCATAGCATCGGTGTACTGGGCAAGACCGGACACGGGATCGAGGAGCATTTCGACATGTTCGGTTCCATCGATCTGAAGATGGGTACTCTCAGCAAGGCGATTCCCGGAATTGGCGGTTATGTGGCCGGCAGCGAAAAGCTGATAACCTACCTCAGGCATACTGCGCGCGGGTTTGTCTTCAGCGCCGCGCTACCGCCCTCAGTGGCAGCGGCCATCACCGAAGGCTTCCACGTGCTCGAAGATGAAGGCAAAGAGCGTAACCGCATCCTCCATCGCAATGCGCAGCACTTCACAAGCGGCCTGCAGGCCGCCGGCTTCGACACCGGTCAGACGGAGTCGCCGATTGTTCCCATCATGGTCGGAACTGAAGAACGCGCATTTGCAATGACCAAATTCTGTCAAGACAACGGCATATTCGTACTGCCCGTACTGCCTCCGGCCGTAAAGGAAGGCACCGCCCGCCTGCGGGCGAATGTGACGGCTGCCCATACTGAAGAAGACATCGAGTTTGCGTTAAGTGTCTTCATCGAGGCAGGACGCCACATTGGCGTGATCGACTGAGGCCAGCAGGGGAGTTGGCGGGTGCGCAAGGCGCGCCGATTTTTTGACGCGCCACAGGGCCGAAACAGAGTTGCGCCGGGGCAGAAAAAAAATGAAACGGGTCGTCTCCATCAGCTTGGGCAGCAGTAAGCGCAACAAACGGGTCGAGACGACGCTCAGGAACGAACAGATTGTCCTGGAGCGGATCGGCGCCGATGGAGACCAGAAGCGAATGCGGCAACTGTTTCTGGAGTATGACGGCCAAGTAGACGCCTTCGGCTTTGGCGGCACCGACCTTGGGCTGGAGGTAAACGGCCGCTACTTTCCTCTCCATTCCGTTCGCAGCATAGTTGCCGGCGTACAGTCCCCCGTCGTGGACGGGGGCGGCATCCGTACCGTAGTCGAGCGACAGACGGCGCAGCAGCTGCAAACTCTCCTGCCCCCACATCCCAAACGGGTACTGTTCTGCGTGGCTGTCGGCCGGTACGCGATGGTTCGCGGCTTTCTGGACGCGGGTTATCAGCCACTGTTTGGCGACCTGGCTTTTGGTCTGGGAATCCCCGTCTTTTTGCGAAGCCTGAGTGCCCTCCACCTGCTGGCCCGGATTCTGCTTCCGGTCATGGCCCGACTACCCTTTTCCTGGATATATCCCACTGGGGAACAACAGGAGCGGATCGTGCCGAAGTTTGGGGCGCAGTACATGTGGGCCTCGATCATCGCCGATGATTTTCATTACATCAGACAGCACCTGCCTCCCAGCCTGGAAGGAAAGACGATCGTTACCAATACGACTACGGACGACGACGTGGCCTTACTCAAGGAGAGAGGTGTTGCCAATCTGGCGACGGTTACGCCGCGGCTGGATGGGCGCAGCTTTGGGACAAATGTAATGGAAGCAGCCCTTACGGCGCTGGCAGGCGCGGGACGTCCGCTGTCAACGACAGAATTGAGAGAGATGTTGGATGAGGAGGGAATGACGCCAAGCCTGCTGTCGCTGACGCAGTGAGAGTGGGCAACGATTCGACGACTCAGTACCTGCGGGAAATTCCACGGCTTTGATGGGTACACCGATCTCAGCCCGACACGGGCATTAACCTAAAAGGGGCAGTTGCTTGCAATGAACAACAGAACCGTACTGACGAATGCCGAATACCTCGTAACGATGAACCAGGATCGCGAGGAGATCAGGGACGGGGCGCTCGTTATGGAAGACGAGCAGATTGTCTGGGTCGGAGCGACAGACGATCTGCCGGCCCGGTACAGGGAGGGAGAGGCAGCAGACTCATTTTCTACTACCCGTATGGACGCGAGAGGGAGGATTGTCCTTCCCGGTTTTGTCAATACGCACCACCATTTCTTTCAGACTCTCACGCGTGTGGTGCCGGCCGCGCAGAACGGCGTACTCTTCGACTGGTTGCGCGCCCTCTTTCCGATCTGGTCGTGTATTGGCCCTGATGATGTAACCGTGAGCACGCAGGTTGCATTGACCGAGCTGCTGCTGAGCGGATGCACGACCAGCAGCGACCATCATTACCTGTGGCAAAACGGTACGCGTCTCGACGATCAGTTTGCGGCTGCAGAAGAGATCGGTGTTCGCTTTCACGGAGCGAGAGGCAGCGTCAGCCTGGGCGACAGCAGGGGTGGATTGCCCCCGGACTGGATGACGGAACAGGAACCGGACATTCTTGTCGAGTCGCGGAGATTGGTCGAAGAGTATCATGATGCCTCCCGCTTTTCCATGCGACGCGTCGTGATTGGACCGACCAGCCCGTTCAGCGTTACTCAGGAGCTGATGCGCGATTGCGCGGCACTGGCCCGCTCGTTCGGGCCGGAGATGGATGTTCATCTTCATACGCATCTGGCAGAGACGCTCGACGAAGAAGAGTTTTGCATGGCTCAGTACGGGTACCGGCCAGGAGCGTATGCGGAGAAAGTGGACTGGCTGGGAGATGACGTCTGGCATGCCCATTGCGTGCATCTCAACGAGGAGGAGATCGGTAAGTTCGCCCGGACAAAGACCGGTGCGGCCCATTGCCCTACGAGCAACATGCGGTTGGCCAGCGGCATTTCCCCAGTTCGGGCGATGCGGGATGCCGGCGTGCACGTGGGATTGGGCGTGGATGGCAGTGCCAGCAATGACGGCAGCAACATGATGGAAGAGGTGCGCCAATGCCTGCTGCTGCAGCGGGTTATGGGCAATCCCAAGGGAATGACAGCAAGGGAGGCGCTGGAAATCGCCACTCTGGGCGGAGCTTCGGTGTTGGGCCGCGACGACGTCGGCGCGCTGGCGCCCGGAATGGCGGCGGACCTGGTCGGTTTTGACCTGTCGGCACTCACTTTTGCGGGAGGCTGGGTGCATGACCCGGTTGCGGCGCTTGTATTCTGTTCACCGCAGCCGGTCGATCTCGCGTTTGTTAATGGACGACTGCTGGTGGAGGACGGCATTCCCCTTCACATCGACGTGCCGGCGCTGGCTGAACGCCACAACAAGGCGGCACTGGCACTGATGCGCCGGGCGGAAGGCAGTTAACGGCCGCGTTGACCGGGTCGGCGCCGGCCCGCTTCAGAGTGCTTTACGCTCTCAGCCCAGTGCTTGCGCATCCGAATAGCGAGGCTTATAGTAGATTGCAGTTTTCAAGAGCAGCCGAACCGACGACGACATGCGCGGCCAAACGGTTATCCTCTCCCACGAACTCGCAGATTTTGACGCGCTGGCGTCCTTGCTGGGGGGAGCGTTGCTATTCCCACAGGCGCTGCCGGTCCTGCCGCGGAAGCTGAAACGCAACGTCCAGGCATTTCTGTCTCTTTACCGAAACCAGTTCCCATTCGTCGATCCACGGTATTTGCCGCGCGGAAACGTCGATCTGGCGATTGTCGTCGACACACGGTCATTCAACGCGGTGAAGGGAATGGACGAAGACACCCGTCATCTGGTGATCGACCACCACTCTGCGGCCGAACCGCTTCCATCAGGGTGGGAGGTCTGGCGGGAGTCGCTTGGCCCTCACACGACAGGCGCCAACACAACACTTCTTGTCGAACGGCTGGTTCAGCAGAACAGAGGTCTTTCCCCGTTCCACGCCACGTTGCTGGCACTGGGCATCTACGAAGACACCGGCAGCCTCTTGTACGCCTCCACAACGCATAGGGACATTCGTTGCGCGGCCTGGCTGGTTGAGCAGGGCGCACGCCTGGAAGTTATGCGCAGTTTCATGCAGTTCCCGCCCACGGCGGAACAGAAGGCTCTGTCCAAGCAACTGACCGAGGACGCCGAGCACCTGACAGTGGCCGGTCAAAACGTTGTGGTCGCCGTCGCGGATGCGCCCGATTACGATGATGAACTAAGTGGACTTGCCCGGAGACTGAGCGAACTCTTCAACCCGGATGCCCTGTTTGTCGTCGTCAACCTGAAGGACCACGTCCAGGTTGTGGCTCGAAGCAACACCGACGCGATCAATGTTGGCCTGATTGCCGAATATCTGGGCGGCGGAGGTCACAGCCGAGCCGCGGCGGCGTTCCTTGAAGGGACTACATTGGCGGACGTGAGGAGAAGAATCGGCAGCCTGCTACAGGAGCACGCGCGCGCACCGAAAAAGGTGGCCGAGATCATGAGCCGAGGCCGTCCACATACGCTGGACGAAGAGATGTCGGTCGCTGCCGCGATGGAATTGATGCAGCGTTACGGCCACGAAGGCTTCCCTGTTCTGCAGAGGAACGAAGACGGCCGCGATAAACTGGTTGGAATCCTGACCCGACGAGAGGCGGACCGTACGATTGTGCACCGACTGGGGGCGCTGCCGGTGCACAAGGTAATGCGCCAAGGTGACAATACGGTCCGCGAGGACGCTCCTGTCAGTGCGCTTCATGGGCTCATGATCGAAAGCGGTTGGGGGCAGATTCCTGTTGTGGATGCCGCCGGCCAACTGGTTGGAATCGTAACTCGTACAGATCTGCTGAAGCTTTGGGGGGAAGAGAGAGAGAGTACGCCAAAGGTCCCGGATGTCAGCCGAGAGCTGGAGCAGGTCCTGCCGGACGTGCAACACCGTCTCCTCTGGCTTGTCGGAGAGACCGCGACGGCGATGGGACATGCCGTGTATGTCGTTGGCGGCTTTGTCAGAGACCTGCTGTTAGGGCGCTTCGACAGCAACGGAGGAGCAGGTTCTCTGGACATGGACCTGGTTGTTGAAGGTGATGCAATTGAACTGGCGGAGCGCATGCAGGCCAGGTGCGGGGGAAGGGTCGTCACACATGCGCGTTTTGGCACTGCCAAGTGGATTCTCGATGAGCCTGGGTATCCGATTACCTGCCCGGACCTGCCGGCAAGCGACACCGGCGCAGACCAGGGCCGTTTGCCGCCCCATTTCGATTTCGTTACAGCACGCACAGAGTTTTACACAGAGCCAACGGTATTGCCGACTGTAGAGCAGGGCAGCATCAAACTGGACCTGCACCGAAGAGATTTTACGGTCAACACGCTGGCTGTCGCTCTGACTCCGGACAGGTGGGGCGACCTTCTCGACTTCTACGGCGGGTTGTCAGACTTGAGGACCGGGGTCGTGCGGATCCTGCACAGCCTGAGTTTTGTGGATGACCCGACCAGAATTCTACGCGCGGTACGCTATGAGCAGCGGTTCCGGTTTCAGATTGAGGCGCGTACGCTGGAGCATCTACAGGACGCCGGGCCGTTGCTGAGGCGCGTTACTTCAGCGCGCATTCGCCAGGAACTGGACCGGATATTCCAGGAAGAGAGACCGGAAGATACAGTTTTTCGGCTGGACGAATTGGGCATACTCCAGGGGATTCATCCTGCTCTGCGTGCCGACCCAGCCTTTGCGAAACGCTGCGCCTCTCTCAGAGACAAACTGGAGAAGGCAAGGCCGGTTGAAACTCGTGAAGGGAACAACGGCGCTGACGAAGCTCCGGAAGAGGTCCGCACAAGTCGGTTACAACTGGAGGATACGCCGATCGAGAGGCTCTATTGGGGTCTGCTGGTTTACGATCTTCTGCCTATAGAGAACGGAAACGGTAACAAGGCGTCCTCACTTGAACAGGAGTTGAGCGAACGGCTCAGACTCCGTGGAAGAACACAACGACTGATGCGTGAACTGCGGATGGTCAAGACCCGGCTGCCGCAGCTGAGGGACCCGCGCCAACGGCCCAGCGAAGTCGTGGCAGTTCTTGATCAGGCGCAGGCGGCAGTGCTACTGTTGCTCTCGTTGGTGGAGGAGGACTCCTTGCTGCGTAAGCGGTTGAAATGCTACGAGCAGACTTGGCGGCACGTTCACCCTGCACTGGATGGAAGAGACCTGATGCGACTGGGGTTGAAGCCCGGCCCGGAATACGGGCAGATTATACGCAGGTTGCGAACGGCTCTTCTTGATGGAGAGATTGAGGCCGGCGCGCCGGAACAGAAACTGGCAGAGTCCATGGTACGCAATATCCTGGAGGCGGCCTGAGCCGGCCGACCGCCGGCTTACGTACGCTGAAGAGTGCGGCGCCAGGCATAAACCACGAGGAAGATTAAGATGAAAATAACTGCAATCAAACCGATATTCGCTCAAGGAGAGCGGCGCACTTTCGTCTTTGTCAAGATTGAAACTGATCAGCCTGGCCTGGTCGGCTGGGGAGAAGCGACCGTGGAAGGCAAACCGCGGGCGGTGGCCGGCTGTGTTCAGGATATGGAACCGATGATCCAGGGCTTCAATCCGGTTGAGGTTGAACATTGCTGGCAGGTCCTCTATCGCGGCGGCTTCTGGCGGCAGGGCATTATCGGGCTTTCCGCTCTTTCGGGCATTGACCAGGCACTATGGGACATCAAAGGCAAAGAGGCGGGCAAGCCGATCTACGAGCTTCTTGGCGGCAAGGTAAGGGACCGTGTACGGATGTACACACACTTTGGCGGCGACACGCCCGAGGCGATGGCTGAGAGCGCGCTGTCCAAGGCGGCCAAAGGCTGGGACGCCGTCAAGACTGTACCGGTGCCGATTACCAACATCCTCGACGGGCCGCGAATATTGGATGGGGCCGAGGCAGGCCTGAAGGCTGTGCGCGAAGCGGTCGGCAACGACGTAGACATATTGTTGGATATGCACGGGCGGGTCACGCCGCAGATGGCGATTCGCTACGCGCATCGATTTGAGCCATACTACCCATTTTTCATGGAGGAACCGGTCCAGGCGGAGAACCCGGCGGCGATGGCGCAGGTCGCAAGGGCAACGAACATTCCCATTGCAACGGGGGAGCGGCTCTTTACACGCTGGGGCTTTAGAGAGATTCTCGAAACGGGGGCTGCCAGCCTGCTTCAGCCGGATGCCTGCCACGCCGGCGGTATCAGCGAGATTCGGCGCATCGCCGCGCTGGCGGAGGTCTATTACGCCGGCCTCGCACCCCATAACCCGTATGGTCCGGTTTCGACGGCAGCATGCGTCCATGTTGACTTTACGACGCCCAATTTTGTCATTCAGGAGATGGTTGACCCTGACGATATGCCGCTCTCGATGACGGAGTTCGTTGTCGAGCCTCTGACGGTCGTCGAAGGTCACATATTGCCGCCTGAGAAGCCGGGTCTGGGCGTAGAGGTGGATGAGGCTGCCTGCGCCCGCCATGCCCCGGACTTCAACTCGGAGGAGGTGCGCAATTCGTATCAGTCCTACCTGGCCCGCCATCGAGACGGCGGCGTCGCCGATTCCTGATCTGCTTTCTCGCCCTGCAGGGGCGGACAGTCCAACGTCAACCTGACCTGGAGCTATCAGATGGCCCCAATTCTTTCCGGCAAACGTATCGTGCTCGGCGTCAGCGGCGGCATCGCGGCCTACAAGGCGGTGACGCTGGCCAGCCGTCTTACCCAAGCCAATGCGCTGGTGGACGTGATCATGACACATTCGGCCGCCAAGTTTGTTGCGCCCGTGACCTTTCAGGGGATCACACAGCGGAGCGTTGCGACCGACACTTTCGAGTTCTGGCACGATGCGGGACGGTTGCGCATTGGACACGTGGCGCTGGCCCATGCAGCGGACCTGTTTGTCATTGCGCCAGCGACGGCACACACCATCGCACGACTGGCGTTGGGTCTGAGCGACGACCTGTTGAGCATTACTGCCCTGAGCTACAATGGACCGATGCTGCTGGCGCCGGCGATGGAGACCAATATGTGGACTCACCCGGCGACGATGCGCAATGTGCAGACATTGCAGGATTGGGGCGTCGACTTCATTGGCCCGGAGGAAGGGCGGCTGGCGTCCGGCGAAGTGGGTGAGGGGCGGGTGGCGGAGCCGGAGGATATCTTCGAAGTCGCGTGCAAGGTGATCGGCCGGGGTGGACCACTGGACGGACTTCGCGTGGTGATCACGGCAGGCGGCACCCGGGAGCCAATCGATCCGGTACGGTTCATGGGCAACCATTCGACCGGAAAAATGGGGGCGGCGCTGGCGCGGGCGGCGCGTGACCTGGGCGCGGACACGGTTCTGGTGCATGCGCCCCTGGCCGTACATCCACCGGGCGGCGTTTCGCTGGTGCCGGTACGTACGGCCCAGCAGATGTATACTGCGGTCATGGAAGAGCTGCCGCAGACTGATGTATTGATCGGCGCGGCGGCGGTCGCCGACTACCGGCCGAAAGACAGCGTTGACTACAAGCTGAAGAAATCGCCGAAGCAGCAGGTCATTTCGCTGGAAAGGACGCCGGACATTCTGCATGAAGTAGGAAGACAGCGCGGTGAGAGCAGTCCGGGGCCGCGGCTTGTCATCGGATTCGCGGCGGAGACGAACGATCTGGAGGCGAACGCCTTAGACAAGCTGGAGCGAAAGAACCTCGATCTCGTTGTGCTCAACGACGTGAGCGCGCCTGACAGCGGCTTTGCGGTTGACACGAACAGGGTTACTCTCTTCGAACGAGACGGCAACCGTGAGGCCTGGCCGTTGATGAGCAAGGACGAGGTCGCGCAGGCGATCTTGCAGCGGATTGTGGCGCGATTGGGGAGACTGGACTGGAAGACGTCTCAGTCCAAAGCGCTGGACGACTCGCCAGAGAACTGATCAACTTGCTGTGAAGAAACGAAGCCACTTTGCGGAGGAACTGCACGGCGAAGAGGAATGGCAGTCATGACGCTCACAGACAAGCAGGAACGGGAAATCGCGGGCGCGCTGAGAGATGTAGATCCGGAACAGATATCGGTTACCCGGAAGTTGACAACAGCGCAACGTACGCAGCAAGGACTCTCGATGATTCGAATCGCCGAGCAAGTCGCGTCCTACCGCATTCGGGCGCGCCGGCCTGAACTGACAGAGGGAATGTCGCTCGGGCTCGCGCGCAAAGCGGTTGTGAACGGGAGAGAGGCAGTGGTAGAAGACACTCAACAGGAGTTCGGTAGCTTTGTTCGCGAGGTTCTTGATGCGCTGGAAGAGACGCGTGTAAAGTACTTGGTAGGAGGAGCGGTTGCCGTTTGGGGATGGGGAGAAGCGCGAACCACTCGGGACTTTGATGTCGTCGTCGATCTGCCGCTCGAGCAGATGGCCCAGCTTTCCGATGCGTTGAAGGATAGGGGAATGCTGGTGCCTGTTGAGGTCATACTCGATCTTTACATTTCGCCGGGAGACTTGCCAATCAACGCCATCCACTTGCCTACAGGATATAAGTTGGAAATCTTCCTGCTGCGGCCCGACGATGCTCTGCGTGCAAGCGCTCTACAGCGTCGCCTGCTTGTCGACTTCGGACCTGGTATCGGCGAGGCGTATGTCCATTCCCCTGAGGACCTGATCCTCTATAAGCTTCAGTACTACAGTCTCAGCAGCCAGACCAAGCATGTCCGCGACATCGGCAGTATCATCGCCACGGTGGGAGATGACAGCCTGGAACACGACTACCTAACGCACTGGATCGACAGACTGGACCTGACCGAAATCTGGCTGGAGATTCGTAAGCAACTAGGCAGCTAAGGCAGGAAGCATTCCGGTACGGGCAGGAATTCGAAGCAGTCCACTCCTTTCACTCCTTGCCCACTTCGACAACAACATAGTCGGTTCCCGTCCGGCCGAAAGTCTCAGGCGCGTACATTTCCTCTGCTTTGGCGGGCGGCGCAATGAACGCGCCAGGCGTCGTCGCACGGGCGAGGTAACTGTATTCGTAAACGCCTGCCCGGAGATATGATGTGAAGGCCTCGGCCCGTTCATCGCGCAGGTTCTGATGCTGATACCAGCTGCCCCACCACCAGTGTCCAGCGCGGGACCTGATCGGGTCCGGCGGTGAAGCGGCGGTCACGGCAAGTTCCGGGTTTAGTATTTCGAGGCCGGCCGGCAGCGGGTCCGCCAGGGCAACGTGGACGCGGCGGGACGGAGCCGCCATCGTAAGTCTGACACGAACGCGGGCGCCGGCCCGGATGTGCCAAACTCCGTCCTCATCGAGGTATACGTCATTGGGGTCGTCTACTGCCTCGTAGATGCGTTCGACAGTGAAGCCATGATCCACCGGATCCAGGCTGAGGTCGACGGGAGCGTAACGGAGCCCCAACCGGTAGTAGAGCCGCCCCTGGCCTTCCTTCTGGACGAACAGGGGCAGGTCGCCCTCTGCATTTGACGCGCTTTCATGCAGGAACTGCATGGGTAGATCAAGGCCTACATGATCCGTTGAACGACCCTGGAAAGCGCGATTCGCTGCAAACTGTTCCCCCAACCAGATTCTGGCGACAAAGTCGGGCGTTTGGGATTCGAACCGTTGGAAGTAGCGGTCCATCGCCAGCAGTACCCAGATGTTTTCCTGGGTATTGCCCCAGCGACCGGCAGTGCGATGCCCCAGCAGGCCGCGCACGAGCTTCGCGATCAGTTCGCTTTCCGGCTGATCCAGGACAAGGGCTTCCAACAGGACCGCGTCGGCGCGGCGGCTGGAATGTAGCAGCAGGTAGTCGCCGTCGGTATAGCCGGTCGCTATCGTTGCTGCGCCTGCTGTCTCGGTCACTCTGTTGGTGATGAAACGCCTCATTTCAGAAACCGTCGCCTGCGAGGCCGCATCATCGGTCAGGACAAAGAGGAGCCACCCGATGCTTTCCAGAGAGAGATACTCCAGTCCCGCATCTGATACCAGTGACCGCGCCTTGGCAGGATCGTCGTCGTTGAGCAGTTTGCGAACATAGAGGGCATATGAGGAAAGCCCTCGGCGGGTCTCGACACTGTACCAGGAGGGGAACTGTTGCGCGATATCGCGAAGATAGTTGAGAGAACGGCTGACCATTGGGTTGGGCACGGAGTACCCTTTCAGACGGGCGCGGGCGAGAGCATGCGCTACGTGCACGCTGTGGTAGGGCCAGACTTCACCACCCCGCCGCCAGATGGGGAAGCCGCCCCCGTGGTCTTGCAGGGCCTCAAGCGTCTGGAGATCCCTGTCCATGGTCATCTCAATCTCATCCGAAGCCGGCAGTCCTTCGGCGTCAAACGCCGCCATCACATCCCGCAGAGCGGCCACAGCAAGGATGCGGGAAGCGATCTGCTCGGAGGAATGGAACGGGTATCTCACCAGGTAGATGAAGGCGTCCGTCAGCGTCTGCAGAGCGGTTGAGGAGAGTGTGACCTCCAGGCCGCCATATTCCGGAATCGTGCCGGCAGGAGGCCGGATGGGTTGCATGACTGCCCCGTCCACGTCAATCTCGCCGTAAACGGCGAAAGCCTCGGTAGTTGCAGGGGTGAAAACCGGCAGATTGATTTCGGCCGCGTCGGCGATGGCCGGTTGACTTGCGTTGATCGCGCCGAACTGGAAGCGGGAAGTACCTGCGCTGGCCGTGGTTGTGGGAAAGCGAACTTCCACGCGGTCGTTGGCAGGGACCGTCACCGCGTAACCGGCTACGCCATCCACTCCGCTCTCGCCGATGACGTTGGCGTTCACGGCGCGAACGACTGCATGCACCTCCATTGCCTCGTCGGTCTGGTTCTGGAGGACGGCCGGCAATTCGAAACTGTCGCCGAAGTTCAGGAAACGCGGGGCGGAAGGTCGAACCATGAGCGGCAGGCGCGCGGTCAGGCTGGATTCTCCGGCGCCGAAGAATCTGTCTTCGGCGACTGCTACAACCATTACTCGGTAGCGGGTCAGATTATCAGGCAGTTTGACCGATACACTGGCCCGGCCATGTTGGTCGGTACGCACTTCGGGTGCGAAAAGAGCTAACGGCTCAAAGTTCAGCCTGGCCCGAATCGATGGCCCGACGCCGTCCGCGGCGCCTCCCTCTTCGGCCGCTTCATCGGCCATGGCCATTTCCGGCGCGGCTGCAGTGGCAGCCACCATGCCCATAGACCTTGATTGCTCCATCACCGACGTGGGTTGGGGCGCTCCCTTCGGCAGCGAGGTTTCTCCATGCAAAGAGAGAGCACTGGCCAGTAGGAGATCGTCTCGGTTGTAGAGATCGCTTACGCCACGACCGCGGTGGCTATAGAAGACGTTGATTGGGTCGATCAGCTGATAGCCGGTCAAAGCGAGTATTGCCTCGTCAACGACAACGACGGCGAATTCGGCGCCTTCCACAGGCAGGCCGTCCGCATTTGTAACCGTCACGTCGATCGTTGTTTCCGCGCCAGGCTCAAGTCGTGCTGCCTCCGGCTTCGCATCTACTTGCAGTGTCCGGCTTAGTGCCGGAATCGAAAGGTTCAGCCGTCCGCGTGCATAGGCAGGGCGCCGAGGCAGACCCGGGAGCGCGTTGCCTGCGTCGTCCGTGCGCTCACCTGCGCCGACCAGGTCCACCTGTAGGTGGATGTTGGGGACGTAGTTCTCTTCGATAGGCACTTGCAACGTGTAGGTGGGTCCTTCCATAGTAAACCGTTCTCTGGACACAAGGCCATCCCGCCGCAATGTCAGGAGACCTTCAGCCGGGTAGAAAGGCGCCTGCACCAGGATTTCGGCCGTGCCGCCCGGGGCATGGTTTTCACTGTCCGGAATGAGCTGCAGCTCCTCCCTTTCCAGGCTGCCGCTAGGAGGGCGCTGGCCGCCGGTCACCCAGCGGGTCAGTTCGGTCTGGTTCCTGCGGCCGACTTCGTCGATAACAGTGGCAATTATCCGGTACGCCCCGCCGACCGCCGTCTCAAAGGAACAGGAGGCGAAGCCCTTTTCGGGGCTGTCCGGCCGCGAGGCGGCTGTTGTCTCGACCGAACATTCCTGCGTCTCCTTCTCGATCTCCTGCCATTCGCCGTCGCGGTATTCCCAATCCAACAGGGCGGCTTTCACAAATGCGCTATGCCCTTCGATCGCAGTGCCATCGATGTCGGTGACGACCACTTCGACCGACAGGGGCTCGCCCTGTTCGACGAAGTAGCGCTCCGTGCGGAGGCCGACGTAGCGGTCGGCCGGATGGAGCAGGAATCCGGCCCGGCTGCTCCACGCTTGCCGATTAACGTCCATGACCGTGGCCGTTGCTTCAATGTGGGCGGGGAAGGGCCTTACTTTCTCTGCACCGGCCGGTCCAGCTCCGTCTCCTGGGGCGGCGAGGAAGTCGATGCGAAGAATGTGCTGGCCGGCGGCATCGGTGCGGGAACTGAAGGATGCGCGTCCGAGGTAGCCGGATTCGCCGTAGTGACCCCACCAGGGGGCCCATTTTCCGAAAACAAAGCCGGCCCAGTTGGGAGGATCATAGGACCCTTCTGAGGCCTCGACGTCCCAACCGACTTCTGCGCTGGGAAGGGGACCTCCGGCAAAGTAGGTGGCCGTTACGGTCGCCAGTGCTTGACCGCCGGCGATGTGGGGTCCTTCACTGACGGCGGCGCTGACGTCATATTCGGGCCGGCGGAACTCCTGAACCTGAAAGACATGTTCGTAGACCGCCTGGTAATCATGGTCATCGGTCGGGCGCAGCTCTATCCATGCGTAACCCAGGTTGACGTTTTCCGGCAGGTCGAACTGAAAGTGGAAGCCGCCCAAGGCGCTGATTCTCACGCTGCCCGAGTGGATCTGGTTGTTCGACGAGTCGCGCACAGTGTACTTGAGCAAAGAGGCCGAACCTTCCGGCAGCAGGCTTACGCCGCCTTCCGGGTCGTGCTCAATCTGACGCACCCAACCCTTGACGCTGACGGTTTCGCCGGGGCGGTAGATTTTGCGGTCGTCATAGACCAGGTAGCGAACGCTGGCGCGCTCGGCGCGGCGTTGCCATCCGTTCCAGCCGGCTTCGGTTTGGAAGTACTCGTAGCGGTTTTCCGGCAGGAAGGTCACGTCATCGCCGCGGCGGGCGATGAGAAGCTGGGAACTGTTGCGGGGCAGGCTCAACAGAACTGAGCCTGTCTCGTCGGTCATTCCCTGTACGTCCTGTGGCCATAAAGTGAGCTCGACCCCAGCCAGGGGGGATCCGTCGACCAGACTGTTGGCCCAGACAAGCATCTCATCGGCGTCGACAAAGGCATTCAGACCGATCTCGGTCACCTGAACCCAACTAATGATTCTCATCTCCCGCAGCCGTCTGTTGAAGAGGTTTGAGAGCAGACCGCCATCCGGTTCTATGTACAGGATCAGGTGGCCTGCGCCGCGGTCGAGCGCAGGGGTCAGATCGACTTCAGTCTCGACCAGGGTGTCGAATTGACGGCTGATATCCAGTTTGCGCTCCATGACCAGCTCGCCGGGCGGCTCTGCATCGTTGTCGCGCCAAAGGTCGTTGCGCCACTGCTGATATTCGAGGTACTGCTCCGGAGAGACGCGATAGACCCGTGCCTTGATTGCGTTGACGTTTACCGAGTAGACGGGATAGGACGGCTTGCCGTAGGGGTCAAGGATGGTAATCGGACCCCTGCTCCCGGCTGTAAGAAAAGCCTCCATCGGCCCAATCCTGAACCGGGACTGCGCTTCCGCGCCCAGTGCCTGACCGAAAGTGTCGGTCAGGCCTGAAGCGACGGTTACGTCGTAGGTAGCTCTCGGCTTTGTATTGCCAGCGATCCAGATTGAATCGCCGAAAACTTCATACGAGACGTGGTCGAGTTTCGGCTCGATTGTAATGAGTGAAGGGTCAAACGACTCGGTGTCGATGGGATTGCTGAATCGCAGAGACAGGGGGCTGTTGGGAGGGCACTGGGCCATTCCTCCCCACGCGCACTCGCGCTGCCGGAGCACGAAGTCGCCGGGCGTTCTGAAGCTGTAGCTCTGGGGATGGGCTGTAACGAGAGGTCCTTCCGCGGACGGCGTACCGGCTGCGAAGGTGACAGTTACGGTCGTGTCGGGGGGTAACAGGTCATCTGAGACGAATGCCAGCCAGCTGCTGTCGGCTGCCCTTTCTGCCAGGCGCCGGACCAGCGAATCCGCAGCAATTTCGTCGTCGCTGGCTCGGCGCACGGCGTACTGGAGGCCCTGGGCTGTCAGGTACGTGTGCTCGAGAACTGCGTCAGGATCGATGCTCTGGTCGAAAGACGCGAAGAAGACGGGCTCCAGCCCAAAGGGACCGCCGACTGGATAGGCGGTCTGTAGAGTCGGCGCCGGCGTCCGGAATGTCCAGCTGACCGGTTCTGCCAGCTTGGTTCCCGCGGCAGACTCCGTACCAGCGGCGATCCTGGCCGCGTATTCGGTTGCCATCGGCATTCTGGCGCTCCCGCCTTCGCCGACTTCAAAAAGGAGCGTTTTCGTTCCCACCCAGCGCCAACGGCCGGTCACAGCAGGCTCAAGTTCGACCGGGACAGCCTCGGCGGCCAGTTCCTGGTGACTGGTGAGCGAAACCATAGGTTGACTGAAGGTTACACTCAGCTGCGGAGCGAGAGGGACATCCCCTTCGGGCGAAAATCGAAGGACAGCCAGGGGCCCGTCCGCCTGAACGTCGAGCGGCGACTCGGGCTGAGGCGGCGGGAAAGGCAGCTCGACCTCCTTACCGGGTCGCGGGGGCGGCAAACTCTGGTCGGGGAGGCGCACCTGAGCGACGTCCCCTTCTTCTTGGTGAAGAGGAGGCAGGCGGGTCAACAGCGCCTGAATCTGCTGCTGAGTTAAGGGCGTCGTTTCGGCAAGGGGAGGGCGGGCTTCGCCTGGGTCCCAGTCAGGCTGGCCTTCGCCAAGCGAAAACGGCGGGGAGCCCGATTCGTCAAAGCCCTGTCCGAAATCGTCAAGAGATTCTTCCTCAAAGAAGGCGACTGTCGGGCCCTCATTACGTACGACGGTCAGACCGGAGCCGCCTGTACCCGGACCTTGGGATCTGTTGGCGCTACATCCAAGAGCCGCAAAAGCGACCAGAATCAGCAGAAACGTCGGGAGAAAACGTTGAATCATGATTTCTTGCTCCTATAGGAACAGGTCCAACAGGGAGAGGTGAAACGTTTCGCGGAGAGCGGGCGCTGCGGTGCCCGGCCGCCCATAGACTGGCGGTTTTGGGTCGCTGGTATCAGAAGCTAAACCTGTTGAGTACCATCTCAAAGAACTCTGCCCCCAAGTAGGCTGCCAGGGCGTGCTTAATGATTTTGCCGCTGATGACCACGCCAAGGAAGCGCAAGACGGGCATCCGCAAGGCGCCGGCGAGTATGCCTGCGAAATCGAAGATGGGCAAAGGCAGAATTGCAAGAATGAAGAGAGCCGGCGTGGTAAAGCGAGTGGTCATGTGGTGGAGAAAGGCGTTGAACCTCCCCTCTTTACTGACGAGATTGCGGCCGGCTTTGCCTGCGAGGTAGCCAGACAGTTCTCCCAGTCCGCTGCCGACGCCGGCAACGATCCCGAGGAGAACGGGGTTCAAGTGCGCGCCGAGGGCCAGTATCAGGGCAAGCCCGGGGGCGGGCAGGATAACAGTCGCACTTCCAATCAAACTGATCAGAAAGCTGCTTAAGTACCCCCACTGGCTGAACCGCTGCACCAGTTCTCTCTGAGTGCCCAACCAGAAGGCGCCAACAACGATTGCAAGGATTCCGATAATCTGAAGTGCCGTCAACCATGGGTTGGGTCTGGCGGAATCCAGGTCTTCTCCGTCTTCTTCATAATCTGCCAGACGGTCGCTGCCCGGCCCGGGCAGGGCTTCACTTTGAATTGATTCAGTATCGCTGGCAGTGTTCATGTCATTCTCAACTCGGAGTTCTGCACGCTCTGTTCAATGCATAGGGTGCGAAAATCCAGGGCGCCGGGAAGGCAACTGGAATCCAAGGGACAAAGTCTGAAGCTATTCACCTTCCTCGATTTCGACGGTTGTCAGCTGATCACCGGGCGAGTCGGCTGCCATCGGATCCCGCAGTGAGATCGAGAACAACACGTCCATACCTTCGACCACCTCGCCAAAGATCGTATGGTTGCCATTCAGCCAGGGCGTTTCGGCGAAGGTGATGAAGAACTGGCTGCCGTTCGTACCTGGCCCTGCATTCGCCATGGCCAGGAGGCCGGCGCGATCGAACTGGAGACTGGCTACGATCTCATCCTCGAACTGATAGCCCGGGCCGCCCGCGCCGGAGTTGGTGGGATCTCCGCCCTGGGCCATGAAGTTATCCAGTACCCTGTGAAAATGCGTGTCGTTGTAGAAACCGTCACGGGCCAGAAAGACGAAGTTATTGACCGTAACAGGCGCCTCTTCGGCAAACAGCTTTATCCGCATATCCCCTTTTTCGGTTTTGAATACGGCGTAATACTCGACATTCGTATCGATTGTCATTTCGGGTCCTGTGTCGTACATTCCATTGCGTTCTGCCGGCTCAAGGGCCGCCGCGGCACCCTCTTCAACTTCCGGAGAATCTTCGTTTGCTACGGTGGGGGCAGTACAGGATGAGATGACGAGCAGGTTGAGCATAAGGATGCAGACCGCCAAGCTTCCCGGACGCTGAATGAGTCGAGTTGCGAAAACAAAAAGTGAATTTCGTTTTGCCCAACCCAAGCTCGGGAATGGCCGGTTGGCAGGACTACTATGGCTTCTGGACGAGTCTCTGGTAGAGGTGGGCTTAAGTCTGGGAACAGGGAACAAAATCATCTCCTTTTGATATAGGTAGGTGAGGACAACTAAGGGGCGTGCTGGCGGTCCACACTCAATTTTTCTGGAACTCGAGTTTCCACAGCGCGAAGACTGCCAGTGCGAGGGCAGTCAACCCGACAATGAGAGCCTCCTGCAAGTTGGCTTGAGTCACGAAAATGGAGGCCAGACCGGTTCCTCCAGTAATAAGATAACACAGAAGTACCGCTTCACGCTGACTACCTGTTCGGAGGGCAAGCCTGTGACTGACGTGATCTTTGCCTGCAGTGGTGAGAGGGTTTTTGCCGCGGCGCAGGCGGCTGATGCAGACGAGGGCCGTGTCAAAGATGGGCAACGCCAGCACGAGAATGGGAATCATCCAGGTTATGCTAGCCGTGTTGGCGGGGAATCGCAATTTGATGCCGACGGCGGCGAGCAGGAAACCGATGAATAGACTCCCAGTGTCCCCCATAAAGACGCGAGCCGGATTCCAGTTGTAGACGAGAAACCCGATGCAGGCGCCGCACAGAGCAGCAGCCAAAGTCCCCACGAGATACTGGTCGCTCATTGCAGCCAAGAGGGTGAAAAAGGCTGCCGAAATTGTGGCGACACCGCTGGAGAGCCCGTCCATATTGTCCAACAGATTGAATGCGTTCGTGACTCCGACCACCCAGAAGAGTGTCAGGACAATGTCCAGGAACCCATCAAAGAGGCGGACCTGGACGCCGCTGTAGACCAGGATACAGGCTGCCACCACCTGAAACAGCAGTTTGAGATAGCTCCCGACGCCGCGGCTGTCGTCCAGGGCACCAACCAGACTGACCAGAGTGGCGCCAACAAAAATTCCAACGACTTCGTTGATGTAGCTGCGTTCGCCCCAGAGAGCTAGGGCGGCGATAAAAGCGACATAGATGGCTGCGCCGCCCATAAGGGGCACAGGCGCGCGGTGAATCTTGCGTGCAGAAGGGTGGTCGAGGATGCCCAGGTGCAGTGCTGCGTAGCGTACCAAAGGCGTCCCGCCAATGGCGATTATCAAGGCACTTGCCGCCATCAGTAGAAAAGAGCTCATTCACTCACCAGGGTTCAGGTTCAGACCAATTTACTCCAGGGAATCGACAAAAGCTTGAACACCAGGCTTCTCGTTGTCCGGGGCGAGAGCAAGAGCAGATTCTCCGAACTGGCGAGCCTGCTGGTTGTTGCCTAACTCAGAATGCACGTGAGCCAGCTGGAAGGGAAAACGATAGTCGTGAGGTGCCAGTTCCACGAGGCGGTGCAGGATATCGGCTGCCTGCAGCAGCCGCCCATTCTCTACATTGAAGTCCGCAATCACGCTGTAGGTAGCGACAATCTTATCTATTTCGTCATGGCCGCTCTCTATCAACGCAATGGCGCGTTCGGCCCACCGGGCCGCCTCTTCAGGGCGGTCCAGCAAGCGGGAAAGAACGACCAGATTGCGCACAGCGTTGAGGTCAGTGGGGTGTTTCTCAAAAGCCAGAGAAATGGAAGCAAGCGCGCCTTCCAGGTCACCGGCGCGGGACTGGGCCGCCCCTTTGTGCGTGAGCAAAACCAGGCTATGAGGGAACTTCTCCAGTCCACTGTCGAAGAGTTGGGTTAGTTTTTCCGATTCGTCTGTCCGGGTGTACAGCTCGATCAAAAACGCATAGGTGTTCTCGAACCGGTCGTCAAGCGAAAGACTGTGCAAAAAAGAAGCTTCGGCCTCTTCCTCCCGGCCCATTGAGACCATGATCTGTCCTCTTTCATTCCACAGATGGGCTGCATTGGGGCTGAGTGAGAGAGCGACATCGTAGTGGTGCAAGCTCTTTTCCAGCGCCGGCAAGCCTGCTTGCGGATCATCAGTCAAGATCGCCCAGCGACTGTAAAGACGGGCCAGGTTCGAGGTGTGGTCCGTGTTCAACGGATTTGCTTCCTGGGCTCGGGAGAGTACGGCCTCAGACGCGGAAAGGAGAGCGTCGCGCCCCAAGAGCGCAATTTCATCTGCATTCAGATCGAGAACGTGCTGCAGAGTCGGATGAGACGGAAAGGACAGCGAGCCCTCTACGGGCGCATACGCCGCTCTCTCGAGAAGGCTGCGACCCAAATGGAGCATGTAGTAATCCTCGGTCGGACGGACTGCAAGCGCCCTGCTGTAGAGGTCGGAGCTCTCGACCCAAGCACCGGCGGAATCGAAATTCTGGCCTTGTCTGTAAAAGACATCGGCCCGCACCTGTGCAATGTTAATATTGGCGATGATGTAGAAGACTGCGGCAGACATGAGGACTCCTGCGCCGGCCGTTGCCAGGCCGCGCCCAAACCACGCTTGTTGCGTAACCATCATTTTGCGCCACGACAGAAACAGACCGGCAAGCAGACACCAAAGAACAACAACCCAAGTGTACAGGCTGTAATGGCCTGCGATCAGGTCCAGCTGCTCGGCGACGGTACCCGTCCTGGCGCCGGGAAGCAACCGAGCAGCGTGGATGAGACCATAGAGCAGCCAGCCGGCAAAGAGTATCAGGCCGTAGAGAACGACTGATAGAGCGGATGGGCGGGCCGTTACCGAACTACTGCTGTGAGGCGTTTCCTCATTGCGCCGGCGCCCTACTTCAGCATCACTATTCGCTATCTTCCTCAGGCCAAGGCCATGATGGCGCAAAAAGGCGGTGGCTGTGCCCAGTACGGTTGCGATTAACCAGGCGAAAAGGACCAGCCACAGAATGTCTGTCAACGGGGCCCCGGTCCGGTCTTGAAGGGCAGTACCCAGTCCCGCAAATAGGACGGAGACCGCATTCGACATTCCTATGAAGTTGATCGCAAAGAGAAAGACAAGCGTCATCATGACCAGGAGGTCAGGCAGGATTAAAGCCGGCAAATGGATGTCCCAGCCACCGGTAGATGACCGAGCCTCACGACGACCGCGGGCGGCCCTTCCCCGCGTTGCAGACCGCCTGTTCCGCGCCCGCCGGTTTTCCTCGCTCGGCGGCGCTGCCTGACTTGCAGAGAATTGGTTGGGGGCGAAGGTTTCCGGAAACAGCCAGTTCATTCCCAGACCCAAAAGCAGAGCCACTATGGTCCAGAAGTAGATGCGTGTGGCAACGATGGCGATTCCGAGATGAATCTCGACATAGTGGGCGATTATTGCTGACAGAGAGGCGACCAGGAGGAGCTGGCGCGGGCGATGCGCTGTCGCGGTCGAGGATGCCTGTTGCATGAAAACTGCAAGTGTGACATACGCAATCAGCCCGAGAATCAGTCCGGTCGGCCAGTTTACGCCGATGAAACCGATGCTTACACCGCGCATCTGGAACAGGGCACTAAGGAGGATACCCCCGCCTGCAAGCATGGAAAAGAAGAGTATGACGTCCCGGCGTGACCGGATCAGCCCAAGCCAGCGCATAGCCCAGAAGAAGATAGACAAGAAGAGCAGCGAATTGGCCAAAAAACCAAGAACGCCGGTCATGGCCAGACTGTCCCAGGTTTCGTTGTGGGCCCTGTCCGGGCTTGCGTTACGGGACTCCCATTGGGCCAGTTCCGGTGGATAGAAGCGATTGAAGGCCATCCAGAGAGTCTCGGGACCATAGCCAATCAGGGGACGGATTGGATTGATGGGGTCATCTCTTCCATCGGGATAGGTCAGCGGCTCGTGGGGAGAGATCAGTTTTGCCGTACCTTCCCATAAGAGGACGCGGACCCGCCCGGTGCCCGTTGCGCTATCCAGCATCGTTGTCAGACGCCCCCAGTTCGGGACATGACGAAAAGAACGGCCAATTGCGGTCGTATTCAGGACGATGAGCAGAGCGAGCCCAACCAGGCCGAGCCCTGCCCAAGCGGCCGTCAAGAGGCGGTAGTTGCGGGGACGCATGCCGGACAGGAGGAGCAACACAAAGATATACATACCGCTGGCGAGTCCAAGCCAGGGGCCGCGGCTCTGGGACCAGAATATGGCGAGCAGCTGAATGACGAGTACAAACAGATAGCAGCCGCCTGCCAGGATTCCGGCCAAGCTGTAGTCGGGGGTAGGGGCTACCCGTTCGCCTTCAGGTGCTGTATCGGGCGCTGCATCGGCCGCTGTATCGCCGCCTGGACGCGAACCGCCGGTTAAAAGGAACGCGAAACAGGAGACTGTGCGTTCGAGCGTCAGGAAGAAGGCCATGATCAGATGCGCGGCGAGAAAGATTGGATTCCCCGCGCTGGCGGTTACGCGGCCGGATACATCCCGGGCCCAGGGGAGGGGATCCTTGCCGAAGTGCTGGAACACGGCGTAGACGGCGATGGGAAGGCTGGTGATTACAACTGTATGTTGAAGCCGGCGCAGCTGGGAGGACTGTCTCAGGTGGGCTGCTGTGAGTAAAGCGATGATCAGATAGCTGGCGAATGTGTAGGCGCCTTGCAGCCGGTGATAGGACCCCCACCAGCTTACGGAGGGCGAAATACTCAACAATGTACTAATGGCATAGGAGATTACCAGCAGCACGAAGGGGAGCAGGAGCGGCTGCTTCCAGAGGCTGCCCAACTTCCATTCGAACGTGGATTGCGAACGTTCGCCTGCCGCAATGGCCTGGTCGCCCGCCGGGGGCCCTCCTCCTCCTGCCGGCAGCCAAATGCGACCGCCGTCCAGAATCTTTACAAGATAGGCCAGGAGCATGACCAGAGAGATGGAACGAATGAGGCTGGCCTTGTCCGGCTCAAACACGCGGCTGGAGTAGGTATTGAAGAAGAGCGGCGCGACGATCAGGGCGGCAAGCCAGCCGGCCTCGATGACGGATTCGCAGTAGTGCTGAATTTTCGTGTGCCGCATTAGGGGTTCAGTACGGTTGCCGTTGCAGGCGCAGTCTTGCGCGTCAGTTGCTGATCACGCTCAACCAGGTTCCTCATCAGGAGATTGGAGGCAGTGTGATCAGTCTCTTCGTTTAGGGCGAGGTCACCCGAAAAGCTTGGCCTTTTTTCCCGTTTCGGTTCGGGCCGGTCCGCCAGGACTGGTTGAGTTCTTTGAAGGCAAGCGCCGGTTCATTAGGGCGCCTGTCATGAAACCTGCCGGTATTGTAGGTCAAGACGAGTTCCTGTCGGGCGCGGGTGATTCCGACATAGAGAAGCCGAAGGCGTTCGGCGGCATATTCCCGCCTGGCCTCACGGGTTGCCTCTCCTGGTTCATATTCGTCGAGCGTCCCCATGTGAAGCTGCCTTGTCTGCTCCAGAGCTTCTTCAGTCAGATTGAGGCTGTCGCGAATGTAATTCGGTTCCCCGCGGTAGTACTCGTCGTCGCCGCCGCCCGGGAAGCTGTAGTTGCTGACGGAGGCCAGATGTACTCGATCCCACTCCAGTCCCTTAGCTGAATGCATGGTCGCGATGGTCACCTTGCCTGCCGGTGGTTCGAACCCTCGCGTTTCTTCCGTGAACCCCAACAGACGCCTCCTGTTGGCTGCGGTCTCATCCAGTTCCTTTGTCAATTCTAGGAGCCGCAGATCGGGCCGCTCTCTGGCCCTATTGGCCAGCAGGATAGCGGCGCTGTGGGCCAGTGCACGCTCATCCGCTTCCGTGAACAGATCCTGCCCCAGAGTCAGGACCAGCTCGTCGACGGGCAGAATTGCGGCTGAACACCAGCGCCTGAGGTCTTCCCGGAATCGATGGACGATGGGACGAAAGCCGTCATAGTCGTCGAGCCAGCGCAGTTCCTGCAGCCAATCGTCGCCGGCAGCAGGGTAGATGAAACGTTCCGGCAAGCGCAACTTGCCGAGTGCCTGGCCAAAGAGCAAAGCTGGCCGAGGCAATTCACTTTCCTGTGTATTCTCGACGGAATCGGACGGAACCGGGATCCAGGATGGCGACCCCTCCTCAGCGCCATCGGGGGCTGACTCCTCCCCTGTGTCCGAACGACCATGCGGGCAACTTCGCCGCTCCCACCAGACCTCGTTCCAGAGCAGACGCAGATGGGAGGGGTTGGAGGGCTGGCTGATGTAGCGCATTGATTTCACGAGCGCGTCTACAGCAATTCGGGTTGTGCTTGTGGAACGGAGAAGCGAATCGTCAAATGGGAGGGAGGCTTCTTCGAAAGCCTTGCTGAACTCCGCGCCGCGCCGGTTATCCGGGACGAGTACGGCGACTGTCTTCTGGGCGTTCTTCTGCAGCCAGCGCTGTAGACTGGCAACCAGAATCCGGATTTCATCGACGGGCACAAGTGGACGGTCATAGAAATAGACGGCCGGATCTCCTGGGTCCGGATTGCGCTGCGGGTCGTCTTCCTCGGTGGGCTGGATGTGAGGTAGCGAAAGCGCTTTGTCGGGCGGAAGCAGCGGATGCTCTTCAGAGCTCCAGTCAATCAAGCGGTTGGCAAGACGGATGATCGGCAATGCGCTACGGCCCGAATTGGGCAAGGGCAGATTGGCCACCGTCTCGCCATCTACGAATTGCTTCAGAAATCGGGGATCGGCACTGGTGAAAGTTGTGTTGATGGCCTGGTTGGGATCCCCCACGCGGACCCAATTTCCATGCGCGGCCGTGAGCAGTGAGAGCATCTTTTCCTGGAGAGCGCTGCTGTCCTGGGCCTCGTCTTCGAGTACAAAAGGCCAGCGCCGTTGGAGGCGTGCCAGGAGCTCTTCGTCGTTTTCGAGTGCTTCAAGCGCAAGCAGAATCAGGTCGTCAAAGTCCACGCCCCCGCGCACGCTCAGGCCGCGCTCGTAGTCGCGGCAGACCTGGAGTCCGAAGGACAGCAAGGGCCAGACCCCGGACTGCTGTTGCAGAAGGGTTTCCAAGGCGTCGGCATCGGCGCGCAGCTCCTTAACGCGACGGACAACTGCTTCTGCGACTTCCTGCGCAGTCTGGTTGAGTTGACGTTCCAGGTTGCGGGAACTGCGGAGGTTTTCAGGCTTGATGTAACCGCCCAAAAAATCGGGATTGGCCTGAATGTAGTTGTTGACGGCCTGCCGCTTTATTTCCTGGCCTGTTCGCTCGTCAATGATGTCGAAGTCTTCGCCTAGCCCAACCAGACCGGGGCGCTCGCGCACGATGTCGTGGGCCAGACTGTGAATCGTTCCCACACGGAAGCCGCTGGGAAGCAGTCGACGGCTCTCGACGATACGGCCGATGCTGCTGCGGAAATTCTCAGCAGCCGCGTTGGTAAAAGTTACGACCAGGACTTCCCGGTCATCTACGGGGCCTGAGGCTACCAGCTTCTGCACCAGCTTGGCGGCGAGGCGGCTCAGCGTGAATGTCTTGCCGCTGCCGGGAACTGCGCTGATTCCGAGGCGACCTCCCTCATACTTGAGGATCTCCTCCTGGGCGGGGCGCAGTTGCTGTTCAGCGACCATGAAATTGTTGTCAGTTGCCGAGTAGTTGGACCGAAAGCAGACGGGTCAGAAAGTTTTCCCAGGGGTTGAATCCAGCCTTGGGTGGGCCGGGGAGGATGGGAGACACTCTTCGATCTCAGGCCAGCGGTCCGAGCACTCTCAATACGCCCACAAACTGGCCCTTGGCATCCAGACTGGCGTGTGTGATCAACGCCGGGGCTGACCTGCCATCCTCCAGTCTTATCGTCATTTTACGATCTCGATGAAGTTCGACCATCGTCTTGGTGGCATTCAGGTTATTGGTGTGGTAGTAGATTCGGATCCGGTCACCCTCCGGGTGATTGTCGCTCCCGAACTCTACAATCTTCACCTCGTCCAGCACAGCCACCGGTTCGGCCACCTGGTCCAAGTAGAGCATCGCTTTCATGCAAGGCCTTCCAGATTCTGAGATCGATACGTTGCGATCAGCCTGCTCGGGCAGGACCACGGGTAGCGGCCAGTATTGCCCGAAATCAAATGAAATGGGAACGCCTCTCACTGCGCGCCGCAGCGAAGGGAGAGGTCGTAAACCCAGGGCATTTTAGCAGATTGCCGATTGCCGGAGCAAACTGAAGGACCTATATGGGCCGCTCTGCGGGTACCTGTCAGAGTCAGCCCCGACCTGGATGGAAGGACCAGCCATGCACGGTCCAGGGCTAACTGGCTGGCATCCAGGCCCGCGGGGCAATGCCTTCCACGTGCGTCTTCACGTCGACAACAGCCGGCCTGCCGGAAGCAAAGGCGCGATCGAGAGCTCCGGGGAGCTCGCCCGGCTTGTTTACGGTTATGCCGAGGGCGCCGAACGACTCCGCAATCCTGGCAAAATCAGCGTCATCGAAGAGCCAGAGCTCATCTGAGCCGGCGGTCCTTCCTCCGTAGGTCTGCTCTACGCCGCCCTGTTCCTGATTGAGTGAGTGATTGTTGTTGACAACGGTTACGGTGTTGATGCCACAGCGCACAGCAGTTTCCAGTTCGGCTATGTGGTACCAGATGCCGCCATCACCGGTAAAGCAGAGGACAGGGCGGTCAGGCTGCCCGCACTTGGCTCCCATGGCTGCAGGGAGGCCCCAGCCCAGCGATCCGGAGCAGCGAATAAAACTCTGGTCTGGGTGTTTCAGGTCGAGCATCGTCCCGGTCCAGATTCCGGCGTGGCCGGTGTCGGAAACGAGTATGGCATCGGATGGCAGGTAGTCGCTCAGTTCGCGGCAGAGACGTTCCGGACGCATGGGCAGGATTTCCGAGTTGACGAGTTCCGCTACATCCGCCTTCCATTCCTGCACCAGTTCCTGAACACGGCCGACCCAGGCAGTGCGGTGTTCGCGGGGTTCGGCGCGGTCGATCATGCGCCTCAGGCTGCTCTTGACGTCGCCCTGGAGGCCGACCTGAACCGGGTAGTTGCGGCCGATCTCTTCGGGGTTGATGTCGAGCTGGACGATGGGGGTGCCCTGGGGCGGAATCTGATAGGAGTTTGTCACCTGCCCGCCGGTGTGGCTGCCGATGAAGAAGACGAGGTCGGCTTCAACCAGGGTCTGGTTTGAACAGGCGCGGGAATATGAACCGGGGACACCTACGGCCAGCTCGTGATTGGGAGGGAACATCGTTTTTGCATTCAGCGACGTGGCCACCGGGATTGAGAGCTTCTCTGCCAGCTCGATGAGTTCGTTGCGGGCGTCTGAGGCCAGGACACCGCCGCCGGCGACGATGACCGGGCGCTCGGCGCAGCCCAGAAGCCGGAGTGCCGCGTCGATACTGGACAGTTCGGCCTCGGGCCGGAAAGGAGGCAATCGGGTAAACGCCTCTTCAACGACGACTTCCAGGTCGGCCTCCAGTTCCACAACACCCTGGCCGGCGATTCCCTCCAGGTCCAGATGGGTCGGGCCGGGCGTGCCTGTCGTGGCGGCGCGAAATGCCTGTCGCAGGTAGACGGGCAGATGTTCGGGCGTCGAGACATAGGCACTGTACTTGGATACGGCCGAGAACGGATTGACGTGGTCGACCTCCTGGTAAGCGTGGCGCTGCTGATTTATGAGGAGCTCCCGTCCTGTCAGGGCGACCACAGGAGAGCAGGCCAGGTAGGCGTCTTGCAGGCCTGCCGCCAGATTGACGGCGCCTACGGCCTGGGCCATGCAGAGGCTCGGGGCGCGTTTGACGCGAGCGTAGGCGTCTGCCATGTAAGCAGCGGCCTTTTCTCCATGGGTCTGCACCCGCTTGATCCCCAGTTTTTCCATTTCCATCAAGGCCCTGGGGCCGATGTAGGGCATAAAGAATACGTGGGTGATTCCATATCCGTGTACCGTCTCGGCGATGAACCTGCCACCGGTCATGCTGGGCATAGCGTGTTCTCCTGATGGACGCGAAGTTGGCGGGGCAATTGTGTTGGTTGGATTTGATCTATTGATAGCATCAGTTGCATATCTTTGCAATCCGCCACTGTGAGGTCATTCCCCGTGTGCCTTCGAATTCGGAGCATCTCAGCCGACGACGGCTGTCTGCTTCAGGACTTTGTGGGAGGCGCAGGATGGTGAGAGGCCGGGATGGTGTAGGAGTCGTTGTATGAGAGTCCATTAGCGTTGACGAGAGTTTGCTTGCGTTTGGCGGGTATTTGCAACAGGAATCTCACGATTTCCTGGAATTCGCAGGATGGAAAGGCCGGGAATCGCCAAGTGTAGAGAGGTTGTAACGGATTCCGGGTTGGGAACGGTCGCTAGCTCAGTTAGGGGAGCAGTGCAGCCGCTGCTGTGCATCCCAAATCTCTTGCGGTGATCACTCGAACGGCGGGTGACTTTAGCTGTGGCAACAGCTCGGCCCCAAATTATAGACAATAATATTTTATATATATTCCCTATCTCAGCACTCGCTTGCAGCCCCTCCACAGCCGCCGCGGCGCGGATAGACCACCCACCAGCCATCGAATGGAGGAATTTGGACCCCTCCAAAACCATGACAAGACTTGTCAAAACCTGACAACAGACTTCAGCGCATTCATCGGCGGGCCATTGAGAAAAAGGGGAGATCCCCAAAAAACGTGCCATATTGTGCCAAATTGTGAGATATCGTGCAAAAATCCTTTT
>VXRG01000171.1 GCA_009838625.1 Caldilineaceae bacterium SB0664_bin_27
GGCGTTGCGGGGGGAGTCCCCCCGCACAAGGGAGGCCGCTTGCGGCCGACCGCCCAAAAGCAAGGAGTGACGAGTGAGAAAGGAGGAGAGAGAAACACCTTCGCTCGCCCCGTTCAGGGCCGCGAATCAACATTGGCTGTGCAGCCACTGAAAACCAGAAACTGACTACTAAAAACTGACTACTAAAAACTGCAGTCTAACGGCCGGCGAGCCCGGTGAACTGCGCGCCCTGGACGAACTGGCGCTGGGCAAAGAAGAAGATGATGATGACCGGCAGGATGGTGATCATGGAGGCGGCCATGACGAGGTGCCAGAAGTTACCGAAGCGGCCTTTGAACCAGAGGAGCCCGAGGGGCAGAGTGTACATTTCGCTCTTGGAAATGTAGATGAGCGGCTCCATGAAGGCGTTGTAGTGCTGCAGGAAGGCGAAGATGGTGATCGTGGCGACGGCCGGGCCGCAGAGAGGAGTGATCACCTGCCAGAGGATGCGGAAGTTGGAGGCGCCGTCGATCTTGGCGGCCTCGTCCAGCTCCAGGGGCAGGGTCAGCATGTACTGGCGCATGAGGAAGATGTAGAAAGCGGCGCCAAACCAGGCCGGCACCCACAGCGGGTAGAAGGTCCCCACCCAGTTTATCTCTTTGAAGATGATGAAGACCGGGATCATCGTTACCACGGCTGGCAGCATCATCGTCGCCAGCAGAACGGTGAAAACAAAGTCGCGCCCCGGCCAGCGCAGGCGCGAGAGTCCGTATGCGACCGTGAGCGAACTCAGCACCATGCCGATCGTCCCCATGATGGAGACGAAAAAAGAGTTGCGGATGAAGAGATGGAAGGGGAGACGTCTGAAAACTTCGAAGTAGTTGTCCCATTTAGGCTCGGTTGGAATCCATTCGATCGGCGTGATGAAGACCTGGCCGGGCAGCTTGAGCGACGTGCTGACCACCCAAGCAAGCGGCATTAGGAAGGTGAGCCCCAGGGCGATCATCGCGATGTGCAGGATGAGATGACCGACTCTCGTCTGCTTTTTTCGGGATTGGAGCAGGGTTGTTCTTGCAGTCATAACGTTAATCGGCGGCCGGCAGCCGGTGTGCAGCGGTCAGCGCCGTGTCCGGTCATTCGTCTCCTCTATAGCCTGCCTTCATAGTAGACCCAGCGGTTGGCGAAGAAGAACTGGATCGCGGTGAAGGTCATGATGATCAGGAACAGGATCCAGGCCAGCGAGGCGGCATAGCCCATCCGGAACAGTTCGAAGGCGTTGCGGTAAATGTAAAGCACCATGAAGAGGGTGGCGTTCTGCGGGCCGCCGTCGGTCATGATGAAGACGGTGGTGAAGACCTGGAAGCTGCCGATGATGCCGATGATCATGTTGAAAAAGATGATCGGCGAGATGATGGGGATGGTCACATTGATGAAGCGCCGCCAGGCGTTGGCGCCGTCGATCTCGGCGGCCTCCTGCAGTTCCTTGGGCACCCCCTGCAGACCGGCGAGGAAGATGATCATCTGGAAGCCGGTCAACCACAGGCTCATGATGATCAGCGCCGGTTTGGCCCAGCCCGGCTCGAAAAGCCAGTTGATGGGCCCCAGCCCGAACCAGTGCAACACCTCGTTGAGAACGCCGAACTCGGGGTTGAGGATCTGGACCCAGACGACGGCAAAGGCGACAGCAGGGGTGATGGAGGGTAGATAGTAGACGGTGCGATAGACGCTGAGCCCGCGAATCTGCTGGTTGAGCATCACAGCCAGCGCGAACGCGACCACCAGTTGCAGCGGGACGCCGATGAAGGTGTAGTAGGCGGTGTTGACGAGCGACTTGCCCACCAGCGGGTCGTTCAACATGCGCTCGAAATGGCCCGCTCCGATGAACTTGGGCGGCGCCAGCATGTTCCATTTGTGCAGGATGAGAAAAACGGAGTAGAGCATCGGCCCAACCCAGAGAGCGAGCACACCGAAGATGAAGGGGCTGGTGAAGAGCAGGCCGTCGCGCAGGTCGCGGCGTTGGGCCGCGGACATGCGCCGTCGGGTCTGCGGCTCTGTCTGGATAGCGGGCGTTGATGTCGTGGCAGTCAAAGAGGTGTACTCCCAGTTTGACGAGGAACCGGCGGCCAGTAACCGGTTACTGGCCGCCGGGCACTGACTAAGCTCGGTCGGCCCAGTACTGATCGAGATGCGACTGGATTTCCGGCTGCGCGATCGCGAGCGCTTCGGCTGCGGACTCGGTCTGGCCCAGCAGTTTGTCCCACAGGACGGTGATCGGGCCGCCGCCGTAGGCCTGAATCTGTGAGCCTTCACCGAAGATCACGGAGATGGAGCTTTCGCGCATCGTGTTGGCGAAAGCATCGGTGTTCTCGAAGCCATAGACACCGGAGGCGATTTCGCCCCAGATGTTGGCGATGTTGTCGGGCGCGCCGCACATGCGGCCGCCGTTGGCGATGATCGTCTGGCCTTCTTCGCCAAGGATGAACTTGATGAGGTCCCAGCCTTCATCCTTGTACGCGGAAGGTGATGTGATCACATGGCCGTGGACGTGGCCGAAGGTGAAGTTAGTATCGGCCGTGCCCGTCGGCGCCTCAATCACGTCAAAATTGATGCCTTCTTCGGTCGTGGCCAATTCGCCCTGCAGGCGGGGCATCACCCACGGTCCTTCCAGGTACATGGCGACGCGGCCGGTATCGACACCGACGCCGCCACCCTCGACCACCTCCGGACCGGGGCTCCAGTCGTTGGCGATCGCATCGTAGACCAGATATTGGAGTGCAGAGGCGATGTCCTCGTTATCCCAGTAGGCCTCGGTCGGCTCGGTAATGCGGTCCCATTCAATATGGCCGTTGCGGCGCATGAAGGTGGTGCTGCGGCCATAGGCGCCGTTCCAGCCCTGTGCCTGGCCCCAACCATAGAACTTGGTGCCGTCCTCTTCATAGGAGAGGTCCTGAATGATCTGCTGGAACTCTTCCCACTTCCAGCCCGGTTGTGGATGGGCGACGCCCTTCTTGTCGAAGAGGTCTTTGTTGTAATAGATCACCAGCGAGCCGGTGTCGGTGGGGGTCATGTAGCGGCCGCCCTGCCACAGCGTCTGGTTGTCGTAGTTTTCGCCGCCGGGGAAGAAGTCATCGGCGCCGTCGCGAGCGATATAGTCGCTCATGTCATAAATCACCTGGTTTTCGGCGTAGGCCTGCCATATCCAGCCCTGGAAGTAGAGGACATCGGCGGAGTCGTCCGCGGCGAAATTGGCCTGAATCTTCTCATAGTAGCCGCCGGGGTACTGCTCCACGGAGACGCTCACGCCTTCGTTCTGCGCCATGTAGGCGTTGACCATGTTCTCATAGACGACGGCATCCTGGACGTCGGCCCAGGCCGAGAGGCGCATTTCGATCATCTCCATGCTGGCGCCGGCATCGCCGCCGCTGTCTCCGGCCGGCGCTGCCGCCGGGGCTGCGCAGGCCGCCAGCAGAGCTCCGCCCGCCGTCAGTGCGCTCGCCTTGAGGAAGGATCGCCGGCTGATGGCGTTGTGTTGCAACTTGGACATTGATTTGACTCCTTCTAGCTGGTGTAAAGATGGTTGATTCAACTATCTGTTGTTGCTGGTTTGTTTCGTCAAATCTATCACTCGATGCCGCGAGCCCTTTTGCGCGTCACGGCGGTGGGATATCCCAATCTTGCTCGGCGAGGACGCGATTCGCCTCCAGTGTCAGCATGATGGCCTCTTGCAGATTCGCTTTGGCCTCTTCAAGCGTTTCCCCTTGCGTATTGGCGCCGGGCAGTTCTTCAACGAACCCGATGTAGCCCTCGGGCACTTTTATGAAAACCGCGCTGAATTTCAAGTTGGAAACCTTCCGTCGCGCTGCCTCAGTACCCGCACTACATATATCGCGCGCGTTTAATCCTCTTCCTTTTTCGTCGGCCACTGGCAGCCGCCTTCCCGGTCCGGGCGGATGTGCGAGAAGGACACATCTTCCGTGCCCTTCCAGGCATAGGGGTCGCGCCCGGCGACCATCACGATGTCGCGGAAGTCGAAGCTGGCTACGCCCAATTCGGCATTACCCGGATAGCGCCAGGGCAGCAGCGATTCGGCGCTCATGTAGTGGTTGACGAGTGCGCGGCGGAATCCGCCGGCGGCGCGGTTGGGCAGGGAGCGGTGCAGCAGATAGCCGTTGAAGAAGATGATGCTGCCGGCGGTCACCTCGACCGGCACGGCGTCGTCGTCGGTGTAGGGGAAGTCATAGGCCTCCACCACGCAGTCGAAGCGCTCGTCGTCGTGCTCCTTGGCGGGCCAGATCAGGCCGTTGGCGTGCGAGCCGGGGATGACCCAGAGGCAGCCGTTCTCGACGGTGGCGTCATCGAGCGCGATCCAGGCGGCGTTCAGGGAACGGTCGCGCGTCGGGATGAAGGCTTCGTCCTGGTGCCAGGCCTGGCCCGGCTTGCCGGCCGACTTGACGAAGAGCATCGACTGCATGCTCTTCACGTTGGGGCCGATCACCCGCGTCAGCACGTCACAGATCGACGGATGCGCGAGCGTGTCGAACATCAGCTGTGAGAGTTTGTGCGGGAAATGGACGCAGAGTGTGCGTTGGATGACCTCGTCGTCGCTATCGTCGGGGCCTACGGGCGGCAGGCCGTTGACCTCGCCCATCTCGCCGCGGCAGATGTGCACGGTCTCGTCACGCAGTGCCTGCACTTCATCCGGAGTCAGCGCGTCCGGCAGCGCCAGGAAACCGTTTTCGCGGAAGGAGGCGGCGTGTTCAGCGGTGACTTCCGGCCGCGTGACCGTCTGCGCGGGGGCGTCCATCGTTGCTGTCAGTGTCATGGGACTGTTCCTGTGTCTGGACGGCGGTGTTTTGTGCGTTGTCTGCAGCGACGGCAAAGGGTGGGATGCTGGGCCGTCGCTAAAGGATTTGAAGAAGGGAATGGGTTGGATTATACGGGTGGAGGGGGACTGGTGTCAAACTTTTTGGGGTGGGGTGTTGGCCTGGATGGGATGGTATGTGAGCGGCAAGCCAAAGGTGAACAGCTACATCGGGGCCTGCTGTACAGCCAGAGAGGCTACATAGTCAAAACAGGCGAGTATATCTTCGCGCGTGACAGAAGGATATTCCTGGAGGAGATCTTCGACGCTATCGCCGCAGGCCAGCATCCGCAGGATCTGATATACAGGAATGCGTGTCCCCTGGATGCAGGCCTGTCCGTGACACACCTGGGGGTCAATGGTAATCCGATTTTTCATTCCTTCATCCTTCAGGGTATTCAGCCATACTTCAAAAAGATTGTCGCTATGGCTTGAGCGACGCCACGTAGCTGCCTCCTCGGCTCTCCAAGAGGTTTGGGCATTATATACTTGACTTCGCAGCCGGACAATAGGTGGGCAGGGCAAAAATGGCTATGTCTTCGGCAACCGCTCCTCGCTTGAATGGTTAACTGACCAGTATCGCGTCAAGACGGACCGGTAGTGTGACATCGTCAACGACACTTGCCGCAGCGATGATCCACAGTACATCGTACAACTGATCGGCATGGGGACCAGCTGAGGCCTTGTGCACACTGTCTGTAAAACGTCGACGAAAATTAAGTCAACTCATGGCACTGTGATATTCTAAGTGCCCTTTGTAAACCCGTGTTGTCATTGATCAACGCCCCGGGCTTTGCGATCTGTAACCCTATTTCATCACACTATCGAAAGGTGCTGCTATGAAGCGCTTTACCCGTATTGCAATCGCTGTCGCGCTGTTCGCCCTCTTGCCTGCCGCGCTGTGGGCACAGGACGAAGGCATTACTCTCGACACGCTGGCCGAAACGGTGGCTGCGCTGACAGGGCGTGTGGATTCTATTGAAGAAAGAGTGTCTGTTCTGGAAAGTACGCCTGATGTTGGATTCTGCTCTCCGAGCGTCAAGAACTATCACCCTATGACAATCGCTGGAATTTCCAAAGAATTGCCCGATCACGAACCCGAACTTTACCCTGATATTTCGTTCGTGCGCCTAAATACGGATACTGGCGAAATTATTGTCCAATGGCAATCCTGTTGTACAGAAATTGTCACAGAATACTATGACAGCCAGTGCCAGTGGACGGGATTTGAGTTGACCTCCAACTAATGGCTCACCACCAGTTCTATATGCGTGCAACCGTAAATTCTGGCACAAAGCTCCGTTCTCCCAAGAGGAGGCGCCTATACCCATCCACCCAGAGATGCGGGACCTCTGTCCCCTCAACTGACTTGCCATCAGTAGGCGCATCAACAACACAAGTGAATGGTGCGAAGCATAGAATTACAAGCCGTTCTGCAAATCCTGTGTGAACTGGCAAGACTGCCTACGGCGAGTAGGATAGCAAAGCCCCGGGCCACACTGCCCGGGGCTTTGCTTTTTCCTGCGGTTATCCCACTTGTCTCGTCGACCGCGCCACCGACACTTCCAAATTCGTGGTAACAAGCCGCTGCAGCGCGTTGTATTCGCCGAAATCTTCACCGTCCCGTCAGGCACACAACTCCCCAATCAGCCGCGTATACACCTCCACCGCCTCATGCAGTTGCTCGACCGCGATCCACTCGCCTACGGTGTGGGCCTGGTCGATGTTGCCGGGGCCGAGCACGAGGGCGTCCATATACCTCTGATAGCATTCGGCTTCGGTGCCGTAGGGAACGGTGACCGCGCGCGGCGCGCCGGTCGCGCGGCAGGCCGCATGGGCCAGTGGGCCGTCGGCGTCAGCAAAGAACGGGCCGCCGCTGCTGTGGGACACGTCCAGGCCGTGCGCTTCCGCCCTCTCCACAACCATCTGCACCGCTTCCTCGAAGCAGGCGTCGGGCATGGCCCGCAGTTTGAGGGTGGCGACGGTTCGGGCGGCGGTGACATTGGAGGCGGTGCCGCCGTCGTCGAGCACCAGGTTGAAGCCGTTGGTGGGCGGGTCGAAGAGTGGGTTCTGGAAGCGTTCTTCGGTGCGGAAGGTCTGCGCCAACTCGGCCATCTCGGCCAGGAACGGGGCGATTAGGAAGTTGGCCGACACGCCTTTGTCGGTACTGGTGTGCGCGGCCACCCCATGCGCGGTGACGATGATGCCGGCGCCGCCTTTGTGCGCGTAGACCGGCTGCAACTGCGACGGCTCGCAGACGATGCAGTATTGGGGCCAGCCGCCCGTCAATGTCTGCGAGCGGATGACGATGTCGTGCGCGCCGGTGTGGCCCCGCTCCTCGTCCGCGGTGACGGCGATGACCAGCGGCCGCTCCAGGTCAGCGGCGTTGAAGCGGCAGGCGGCGGCGATGGACGCGGCCAGGGGCCCTTTCATGTCGGCCGAGCCGCGGCCCACCAGGCGTCCATCTTCCAGAACGGGCGTGAAGGGATCCCAGCCGGCGTCGCCGGGAACCGTGTCCGAATGGCTGAACAGGCCCAGCCCGCCGGCTCCGGCGCCCTTTTTCGCGACCAGGCTGACCTTCTCCACGTCGAACTGGTCGACATAAGTCAACTCCTCGACGTCGAAGCTGCCCGCCTCCAGCACCCCGCGCAGGAAATCGGAGATCGCCCGGTTGCTCGTCGGCGTCTCCGAGGGCATTGCGATCAGTTCACTGGTAAGTTCGACAACGTCGATCTCCATGCCATTGCCCTTTCCCATCAGGTCTTCTTTCATGAAGGGTTCGTACGGTCACCGTAGTCATGGCGGCCGGCCGCTCGTCTGCTGCTCACGCCCCGGACTGTGTTGGCCCGTTACTCTCTGATCAATCGCTCATATTCGTCGTGACCGCCAATCCAGACCCATGTGAAATCTCCGTCATCTTCCACAGCGAGGGCTCTATGGGCCCGTCCAGTTCGCACCGACCAGAATTTGCCGACCTTTTTGAACTGAAGTGAGGGGTGTCTTGGGTTTGTGTTCAGCGTACGGAAGTTCCGCGTGGCGATCCTTCGAACAGATTCGGGAAGCTGTTCGAACCGTTTCCAGAATTGGGGCGTGGTCCGGTGCATTCAAAGTTTGCGGAGTGTACCCTTTTCTTTTGCCTCTAGGGCCTCGGCAATAAGATGATCCATTTTTCCTTCTGCCGAGTCCTCTTCAATCTGCCGGTCCCATTTTTCCCAGTCCAGCTCGCTGAACCACTGTCTGAAGCGAGCGTAATCGTCATCGGGAAGGGCCAGAACGGCCTCTTGGAGGGCGGTGAGATCCGCCATCGCTTTTTCTCCTCTCGGTCGCGCCTGCCGGGGCAAGAGGCGTTTGGCCGACATGCCCTGACCGAGTGTAGTTCTACTCTAGGGGCAATCGCTGCTCCGGGAATTATAGACTGAATCGTGCAGTCGAACAATAGGCGGGTGGGAAAACGGTACTGGGGATGACTTCATTCGTATGCCGGGGCGACGCTGCGGCATACGGTGCACCTGCGAGTACAGTTACACCGGGGTCGCTTTCCTGAAATATGGGCGCTGGAGTGGTTCTTCGACCAGGCCGCGCCAAAAGGGACAAGCGCGGCAGGATCGTGAGCGATTCAATCCGTTCTGTCAGGCGCAGAGGTCCTCGATCAGCCGCGTGTACACCTCCACCGCTTCCTGCAGCTGCTCGACCGCGATCCACTCGCCGACCGTATGGGCCTGCGCGATGTTGCCGGGGCCGAGCACCAGCGCGTCCGCATACTCCTGGTAGCACTCGGCCTCGGTGCCGTAGGGCACGGTGACCGCCTGCGCTGCGCCGGTCGCGCGGCAGGCCGCCTGTGCCAGCGGGCCGTCGGCAGAGGCGAAGAAGGGGCTGATGCTCCGATGCTCCACCTCCAGGCCGTGCGCTTCGGCCCGACCCACAACCATCTGCACCGCTTCCTCAAAGCAGGCATCGGGCATGGCGCGGATGCTCAGGCGGACGACAGTACGCGCCGCGGTCACGTTTGTGGCGGTATCGCCGTCGCTGATCACCAGGTTGAAGCCGTTCGTCGGCGGGTCGAAGAGCGGGTTCTGGAAGCGTTCCTCGCTGCGGAAAACCGGTACAAGGTCGGCCATGTCGGCGAGAAAGGGGGCGACTTTGAAGTTGGCCGACTCGCCCCTGTCGGTGCTGGTATGCGCGGCGAACCCCCGCGCTGTGACCGTGATGCCGGCGCCGCCCTTGTGCGCGTAGACCGGCTGCAGCTCCGTCGGCTCACAGACGATACAGTATTGGGGCCAGCCGCTCGTCAATGTCTGCGAACGGATGACGATGTCGTGCGCGCCGACGTGCCCCCCCTCCTCGTCCGCGGTGACGGTGAGAAAGAGCGGCTGCTTCAGGTCATCTTCGCTGATGCGGCAGGCCGCGACAATCGACGCGGCCAAGGGGCCCTTCATGTCGGCCGAGCCGCGGCCCACCAGGCGCCCATTTTCAAGCGCCGGTGTGAACGGTTCCCAGCCGGCGTCGCCCGGCACTGTGTCCGAATGGCTGAAAAAACCCAACCCGCCGGCCCCTGTGCCCTTCTTCCCTACCAGGCTGACTTTCTCCTCACCGGACGGGTCGATATAGGTGACCTCCTCGACGTCGAAGCCGCCCTCCTCCAGCACCCCGCGCAGGAAATCGGAGATCGGCCGGTTGCTGGTCGGCGTCTCCGAGGGCATCGAGATAAGTTTACTGGCGAGTTCGACGACGTCGGTTTTCATGGCTGTCCTCTCTCACGTCCGGTTTTCAGACACCGCGATTTTTGGGGTTCGGCGAGAAGGGATTTCACTCTGAACGCCCGAGCGCTATCTGCAAATCGACTATCAATACTTTCCGGCCAAAATGTCATGAAATGGTACAAATACCAATCCTCTCTGCGCCGCGATAGTTCGCTTTCGCTGCAGCAAGTCTGCTAGATCAATTCGGCCTTCAAGTACTGAAAAGAGATCCGCACCTTACATGCATAGCAGCCTTGGACGAGTCCCTTTTGGATAGGCTTGTAAGGCCTCATCGCTAAAGCCATTTATTGCTACAAAAAGCCCTAAGGTGTTGTCTAGCTTGGACTCGACGGCACCATCAAGATCTCGTAAATCACCGAGGGAGACGGGCTCCTTCTGCCATTTGGCTTCCATTAAGAAGTCATCACCATCAAGGATGAATGCTCCATCAATCTGTTCTCCGAGCAACTTAAAGGGGCCGCGAGGGCTAAGCTCAAAGAGATCGAAAATACCATTCAATAAGTCTTCAAGATCATAGCCACGTTTTGCTGGGTCGGTTCGTGTGGTCCACTTCACAAAAAGGTCTCTGAACTCCAACAGATGGCTTTGGAATGTCTGTTGTCTCTCAACCTTCTCCCGCTCTTTCTTGCGTTGAAGCTGTTCTTCCTGCTTTGCTCTAAGTGAGCTGTCGTGGTTCTTCACAAGCAGCCGAAGATGTTCAAGCTGACGTTCGCCATCTCGCTTTCTCTTTTGACCTTCGGGGAATCGTAACAGATGAGTACAGTCCTTATAATCGAGAGTTTCGGCGAGCAAGAGTCGCAGAGGTCTCAACCCATCTTCAGACGCGTTCAGGCCTGAAAGAATAGGGTCAATGATGTGGTACTTGTAATTGGTCCAATCTTGAGAGGCTATTGCTTCAGATGGCACTTCACAGCGGCCCAAAGTCTCACGAAGATGCTTCTTTGTCCAAAAGACTAAGACAAGCGTTTCCTTTAAGGCATTGATAATCTGATCGGGAAAATGATAGGTCATGCCTGCTCCCTAGAAATTCCCAATTCGGATCTGTATTGACAAAAACCTTCGAAGGCCATTACGGACGGCGTCATTCATACAAACAATGCTTCTCGTTCGATTCGACGCATAAAAGGCGTGTCGATTTTTTTGCTGAGGCGGCGGATATCCACCTCGCGCTCCAGGAGCTGCTCCATATAGATGTACAGCCCGGCCAATGCGTCGAATTTCGGCTCCTTCAGTTCCACGATCAAGTCAATGTCGCTGCTCTCGATCTGCGTGCCGCAAGCATACGATCCGTAAAGACCGATTCGACGCACGCCGAAGCGCCGTTCAAGCTCAGGTTTCGTGCGGTCCAGAACTGTGAGAATCTCGTCTACTGATCTCATCGCTGCACTTCAGGCAAATTCGTAGAGCGGCACTGTCATTGCCGGCTTGCGTTTCTCATCAAGCAGGCGCTCAATTCTGCGAACTGTGTCGGGTTCCAGCAGCGCGTCACCGCACACGGAACAGACGTCAGCCGGAACATGGTCAATGACAATAACCTGTCCGTCGTGCCGGACAGTATGCATAATTGCTCTCTCCTCGTATTCGCCTGGACAGCCTTCGATACTGCATTTCATGTCGATCTGCTATCGCAGTTTGCCCCGCCCGCTGATCGGCCACACGGTCTCGACGATGCCGTCGCGCACGCCATACATCGCGTCGTGCAGGAAGACGGTTGCGTCGCCGTAGCCGACGATGAAATCCAGCACGTCGCCCACCTGCACGCTCTTGTTCGGCTCGGATAGCGTGATCACGCCGTGCTCGGCCGAGGCGGAGATGTTGACGACGTTGTCCAAGCTGACGGCTTTGGGCTGGCGTTCCATGCCGGGCAGCGTCTTGAAGCCGGCGTCGGTGACGATGCGGTCGGGCGCGGGGCGGCTGGTGACCACGGCCTGGCCAAAGAGCGCCGGGTCGGTCGGTACACCCCACATCTGGTAGGTGGCGTCGCCGAAGATGGCGCCACCGGCCTGGATCTCGGTCACTTCCGGCTGGTGCATTGTTACATCCATCGTGCCGCTGCCGCCGCAGCTGACGATCTCGACCGGCAGCCCCGCGTCGCGGCCGGCCTGTACGGAGGCCGCCAGTTGACCGATGCACTGCTGGATCGCCCCGGCGCGCTCATCGTCATCCTGGATGTCCAGTGTATGTCCCTCCCAGGCCATCATCCCGGCAAGGCACAGCCCGTCCTGCTCGTGGACCGCGCCGGCAAGTGCGACGGCCGCGGAGCCGGGTTCGACGCCAGCCCGGTTCATGCCCACATTGAGCTCGACGACGACCGGAATTTCGACGCCGATCGCCTGGGCGGCCGCGCCGAGCTCCTCCAGCGTTGCGGTGTTGTCCACCGCGATCTTCACGCTCGCGTGGCGTTGCAGCGCGGCGATGCGGGCGTATTTCTGGGCGCCCACTACCTGATTGGCGATCAGAATGTCGCGCACGCCGGCGGCCACCATCACTTCGGCCTCGCCCGGCTTCGCGCAGGTGACGCCGAGCGCGCCGGCGTCGATCATCTTATGCGCGATCGCCGGAATCTTGATCCCTTTTGTGTGCGGCCGCCAGTTCACGCCGGCGTCGTTGAAATTGTCCATCAGCAACGCAATGTTGCGTTCCAAAATATCCAGATCCACCCACAGCGTCGGCGTATCCAGCTGCTCTTTCGCCCGTCCGATTTCAGTCATTAGGAAAGCCTTTTAGTTTTGTGTTGTGAACTCATGTTACGCAATGATTGACGAAGCGGGTAGCGTCAGGTCGGGGCTTGAAACATGAACAGATAAGCCCTTTTTCTTGTTAGCGTTCTATTCTTCTCCTGTTCCACCACAGTAGAGACATGCGCCCGTCCCGTCGCAACTGTCACAACTTCTTGATCCGTGGCAGGAAAAGCATTCGTCGTCAATGAAATCGCAATCGGAGCATGCGCCCGTCCCACTGCAACTGTTACATGCACCTATTCCGAAGCAGATAGAGCAATCCGCCGTCGCCGCTAACATAGTCCTGCGTAGCAATTTCGTTCCCATAGTGTCCGTCCCTTTCTGTGCGGCAATAGGTACGAGAGTTACAGGTTTTGAAGCTCTACCATGCCGTCCAGCCGCCGTCGACCAGGATATTCTGTCCCGTGATGTAACTGCTGCCTTCGCTCGCGAGCAGCACCACCAGCCCTTTCAGCTCTTCCGGCTCGCCCATCCGCTTCATCGGCACTTTCTCGGCCAGCCTGGCAACGAACTCCGGCTCTCCTTCGCGCACGTTGGGAGAAGGGAAGGGGCCTGGGCTGATCGCATTCACGCGCACACCGTCCTGCGCCCAGTAGACTGCCAGATGGCGGGTCAGGTGGATCAGGCCGCCCTTGAGGCCGTGATAGTTGGGCGGGCTGTTGACGCCGAAACCGGTGTACGCCTCCGGGTAGCTGGCGACGACCCCGTACATGCTGGCGATGTTGATGATCGAGCCGGGCGCGCCGCGGCTGCGCAGATGGCGCACAACCTCGCGCGCCAGCAGGAAATAGGCGGTCACGCCGGTGTGATAGGCTTGGTTGAAATCTTCGGCGCTGGCCGTGTCGATGCTGGGCGCGCCGCCGCCATAGGCGTTGTTGACCAGGATGTCCACCTTGCCCAGGCGCTGCACAACATCCTCCACAAAGACGGGAATGGCGTCGCTGTCGTCCTGCGCCAGTCCGAAGCCGGCATGGCCGCTTCCGGGCAACGTTTCGGCAAACTCGGCGGCCCGCTCCCCGTCGCGGCTGGTCACCGCGACGGTCGCGCCCGCTTCCGCCAGCCCGCGGCTCATCGCCGTCCCAAGCAGGCCGGCCGCGCCGGTGATGATCGCGACTTTGCCGCTGAGATCCAGTAGTTCGGAGACCGTCTGTTCAGTCATGAATTTCCTTTTGTCTGAACTGTAATGTGTGTGATTGAATGAAGGACTGCGGTGCGAGTCAAGGTGCTGAGCAGATTATAGACACCATAGCCTACTTCGCCGTCTCGCGCTAAAATAGCGAAGCGGTAGCGCATCTTTTCTTCCACTGGCAGAAAGGCGTTATCATTGTTTAGTTTCAGTCTTTCATAGCTGGCGCCGCGGGCTGCCGGCTATTCGTTACTACCTGGAGGGACTCTCGATGTTGTTTGCGCTACCATTTCGCCATATGAGCGCAGGGATCGATACGCTCGGGACACCGGCGATCACCTTTGCTCTGGTCATCGCTGTACTGGGCCTGATCTACCTGGTCTTTCAGGCGCGCCGCGTCCTTGCCATGGACAACGGCAACCAGGTCATGCAGGAGATCGCCGCCGCCATTCAGGAGGGCGCGGCCGCATTTCTCAACCGGGAGTATACCTTCCTGGGCGGATTTGTGGTCGTCGTCGCCGTCATCATCGCCGTTTTCCTGGCATGGCAGACGGCGCTCAGCTTCATCCTCGGCGCGATCGCTTCCGGCGCGGCCGGCTACCTGGGCATGTTCATCGCGGTGCGCGCCAACGTACGCACCGCGGCCGCGGCCAGCAAGAGCCTGGATGACGGCCTGCGCGTCGCTTTCAGCAGCGGCTCGATCATGGGCATGGCCGTCGTCAGCTTCAGTCTGCTCGGCATGACGATCCTCTACTTCCTTTTCAATGGCAACATCCTCTACATCACCGGCTTCGGGTTCGGCGCCAGTTCGATCGCGCTTTTCGCCCGTGTCGGCGGCGGCATCTATACCAAGGCCGCCGACGTCGGCGCAGACCTTGTGGGCAAGGTCGAGCAGGGCATCCCCGAAGACGACCCGCGCAATCCCGCGGTGATCGCCGATAACGTGGGCGACAACGTCGGCGACGTGGCCGGTATGGGGGCAGACCTTTTCGAGAGCTACAGCGGCTCCATCATCGCCGCGGCCACGCTGGGCGCGGTGGTGGCAGACGGCGCCGGCATTGTGCTGCCCTTCCTCGTCGCCGGCGTGGGCGTGATCGCGGCCCTGATCGGAACGTTTCTGGTGCGGGCGCAGGAGGGCGCGTCCCAGGAGGATCTGCTGGGCGTGCTGCGCCGGGCGATCTACAGCGCGTCGGTGATCGTCCTGATCCTGGCCGCCGGCGTGGTCGCCTACACCGGTGTCGGCTGGAACTTCCTCGCGGTCATTCTGGTCGGGCTGGTCGCCGGCAACGGCATCGGCTGGTTCACCGAATACTTTACGAGCTACACTGAAAAGCCGACCCAGGGCATCGCGCAGAAGGCCGAGACCGGTTCAGCAACGCTGATTATCGAAGGGCTGGCCGTCGGTATGAACAGCACGCTGCCGCCAGTCCTGATCGTTGCCGTGGCGATCATGCTGGCGCTGTGGCTGGGGGGAGACAACGGCCTCTTTGCCGTCGCTTTGGCCGGTGTTGGCATGCTCAGCACGCTGGGCATCACTCTGGCGACCGACGCCTACGGACCCGTCGCCGACAACGCCGGCGGCATCGCTGAAATGAGCGACTTGCCCGACGAGGTGCGCGACCGCACCGATGCGCTCGACAGCCTCGGCAACACGACCGCGGCCACCGGCAAGGGCTTCGCCATCGGCTCCGCGGTGCTGACCGCGCTGGCGCTCATGGCCGCCTATGTGCAGGCCGCCGACCTCGATACGCTCAATCTGTTGGACTCGACCATGATCCCCGGCATGCTGGTCGGCGCCATGCTGCCCTATCTTTTCGCCGCTCTGACCATGACCGCGGTCGGCAAGGCCGCCTATGAGATCGTGCTGGAGGTGCGCCGCCAGTTCGCCGAGATCCCCGGCATCATGGAGCGCACAACCAAACCCGACTACAAGACCTGCGTAGACATCAGCACCCGGAGCGCGCTGCGCGAGATGGTCATTCCGGGCGCGCTGGCGGTGGTGGTGCCGCTGCTCATCGGCTTTCTGCTGGGCGCGCAGGCGCTGGCCGGCATGCTGATCGGCGCTATCGCCTCCGGCTTCATGCTGGCGGTAATGATGGCCAACTCCGGCGGTGCCTGGGACAACGCCAAGAAATGGATCGAGACCGGCGTCATGGGCGGCAAAGGCTCCGAAGCGCACAAAGCCGCGGTCGTCGGTGATACCGTCGGTGACCCGTTCAAGGACACCAGCGGCCCGTCCCTGAATATTTTGATTAAGCTGATGAGTATTGTCAGTCTCGTTTTCGCCAGCGCGTTCGGCGAGGGGTGGCTGAATCTGTTCTAAGCATATTAACGAGACCGGCGGCCGCTATCAGCCGTCATAGAGATGCCTGCGCGCCTCGATGTATCACTGGCAGCGCAGGCATCGTGTTTGCAACGGCTTGTCATAGCAGCAGTTGCGCCAGCAGCACGAATCCGAGCAGAATCAGGCCGCCGGCCAGGAGCGCGATTCCGCTCTTGCGCAGCCATTGCGCCCGCGACGTGAGTCGCCCGTGGTCGGCATGGGACTGATCGCCCCAGTCCAGCTGCTGCGGCCGTTCGTGCGGCGCCTTTTGCACCTTGGCCAGCCACCAGGCGCGATTGCAGAAACTCCAGGCGCCGATATCGCTGGCTCGAACGTAAGAACGGTCTTTGGGCATGGCGAACTTTCAGTTTTCGAACCGGATGTCGCGTTCGAAGATCTGCGTAACCACTCCGATTGTCGCCGGAACCGCCTGAACGCGCCAACTACGAATCCACGACCAACAACTGCAAAAGAGAGCCACTGCCATGAAAGCGACCGATATTCGCGTGGAGACGGTGGAAGTCACCTTCGACGATGAGCGCTTGAGCGTCCCCCTGCATCTCAGCAAGGGCGTGATCGAGGCGATCACCTATGCCGCGGTCACGGTGAATGCGCGCACCCGGGGCGGTTCCAATGTGCAGGGGACCGGTGCGATCCTGCTCTCGGACGTGTGGGCCTTCCCCGCGCCGGACGTGGACCACGAGGAGAAGGACCGCCTCATGCGCCGGCTGTGCAGGGCCATCGCCGTCTGGCTGGAGGATGACCAGTACGAAGATCCGATCCAAAAGGGGATCAGGTTGGAACAGGCAGCGGTCGAACTGGCCGTGCAGCTGGCCGAGGAAGAGCCGCTCCTGCAGAGCACGCCGATGCCGCGGCTGGCCGTGCTCAACTGCATGTCGCCCTTCGACGCCGCCATCCATGATGCCTGGGGCGCGGCCCTGCCGGTGCCGCTCTACGCCGCCTACACGGCGGAAACTCTGAACGAAGACCTGAGCGCCGGCCTCGGCGCCGACTTCGCCGGCCGCTACCCGGCGGACTACCTGAGCCCAAGGCGTCGCACACTCTCCGTACAGCATGTCGTCGGCTTCAACGACGCTCTTACGCCGGCAGAGGCGGACACGCAACAGCCCGCGCCTGCAGACCTCCCCGCCGACCTCACCACCTGGACCGAGCGCGACCGCCTGCGCTATTTCAAGCTCAAGCTGCGCGGTCAGTCGCCGGTCGAGGACGCCGCGCGCCTGATCGAAGTATACACCGCCGCCTCCCAGGCGATGGAAACCGCAGGTGTGGCAGGCGGACCGCGCCTGTCGGTGGACCCTAATGAAGCCTACCAGAAGGCCGATACAATGCTTGAAGTGCTGGACCGGGTGGCCGTGGAGAAGCCGCAGGTCCTGGCGGCGCTGGACTACATCGAGCAGCCCACCCCCCGCGACCTGGAAGCCTATACCGACACGCTCCATGATGTGGCCGCGCGCGTGCCGGTGGTGGTCGACGAAAGCCTCGACGACATCGACAATCTCGACTGGATCCACCGTTTGGGATGGTCCGGGTTAGCGGTGAAGACCTGTAAAGGGCACACCCACTCGTTGCTGGCCTACTGCTGGGGCCGCCAGCACGGTCTCTATCTCACGCTGCAAGACCTCACCAATCCCGGCCTGGCGTTGGTTCACAGCGTCAACTTCTGCGCCCACCTGCGCCTCGACGTCGACTGCTTCGAGGGCAACTACCGCCAGTTCATGCCCATGTCGCGCCCCCAAGAACAGGCCGCTCATCCTGCCTACTTCCAGGTCGCAGACGGCCAGTTGACCCTGCCGCCTGCCATGGGCCCCGGCCTCTACTGAGGCAGCGGAAAGAGAAGCCGCAACTCAGCGGTAGACGATATCGAGAATATTTTCGCTGCGGAAGCGCACGCTCTGCGCGTCCACGCGTTCGGCGCCCGCTCTGTTCATCTCCGCGTCGGCCGTGTCGGTGTGGAAGAATCGCTTTTCCAACTCATAGGGGCCGGGCCAGACCAGGGGCGCGATCGGGTTCTGGCGATGCTGCGCCACGGCTGCCGCGATGTCCTCGCGGATACGCTGCCGCGCCGCCTGCGCGGAGAGTGAGATGGCCGAGCCCCGCCCAAGACCCTCTTTCACCGCCGCCGTGGTGATGCCCGGCACCAGCTCCTCCGCCTCCTGGCAGGCGTCCTGTTCCCCGCTCAGAAAGAGCAGCGGAAGGCCCAGCCCACCCATGAAGAGAGCCAGTTGCCCGATCTCACCGATCGGCTTGCCGTTGAGCCGGTAGGTGTCTACCGTACGGCTGTTCTGCGTGTGGTTCTGGTTGCTGGTTACGACACCGGCCATGGCGTGCTGGCCTACGATGACAAAGGCGTCGTAACGGCCGATCACCTCCTGCAACCGGCTCCAGGGCGGCGAAGGCCGGCCATGCAGCAACAGCGCGGCCGGATGCAGCGTGTCAAAGTCGATGCCGCCGGCGCCGTGCCCGTCCCAGACAAGGACCTCCTCCACCCCGGCATCCAACAGTCCGTCCACCGCGGCGTTGACCTCTCCGGTCACCAGCTTCTTGCCGGCATCGTAGTAGCGGCCGTCGGGAAAGGACTGGTCTTCGAAGGACACGACCCCCGCCACGCCTTCCATGTCGGTTACCATGAAGATTTTCACGGTTGAGGCTCCTAACGGCAGTTTTTAGTAGTCATTTTTTAGCCCTTTGCAATGCCGCGCCCTGGGGTCGGATGCAGTGACTACGAATCAGCTTCGTACAGCGAACTCACCTGCACCCGGCGCCCTTCATCGGCCGCCGAACGGTAGGCCGCGTCGAGAAGCTCGACCGTGTGCCAGCCGACTTCCGGCGGCGACTGGTTGGGCGCGCCGCGGACGATGACGTCGACGAGGTTGTCCGCCGGCGCATCCGACAGGTAGCTTTGCTCTTCCGTTAGGGGCGGCAGTTCCTCCACGGTCCCGTCTGCATAGTAAATTGTACAGCTGCGTTCAATGATGTCGGCTTTGATCCAGCCCCGGTCACAGTAGATCTGCACAACCATCTCCTGCTCCGGACCGCCCGCATGCAGTGTGCCCGAGCTGCCGACATTGGCCAGCGCGCCGTTATCCATCTGCACGATCATGGCGTCGACGACATCCACCCGTGTATCGAGGTTGTCCATCAGCGCCAACACGCTGACCGGTCTCAACCCGGTCATGTGCAGCATCAGCCCGATCGAATGGGTCGCCTGCAGATGGCCCTGGCCGCCGCCCGAGCGCTCCGGATCGCTGTAGACGTCGCCGGGGCCGGTAACCGGGTAGGCGTACAGGTTGTCGTGGACGCTGTCATCGCCCCGGTACAGCGAAATGACTCCGGAGGCGAACATGTTGTTGATATAGCGTATCGCGCCCAGCCGCCCCGAGTTGAGCACCTCCTTAACCCGCAGCACATGGGGGTTGTAGTTCCAGGGGTAGCCGATAATCAGCTGGCATCCGTGGGCGCGGCTGAGTTCGGTCAGATGGCGGGCGTGTGTCGCGAACAGCGTCATCGGCTTTTCCAGGACCGCGTGCAGCCCGTGTTCAAGGCAGGGCCGCGCGGCCTCGTAATGGGCAGCGTGCCAGACGGCGATCACGACGCCGTCCAGCCGCTCTCGCGTTAGCATCTCGTGGACGTCGGTATAGGTCCGCTCCACGCCGAAATGCTTTGCCGCTTTCTCCACCGCATCGGCGCGGATGTCGGCCAGGGCGACGAGGTCGGCGTTCGGGTTGGCCTGCAGCGCGGGAATATGGGCGGTGGTGGACCACCATCCGGTTCCGATAACGGCGATTCGGGCTGTGTCGGGCATGGCTCGCCTTTGACCTTCCTCTTCAGACTTCGAGTTCTACGTTCTGATGAGCGGACAAGTTTCGCTTTCCTGCAGCGACCAGGTCTTTCATGGAAATGTCTTAACTCTTCCCGCTGCAGTGCGTCTGCGACGCAAGTCTAGTTCGTGAAGAAGGGCGTTGCTTCGCACGGAAAGCATTCTTAGAATTCTGTCCAGAGGGCAGTGTTATTCTTGCGAGAAAGGGTATGTCGCCAGCAGGTGCCTCATCTCATCCCGCATCTTGATCGTCTCGGTCATCACGTCCACCTGGTCGCAGTCCATCCACGGATCGTGTTCATACTCCAGCGTCAGGTAGCCGTTGTAGTCGGCGGCCATGAGCACTTCGACCACGGCGTGAAGGTCGAGCTCCCCGTCATCCCAGCGCACCTGCAGCTTACCGTCGCTAGCATGACGCAGATGGACATGACCGGCATAGGGGCCGAGGGGATCCGCGTCTCCCGGACCATAACCTAGCGCCATAAAGTGGGAATAATCGAGCACAATTTTGAGAGCGGGATTCTGCTGCAGAAATGTCAAGGTTTCGAAGGGGCTTTCCAGCACCGACTCGACGTGCGGCTCGAACAGAAACAGCACATCCTCGGCGGCTGCCAGCGCGGCGAGTTCGTTCATCGCGGCCGCGGACAGCGCCACCGCCTCTTCGTGAGTGATGCCCGCCTGGTCAACGCCCGGCAGCACCAGCACCGACGGAATACGCGCGGCTTTGCAGAACTGGAGTACACGCGTGAACGTTTCCCGGTTGGCGGCGCGTACGCTTTCATCGACAGAGTTGACCGGCCTGTCGTCGAATCCATCCCCGAACACGAAGAGCAGATTGCTGAGCGGGAGGCCGGCCTCGGTTACGCGGCGGGCCTGCCCCTCCGGATCGCGTTCGATCTCACGCGAATCGAGCAGCCCGCCGGGCACGGCCATCAGGTCCATCGCCTCTATTCCCAGCGCCCGCCATATCGCGGCCGATTCCGACAAACTGGCGCCCACGAAGGACCAGGCAGCGCCGGCGAATTTTATGGTGGTCATGGTTGTCTCCTGATTGCTTGTTCGTCGTTCTGCATTCGCGATGGCCACGTTTCCGGAAGATTTGGATCTTAGGAAATTCACGGTCTCCTGTTTTGTAAAGAGGAGAACTTTAAATCACGGGGGAAAAATAGATCTTTTTGTAGTTGCCAGCACAAAGTTACATAGTTTCTAACAATAAAGTCGGGAGGTTTGAGTCTGACTCTTTGCTATAACAGAGTCTAGATTTGGCGCAGTCCGACGAATCTGTGCGAAAAAAGGCTAATTCCTTTCTATATTCCTGCCGATATACCTGTATGAGCCGGCCAATTTAGCAGATCTGGCGTGTTGAGAGCCTCTCCATGCTGAATCCATTGCTAAATTCTTTGCTAAAACCTTTGATAGTGTATCGAAATCTTACAAAAATTATCAAAGAATAAGACGACCGGTGGAGCGATTTGTCTCCCTCCGGCCGTCATATGACGACGAAGCCCTCGCGCATTTTCATTGGCCCAAGAATGCGTCTCTTTGCTCAATCAGCAAGCGCTTTCAAAGAGATCCATGCCGGCCGAGCTCGCGTCCCCCGATTGATGATTTTGCCTGAGAGGCGAAGATCTTGTAGCAGATTGTGAACTTTGTTCCGTTTCTGCTGAAGGTTGAGTCGGTCAGGTAGCTTCTCCAATAGCACATTGTCGATATCCTTGCGACTTACTGGCCCATGTTCATTCACCACTTCCAGAATCAAGTCTTTATAGTACCGATTATCGAAGCCACGTTCGAGAATGTGTTCACCTATCTTTCCGGTCGCTTTGGCGACTAAGTCGGTTACTATCAGGTTGGGATAGCGCCCCTCCACTAGGCCAGCATTCTTCAGCTTACGATGTTCGCTTCTCTCTATGGATAGTCCCTTCTGCACTCGATCGAGAAGTATAACCTGTTCGAGGTCAAGATCTGTTCGCTCCAAAAGTAACCGAGTGTAACGTTCATCCAGAATACGTCCGTTGAGATTCACTGTAACAGAACCCGGCTTGGTCAGATCATAATCTGGCAAAGGGAACGAACGCCTACGCTGAGTTTCGAACATGCGTTTGATTCCGCCGCCCTGCGTGTCGATCAAATTCAACTCAACCATCGCATCCGACAGGAAATTATTGCGGTAAAAGGACTGTGGGGCGTCCTGTCGGATTACCGTCTCTATATCGCCCGGAAGAAAGTCACCGACGTTTGTCAAAAGCACGCTGTCGGGGAACTCAACAACGATGACGCGTCCCCGTAACTGGTAGTCCTGGTGAGCGATGCAGTTATGCAGTGCCTCCCGGATTACCCAGAAGTCATACTGTGTAAACTCTACTGGGAAAAGTGTCCCGCTTGGCATGGCACGCACATTCAGATTGCGGATTCGGTTTTGTAACCTGTCGCCTGCAAGTAAGAAGGGCGGCCCGAAGTGTTCATAGTCGAGTTCGCGGTTTTCTGAGTCTTTCAGTATCCACGAAATTTTGGCTACAGCGGGTGACAGTAACGTAGCCGACTCCGCGCGGCCAAGAAGTAGGAGCGCAGTGCGTGTTACCTTACCTTGCTTTAGGACTCGAGCTTTGTTAAGGAGGGTGATATCGTCCCACTCAGCTACTTCGTCCGCTTGGGAGGGATGTTTGATAACGAATTGCTCTCGCGCCTTAGACACTGCCTCCGGATCAAGGTCTTCAATCGTCGCGTCCTTGCATATCTCCGCGGACCAGTCACTTCCTCGCGACCATATCGCGCCCTCTCTATCGGGATGCCGCTTCAAGTTTGTCTTGCTGGAGCCGACCCTGACGAAAGACTCGCCGTAGAACCTGACCGGCCTCCCGCGGGCGGGTTCGATCTCAAAGACAACAACACGCCCACTGGGGTGTTCTACTATGAAGATCTCGAACCCCGGGTTCGGGATTAGCCCAGCCGTTATCCAGGGCAGCAGATCGTGGTTGCCTTTGCCTTTTGTCTTGTATGGATCGAAAGATGTTCCCACGACCTCATAAGTCTTGTCCTGAATGCCATAGAGAAGATATGCTTTCGGCTTATACTTCAGGCACGCTGCGTTCGCCAGAGCAGAGATGTACTCACCTATCGCCTGTGGATGGTGGTTATCATTCTTGAATTCAACCCACTCCGTCTCTGTTGAAAACTGGCGAAGTTCATCCACAAGATTAACGCGATGATGATCATGTTCTTGATCACTTGTCATGTTCTGACCTCCTTGGAAACAGTATCGCGCCTCTCCCCGCCATCAGCCAACCCGCCAGTGGAACACCTCCGGTATCCCTTCAGGATAGGCGTCGTGCGGATCGTAGTCATCCCCGCTTTCGTCCTCCATGATCGGCGCCATGTACTCCTCCCAGCGCACCGACTCGGGACTCTCCGCCAGGATGCGGACCGCATTGGCGTAGTCCTCCGCCTCCATGTACAGGAATAGCTGCCGCTCGGCCATGAAGATGCTCATGCTGCGCACGCCGGCCCGCTCCAGGTCGGCCAGCACAGCGGGCCAGACTTCCTGGTGGCGCCGCCGGTACTCTTCCTCCTCCCCATCTCTGACGTGCATCACAAACGCGACACGTTCCATCGGTAACCCCAGTATTCAGTGGTCAGTAGCCAGAAACATCAACAGCCAAAGCAACTTCACGTCTCCATACCGGGCACCGGAATCGTACTCAGCATGCCGCCGTCGACGTCAAGCGCCGACCCGGTCAGGAAGGCGGCTTCGTCGGAGATGAAGAAGAGCACCGCATTCACGATATCCTGCACCGTCGGGTTGCGCTGCAAGGGAATGTCGGCGGCCGTGGACGCCAGGATCTCCTGCGGCTGCATGCCCGTGGCCTCTGTCTTCAGTTCGAGGATCTCCTGTCCCATCCCCGTTCCCGATACGCCGACCGGGCAGACGCAGTTGACCGTCACCTGGCGCGGCGCCAGTTCGCCCGCCAGCACCTTGGTCAACCCAACAACTCCGAACTTGGCCGCACAGTAATGGGCCAGCAGCGGGAATCCCACCTTGGACGCGTCGGACCCGATGTTGACGATTGCGGGCCGCTCGCTTGTCATTGACGGCGGATTCCAGAACGGCCTGTTGCAGCCGGTGGAACGTATGCTGTCGTAAACAGGCGTGGAATCGAGGGAATGGCGGCGAGAGCGGTCAGGCGGTTTGAATTTGCTCGATGGCGGCAAGGAGATTGTCCCGGCTTTGTCGTGAACCGACCTTCAACGTCTCCAACGTGCTGTCAACTTTACGCTCGTACTCGACCGCCCAGACGCCGTCGAACGAATCGAGCAGCGTGCGGATGATCGGCGGCCAGTCGATGTCGCCCTCTCCAAATGCGCGATACTCCACACCGCAGGCCAGACGGGCAACATCTTTCCAGTGCGTATAGACCACCCTGTCCTGGATTGCGAGCAGGGCTTCGTAGGGATCTTCACCACCATAGGCATAGTTGGCCGGATCGTAAGTAACGCCCACCGATTTGTAAGGAACCATATCCAGCAGCCGTTTGAGCCGCGCGCCCGTGGCCGATGTGCCTCCGTGATTCTCAATCGCCAATGACACATTTTTCGCCTGAGCGTAGCTGCCGAGCCGGTTGAAGGCCGCGCTGAGCGTCTCGTACAGGGCGTCCGTCACCCGCTCTGCCGGCAGCACATAGTGTTTGGAGTGTGTAAAGTCATGCTCGGTGAAGACCCGCACCACACGCGCGTCGAGCGCGTCAGCATGGTCGATCACCTTAGTCAGTTCGTCGCAGCGATCTTCGGCCACATCCCCGTACAGCCCGACCACCGCCCCGCCGCCGAGAGCGGCGATTTTGACCCCAGCATTCGCCGCCATGCGCCGCACAGCGTCCAACTCCTGGGGGGTGGCATCGACTGCGATCTTGTTGCGGGACTCCTCTTCAAGCCAGCCGCAGTCGATTTCGACCAACGTCAGTCCGATTTCACGCGAGGCCGCGAAGAACTCGGGTACGGTGTACTCGCGAAAGCCATACGATGCGTTGCCCAACGCGATCCTGGTAGACATCAGAACGCCCTCCTGGCATGGTTCGACGACAACGAACGGTCGGATGAGATACGGGGCTGCTCTCCCCTTTCGGCGGCCTTCAGGTGCGAAGATGCTGTTGTTCGCCGGCTTGGCTCACCTGTAGATTACGCCAGCGGCCAGTGACGCCCTGGCCAAAAATCGTTTGCCTGTACTCCGGGTCCAGACCAGGCAAGATGTCGCCGCGACCATCCGGAAGATCGTCCAGCAGTGTGAAGATCGCCATATTCACCGAAAAGCGAATCGGCTTGATCACCGGCGCTGCCGGCGGGTCGACCGTCGCTACCCACTCTATCTGATGGACTAGCTCCCCGTCCACGTACCACTCGGCGCGATCAGGGCCGGGTGTCAGCACGCTGTCCTCGCCGGGATCGTAGCGGATCTCGTAGCGATGCCAGGATCCCGGCTCGATTTCCAAGTCGGTCAGCGTCGGATCCGCCATCGGCAGGACGGAGCCGACGCCGCCTGGCGCGGTAACGACGAACAGCTCGCGCAGCGCCATGACGCGGCGATTGGATATTTCGAAGTTGATGACCATACCGGTCGAATCGTCGATCAGGGCGATGGCGGCGCACCCCAAACGGGGGTCGTCCGGGTCGGCCGCGAAGGGATTGCCCTCCGTTCCATGCACATCGACGGCCATGTCCACCGCCACAGAAAGACCGTTGCCAGTGGCAAAACGTCGGTCGGCGGTGACAATCGCCTTGACATGGTCAAGAGGATTGTCGAATGCGATCGTAAAACGCGGGATATCAATTTTGAATTCGGGCCGCTCACGGGTCGGAGTGGTGAGCGTTGCCGCCGGATCCAGGGCCGTGAAATCGCCCGCCTGCAAGACATGCCAGCCTGCGCCGATTAAGGGCGAGCCCGCTGTCCAGTCATCGAAATCACGCCCGTCCCCGGCCAGGAGATTGGGGGGGGCGGGCAGACCGCGCCATACATCCACCGTGCGCGGCTCGTTCGGCCAGTCCAGCGGCACGTATCTCTCCTCGTCCCAGATTTGGTCCAGTTCCGTCGTCAGTTCGATGACATTGCCGGCGGGATCGGGCACATAGATGAAGATATTATGGCCGGGACCGTGCCGGCTTGGCCCGTAGATGATGGGCACGTCGTTGCGCCAGAGATGATCACACATGCGCTTTACATCGTTCCAGTCGGCCAGGTCGTAGGCATAGTGGTTCACCTTGGCGTGCCCGGCATTAAGGAGCGCGATCCCGTGATGATCCTGGTTGCAGCGCAGCCATATCACGGCATCTTCGGCAGTATCCGACACGCGAAAGCCAAGCGCGTCGGTATAGAAAGCCGCCGCGCGCTTGAGTTCGATGCTTTGCAGCGTGATATGGCCGAACCTGAGCGGGCGGATTTCACGCGGCTGGAGGGGCTGATCGAGGCTCCTCATGCCTTCATAAAGCTCGATCCGGTTCCCGTCGACGTCCAAATAGCAAAGGGCTTCGCCGTGGCCCGGCTCAGCGTACGCCCTCTCGTGCGGATGGAAGCCGCGCTGCGCCAGGGCGTTCCGGGCGGCTTCCAGCGCATCGCCGTCCGTGACTTCCAAGCCCAGATGGTGCAGCTTTCTCTCCTCGCCCGGATAGATGGCCAGGCAGTGATGTTCAGCATTGCAACGCAGGAAGACCGCGCCGCCGCTGCGCTCGGAGACTTCCAGGCCAACAATTTGTTCGTAGAAGTCGACAGTCTCCTCGACATTGGGGACGGTGATGGCGACATGGCCCATTCGCTTGATATTGATCATGAGTTGGGGGGAAGAGCGGCGCGCCACTTCTCCGTGTTCCTCCTATTGGATGCTGAGGCCGCCATCGAGCACGAGGGCATGGCCGTTCAGATAGGCTGCCTTGTCCGAACTGAGCCACAGTACAGAGTTGGCGACCTCTTGCGGTTTGATCAGCCGCTTCATCGGCAGGCTGGAGATCAGCGTCGATGCCACCTGAGCGTCACCGCGCGTGAAACGTTCGAACATGGAGGTGGCCACGACGGCCGGGCATACGGCGTTCACGCGAATGCCGGCGTCGACAAATTCGAGCGCGACCGCCCTGGTCAGCCCGATCACGCCGTGTTTGCTCGCCACATAGGAAGCCATATTGCTTTGACCCAGATGTCCGACGGTCGAAGAAGTATTGACGATCGAGCCTCCGCCTTGCTCAAGCATTGCCGGGATCTCGTGCTTCATACTCAGCCACACGCCCTTGAGATTGATGTCGATGACCCGGTCCCAATCCTCCTCGCTGCTGTCCAAAATGGATGCATTGGCCGGTTCGACGCCGGCGTTGTTGTGGGCGACATCCAACCGACCGTATTCGGCGACGGTCAGGCGAACCATCTTTTCGACCTCGCTCGACTTGGACACATCGGCCTGTACAAAGAGCGCTTCGCCGCCGGCTTCACGGATGAGGCGCACCGTCTCAAGGCCGCCCTTGCTGTCCACGTCACACGCGACAACTTTGGCCCGCGCCTGCGCGAAGGCCAGCGCCGAAGCCCGGCCAATCCCGGAACCCGCTCCCGTAACCAGTGTTACCTTATTCGCCAACGTTGCCTCTCTAAACACAAATGAAGCCTCCTCCATGAGCCGATGCTCGGCGCCTAGGCCAGAATGCCGCCATCAACGGCCATCGGGTGCCCAGTAACAAACGACGCGGCGTCGGAACAGAGCCACACGACGGCCTCGGCAATCTCCTCCGGCCTTCCCATGCGCCCGATTGGCTCCAACTCGGTAAAATTGGCAACAGCGTCCGGGTAGTCGACCGCCTGTTGTGCAACCATCGGCGTGGAAATCAGGCCGGGACAAACAGCGTTTATGCGGATGTTGGAGCGGGCATACTCCAGCGCGGCGGAGCGCGTCAACTGCACGACGCCGCCCTTGGTCGCGCTATATACGGCGAGCTCGGGCGTGCCGGTCATGCCTGCATTGGAGGCCGCGTTGACGATGACGCCCCCGCCCTGCCGCAGCATCTGCGGGATCTCGTACTTCATTGAAAGCCAGACACCCTTCAGATTGACCCGCATAATGCGGTCGAAATTCTCTTCCGTGCAGTCGGCGGTTAGGGACATATCGCCGAGGATGCCGGCATTGTTGAAGGCGCAGTCCAAACGTCCAAACACCTCCACACAGCGATCGATAGCCGCCTCCACCGAGGCCGCCTCACCTACATCGCAGGAGACGAAGACCGCCTCTCCGCCTGAGAGTTCGATCAGCCGCAGCGTCTCCTGGCCGCCGTCAATATCCACATCAGCGACGACCAGCTTGGCCCCGCGGCTAGCGAAGGCAAGGGCCGTAGCTCGGCCAATGCCGGAACCGCCGCCGGTCACAAAGGCAATCTTTCCGTCCAGACTGTTCACAGCGCTCCTTCCTTTTGTGCGAGGATTCGCATTCCCATGGCATGTCCCGCCATCGTCAATCGGCGGCAGCGACAGGCGAGTCCAGCAAGCCAAGTTCCTCCAGGCGTTCAATCCATTGTTGCCGGAGCGGGCTGCCGCTTCAAGTTTGTTTTGCTGGAACCAACCCTAATGTAGAACTTGCCGTAGAAGCTGACCGGCCTCCCGCGGGCAGGTTCGATCTCAAAGACAACAACCCGCCCACGTGGGTGTTCTACTATAGAGACCTCGAAACCTGGGTTCGGGATTAGTCCAGCCGTTATCCAGGGAAGCAAATCCTGGTTGCCCTTGCCCTTTTAAGTGTATGGATCGAAGGATGTTCCGACAACCTCGTGCGTTTCGTCCTGGATGCCGTAAAGAAGGTATGCCTTCGGCTTATACTTCAGGCATGCTGCGTTCGCCAGAGCAGAGATGTACTCACCTATCATCTGGGCAGAGTGGTAATTCCTTTTGAACTCAACCCACTCCGTCTCTCCTGACAACTGGCATAGTTCATCCACAAGATGAACGAGACGACTATCATGATCTTGACTGGCTGTCATGTCTTGACCTCCTTGGAGACAGTATCGCGCCCATCCCCACCATCAGCCAATCTGCCAGTGGAACACCTCCGGCATCCCTTCAGGATAGGCGTCGTGCGGATCGTAGTCGTCTCCGCCCTCATCCTCCATGATCGGCGCCATGTACTCCTCCCAGCGTACCGACTCGGGACTTTCCGCCAGGATGCGCACCGCCTCGGCGTAATTCTCCGCCTCCATGTACAGGAACAACTGCCGGTCGGCCATGAAGATGCTCATGCTGCGCACGCCGGCCCGCTCCAGGTCGGCCAGCACAGCGGGCCAGACTTCCTGGTGGCGCCGCCGGTACTCTTCCTCCTCCCCATCTCTGACGTGCATCACAAACGCGACACGTTCCATCGGTAACCCCAGTATTCAGTGGTCAGTAGCCAGAAACATCAACAGCCAAAGCAACTTCACGTCTCCATACCGGGCACCGGAATCGTACTCAGCATGCCGCCGTCGACGTCAAGCGCCGACCCGGTCAGGAAGGCGGCTTCGTCGGAGATGAAGAAGAGCACCGCATTCACGATATCCTGCACCGTCGGGTTGCGCTGCAAGGGAATGTCGGCGGCCGTGGACGCCAGGATCTCCTGCGGCTGCATGCCCGTGGCCTCTGTCTTCAGTTCGAGGATCTCCTGTCCCATCCCCGTTCCCGATACGCCGACCGGGCAGACGCAGTTGACCGTCACCTGGCGCGGCGCCAGTTCGCCCGCCAGCACCTTGGTCAACCCAACAACTCCGAACTTGGCCGCACAGTAATGGGCCAGCAGCGGGAATCCCACCTTGGACGCGTCGGAACCGATGTTGACGATGCGGCCGCGGCCGCTGGCGCACAGCAGCGCCGCGGCTGCCTGGCAGCAGAGGAAGGTGCCCTTCAGGTCCACATCGAGCACAAAGTCCCACTCCGCCTCGCTGATCTTCTCCAGCGGGTTGAAGGCGATGACACCGGCTGAGTTGACCAGCGTGTCCAGGCCGCCGAACCGCGCCTCACAGGCCGCCACCGCCGACGCTGCTGACTCCGGCGACGTCACATCCAATTCAACGGCCAGCAGATCGTCGCTGCCCAGGCCGCGTTCGGCTTCCTGCAGGCGGTCGCGGTCGATGTCCCCAATCGCGACCTGCGCGCCGCGCGCCAACAGCGCCTTTGCAATCGCCAGCCCGAAGCCGCTCGCCCCACCGGTGATCAGCGCCCGCCGTCCGCCGCTCTGCATATCCGACACAGTCTTCCCTCCCAAATTTCATCGAAGGCCAGCAATCATCGAACCGTTGGCCGTTGACCACCGGTGTCTCATTGAAACGAGTACTTGCGCACGATCTCTTCCCGTACATGAACACCAAGACCGGGCGTATCGCGCACGGCCAGGTAGCCCTCTTCCTGCACCCAAGGATCGCTGACCAGCTCATGCTGCATCGGCGACTCATGCGGCTTGAGGTCCATGCTGACGCCGTGGTCGGAGATGGCCAGCAGATGGACGCTGGCCGCGCTGTTGAGTGCGCTGCTCCACGTGTGCAGGCTGAACTGCAGATTTTCCGTTTCCAGCAGCCTGATGATGTCGCGGCTGCCGGTGATGCCGTGGCTTCGGCCCGGGTCGATCTGGATCACGTCCACGCCGCCGCTGCGGATCAGGCGCCCGTAGCTCTCGACATCCCACTCATCCTCACCGGTGCCTATCGGCGTCGCCACCGCGGCCCGCAGCCGGGCATGCCCCTCCAGATCACTCGGCAGCAGCGGCTGCTCGATCCAGCGCAGGCGGTACGGCTCCAGCTGGCGGAAGCGCTGGATCGCGGTCGGCACGTCCCACAGATTGCGCGCGCCCGGCGTATCGATGATCAGCTCGCGTTCAGCGCCGATCACCTCGCGGATGCGGCGCACATACTCGATATCGCGCCCCGCGTCCTGCCCGAAGACCGCGCCCGGATGCATGCCCCACCCCGCTTTGACGTAGTGGTAGCCCTGCTCCACCATCCAGCGAAACTCGTTCAACGTCCAGTCCCGGTCTTCCATGTCGAAGATGATCGAGGCCATCGCCACTACCTTGTCGTGCAGCCTGCCCCCCAGAAGCTGGCAGACCGACAGTCCCAGCGCCTTGCCCTTCAGGTCCCACAGCGCCATATCGAGCGCGCTCACGCCGAAGGCGGCAATCCCTTCCGGGCCGTACCACCAGATATGGGCCAGCATCTTGTGCCAGGCGCGCTCCACGTCCCGGGCGTCCTCACCGATCAGCAGCGGCGCCAGGCCCTGCTCAATGATCAGCTTCGTCGCCAGCGCGGCCTCGCGAAACTGCGAGATACATTCGCCCCAACCGACCGTGCCGTCGTCGGCCTCGACCCGCGCCAGGGTGATGTAGCGTTCAATGCCCTTGTAATGGGGTTCCGGATAGGCGAGCGCGTATGCTTCAACTGAGCGGATCTTCATAGCTGTTTCCTTGTGGCGACTTTGAATTCCAGGGTGTTGGTATTAGTCCTCAGTAACAGGGCGAGCAGTTGGGAATGGCGTCATCACCGAAAATTAAAGACTGGTGTTCCACACGGGCCTGGCCGTGAGCATTACCCGCGCCGGAAAGCTGACGGTGACGGGGCCAAGCAGCCCTGAAACGGTCTGCCCGGGGAAGACATAGTCGGACTCGTAAGGCCCTGTGCTGAAATAGTTGGCCAGTGTATTGTAGACAGTTACTTCCAACTCGTTTGCCCCCTCATGCACCTGGCCGGTGATGTCGAAGCGGTAAGGTCGCGCCAGTCGCACGCCCACAACCTGCCCGTTGACGGCCACCTCCGCCGTCGTGTTCACCGCGCCGAGGTCGAGAACGACTTCGCCCTGCAACTGATTTTCTTTGAGGGTGAATTTCTTCTTGTAAACTGCGCCGCCGGAGTAGCTCTCCAGCGCGTACTGACTCCAATCGCCCAAGGGCAGAGAGGCGTCAGCGCATTCGAAGCGGACCGGCTGGCGAATGGCCGCGCCGGCGTAGACGCCGGGCATCTGTTCGACGCGCAGCGCTATCTGGGACACATCCGCCAACGGAGCATCCAGTTGGACCTGTCCATCCCGGACTGCCGTTTCGGCGCCGTTGACCCATACCTGAACGCTCTCGCCGTCCACATCCAGATGCAGCGTATGCGTCCCCGCCGGCGCCTCGCACCTGTACCAGCCGACGCGTTTCTCTTTGCGCGGCGCGATCTCATACGTCAATTCGGAAGGCTCGGTGAACCAGGTCAGGCGGGCGGCGGGACGGTCCCGCGCAGGGGTCGTCGACGGCTCCAGGAGAGCAGCATACGCGCGCAAGGGCTGGGCAGGCGGCTGGGCACAAACGAGCAGGAGCAGATTCAGCCCTTCCTGCAGGACGACCTCGGGCGCCGCCGGAACCGGCTCCCCGGAGTCCTCCGGCAGCAGAGCCTCCCCGTTCAGCCACGCACGCTCCACCTGCCCGCTGTCGGCGCCCAGATGCAGGACCCAGCGACCAGCCCGCGGCGCCCGCACATGGGTGTAGAGGTAGCGCACCCTCTCCTCGTGCTCGTCGGCAATGTCGAAGCAGAGAAACGAGTCCGGAACACCGTGGCTCCCACCAAATACGTCGGTGCCCGGCTGCCCGAATTCCTGGGAATAGCAGACCGTCTCCCAATTCATCCCTCCGGCATCCAGTGTATCTGTGTCCCAGGCGCTCAATGCCGCCAGCTCCGGCGGCGTCTGCCCGCGTGGGAAAGGGCCGCTGGCCCGCCAGTAAGGGCCGAATGTATAGGTGAAGACGGGCCAGCTGCCGTCGTCATAGTCGCGGCTGTGCCAGCCCTGCGCTTCGCCCGGCATTTCCTCCTCCCGGTAGCGGAACTGCCGCGCCTCCGCGCCGATCTGTTCATCACCGGCCGGCTCGCGGAAATCGCCCCAGCGGTTGTCCATCGTCGGCAGCAGCCGGAAGGACCAGTCGCCCGTCAGGTGCAGCGGGGCCGGCGCCGGGCCTAAGCGGGCTTTCGCTCCGTACTCGCACCCTTGGTGACGCACGCGCACCGACTTTGCGCCCCCGTCTTCGAAAGTGCCTCGCACCTCTACGGTATCGCCGGCCGTCTCCACATGCGTGATGGCACCCAGATTGTCCGCGGTCACAGCCGGTCTTCCTCCGGGCGGGCGCAGTACCAGCACGATGCCCTGGTTGGCCTCCATCGTCAGCCGTACCGTCGTGCGGTCATCCGTGCAGGCGAAGCGGTGCCAGGGCGTTACCTCGCCGCTCCAGCAGTCCCAGATCTCCGGTTCGCCGAGCACGCGCAGGGTAAAGGTCAGCTCTCTGGGCTCCGATTCGACATTGTAGAGGAAGTAGACGTCCAGCTCGCCGATCCTCTGATGCGTGTGGAAGACGTTCCTCTCTGAAGCGACCACATCCCGGTCGATCGCGTCCGAGATTACAGCCGCGATGTCGACCCCCCGCTGCGCGGCATGGGGCGTGCGCGCCGTCTCCTGGCTGGGCATAAAGATACCCTGCCCGCCGTTTTCGTTGCGCTGCCGGTAGATACTGCCCAGCGCCTGGCTATGCGCCTCTGTCCGGTGGGCGGCCTCTTCGCTGGAAGCGATGCCGAAGATGTGCTGCAACCGCGCGCGTATTTCAGGATCGTCGCGGCCGTGCTCCTGCGATGCCCCCGGCAACTGGCGGAAGGCCACCACCGCGCCGCCCCCGTCATAGAACTCCTGGAGCTTCGCCAGCGTCTGACGGCGGATCGTCGTCATCGGCGGAAGGAGCACGGTCCGGAACCGGATACCGGCGATCTCCAACGTCCCGTCGCGCACAACGGCCTGGGTCAGAAGATTGTCGTCGATGAAATCGAAATCGATCCCCGCCTCGTAGATCTGGCGGGCGAGCGCAAAGGTCGTCATCGCGCACTCGTCAGCCGCGCTCGTAAACGAGTCCCCCCGCAGCCAGTTGGCGTGGACCGTCGTCAGCGGGTAGAGCAGCGCCACGTCGGCCACATGCGTTCCCTGGCTCATCACTGCGCTCAGGCGCGACACATAGTCCACGAAGGTCTGCCAGTGTTCCCAGTAGGGCTGGCGCCAGTGAATCGACGGCGGCACCCACTCATACCAGCCGCCCAGCGTGTTGTAGAGCCCACCGTGCTGATTGTACAGATTCAGCCCGTAGGCATAGTTTTCATTCGTCCAGGCAACGTTTTCCTCCTGCGTCATGCCCCAGCCAGACCCCCAGTAGACGCACATCGACGCCCGCTCCCGTTCGTAGATGTGCAGGATCGAGCTGGACAGCTTGGCGTCGATGAAACAGCGCTCTCCGGGCAGACTGGCGCCGGGGTCCTCGTTGCCGGTGACGTGGAACCAGCGCATCAGGCGGAAGAAATCGCCGTAATGCCACGTCTGCCCCAGCATGTCCTGCCGCCCCCAGGTGGCGATCGTACCGTAGCGCAACCCCCGCTCTTCGTGCCAGTCGCACAGCGGCCTGTAGAGGTTCTCCTCCAGCAGTGTCGACATCACTTCGTAGTAGTCGCAGCGGATCTTGTCGGTGAAGGCGCCGACGTCGTGGAAAAGGCCGACCAGCCAGGGCGAGGGGTCATAGCCCTTTTCCGCCTTGAACCGTTCCACCAGCTCCGGCGCGTAGAGGATGTTGCCGTTGAGCACATAGAGCTCATCCTGCCCGTAGAGCGACAGCGTGCTGCCGACAAACTCGTGCAACCGCTCCTCATGCTCCTGCCAGTAGATTTCGAGATAGCGGGCGGCGACATGGGGGTTGAGGTAGTCGAGATCGTGGGGCTGGCTGGCGACGGCCGCAAGCAGCCAGCCCGGTTCCGGCGCGTCCCATGACAGCGCCTGCCCCGGCTCCGGCAGTGCCAGTTCCCGGGAAGAGCTGGGATCCAGCTCCCCTTCCCCGAGCCGGTATGCGGCTGCGGCCAGGACCGTCTCCCCCTGAGGCAGGTCGAGCTGCAGCGTCCCTGCCTCCTGCGAGCGCGCCTCGTGAATGACCAGACGGCGGCCCTCCAACTCCGGCCGCGCCGCGCGCTCCGCCCGCAGCAGATCCTGCCAATATTCGCGCCCCTCCCAGCCGGAGAACCACGCTTCCAGCCCAAGGCGCTCGTGCTCAGACACGGAATGCCGGAAGAACTCCCACCATTCCTCGCTGAAGTAGGCCGGCCAAGTCCCGTAGCGCTCGCCGTCAAGATAACGGGGATAGTACCAGGTGCCGCCAACGCCTTTCTTCTTCAACTCCTCCAGCTGCCAGGTGATGCGCTCCTTGTTCAGATCCCCCGTCTCCCAGAACCAGGTGACGAAGTCGCTGTAGTCGAGGGGCGGCTGGCGGAAAAGTTGGCGTAGGGAGTCGTAGGATGGAGTGGTCATTTTGTGAGTTCTATGTTATGGGACCTATGTCTTTGGTATTGCAGGATCAGGGACGTTCGTATTGGATGGGAGCGGGAGTTTCACTCAGGTTCCAGCGGTTAGGCGATTGCGTCTGGGTTGCGGGCGGGCTCCGCGCTTCCAGGCAAAGGCCGGAACGCATATGGGAGGCATGGATAGCTATCTGTAAACGAACAGGCGGTTTTCATTGTAACCGTTGGCTCTGACGCATTCAAAGCCGGGCCAAGAGGGGGTCTTATGGAGGGCTGGCGACGTGTGCAGTACGGCGCGCCTGCAGATGCAAACGCGCCGTAGGGGCAGTCTAGCTATCGCAGTAGACTTCGTCCAGGAAATAGACGACTGCCCTGATCCAAACCCAGCCGTCGGGGGCGCCGGGCACAAGGATCTTATGCCAGAAGCGATTTCCCGTCTTTGTGCATACATAAACGTACTCACCGGGAGGCACAGCGTATTTCCCTGGTCCGGGCTTTAGCGTCCCTCGCCAGTCGGTTTCAGAGGGAGCCGCCCAATAGGACTGGCGTGTCTCGTCAATTATGATTCTCTGTGTGTCACGCGCGGGCGTTGGGGCGGGTTGGCTCCTGGCCGGTGGTACAGGCGTCCTTACAACCGGAACAGCCAGATTGCGATTATTGGTCAGACCGATCCATATCCAAGCCGTCTGTCCATTGTAGTTGATACGATACCAGTCTCCGGCCGCGTTCTTACCCGTTACCCTGTACACCGTGCCTACTGCCGACTGGCCGACAACGTTGTAATTCGTGCCCGGACCGCCGCGGACATTCGACGCCCTGGTGATTGTGACTGTGTCCGGCCGGGGTGTCGACGTGGGTCTGCGCGTGGATGTCGGCCTTCGTGTCGACGTGGGTCTTCGTGTGGAAGTGGGTCTCGTCGTCGAGGTTGGTTTCGGCGTTGCCTCCAAGGCCGCTAATCTTTTCTCTATTCCGTCCACCCGCCCCGTGAGAGCGGCCAACCCTTCAGCCAGTCCCTCCAGGGTAAGATTTCCTTGGGCCATAGCCACTGTCGTTCCGATGCCAAGCAGATAGAATGCTATGGCCACCACTACAAGCTTGATCTTACGGCTCATTTCCTCCTCCGAATTTGGTAAGATTCACATAGGCCGGTCTTCCCGGAAGCCCGTACAGCCCCGGGACGCGAAAAACATCGGACAAGGTCGAACTGCCCCGATCCGACGTTTGAGTTCTGTTTTCTATTGGTTTGGTGCACGTCTTGCGGTCGGGGTCGTTGACGATGCCGCGGCGGCCGGTTCTGACGCGGCGTGGTCGATGACCGATTCGGGGGCGAAGCGGTGGTCGAGAAGATTAGACTTTGATCGCTCCTGAAGTTAGGCCGGCCACGAACCAGCGGCTTGTAAAGACGAAGAGGATAACCAAGGGGATCGAGCCGATCAACAGCCCCGCCATCGTCAGCCCGTAACGGGTGAAGTACTCCGTCTGATAGGCCCACAGGCCGGGTGTCAGGGGCAGGAGGGTTTGCCGTTGGATGGTCAAGTAGGGCCAGATCAGATTGTTCCACGTGCCGAGAATGTTCAGTATCGCGGCCACGCCCAGCATAGATTTGCTCAGAGGCAGCGCGATGCGCCAGTAGCCCTGCCACTCGCTGGCGCCGTCGATGCGCGCCGCGTCGAACAGCTCCTTGGGCAGGCTTTCAAAAAAGGTGCGCAGGATGAACATGGCGAAAACCTGTCCGCTCGCGATCCACGGCAGAATCATCGCCCAATACGTATTCATCAGGCCGAGATCCTTCACCAGCACAAAGGACGGGATCAGCGTCATCGCCGAAGGGACCATCATCAGCGACAGCACCAGGTAGAACAGCGGCTGCCGGGCCGGGAACTCCAAAATTCCGAACGCATAGGCCGACAGCGACGCCAGCAACAGGACGCCCAAAACCGTCACGCCGCTAATGATAATACTGTTCCTGATGAACTCCAGCACGATCTCAAAGGCAAATCCGTAATTCTCCCAGTGCAGCGGGAAAGTCAGCGCAAACGGCTGGCGGGCAAACTGCGGGATCGTCTTCAGCGAAATCAGGAAGGCCATCACCAGCGGCGCGATGCCCCCGACCAGGAACAGACCCAATAACACGATCCGCCACCAGTCCCCGCGCAGAAAGACGCCCACCTGCTCGCCCCTGCTCCGCCTATACTGTATTCTCGTCTCCGTCCCTGCCGCACTCATGGCAATAACTCCCAACTGCAGTCTAGCGTTTCGAGTTTTTCGTTCTCTTCTCGCACCAGCAGGTATCACCAAAAACTAGAAACTGAAAACTGACGTTAGTACTCCTCAGTCGTAATGTACTTCATGTTGATCAGCGTCAGCACAAGGGTGAGAAGGAACAGGACGACGCCGATAGCGGAAGCGTAGCCCATCTTGTTGATGCGGAAGGCGTTCCAGAACATCCACATCCCCGGCACCATTGTGCTGTTGATCGGTCCGCCCTGCGTCATCGCGAACACCGCCGTGAACTCCTGCACACCCCACATGATAGTCAGCACCGAAATCAGCTTGATCTGCCCCGCGATCAGCGGTAGTTCGATCGACCAGAAGCGCCGCATCTCTGTCGCCCCATCGATCATCGCGCTTTCGACGATCTCGTAGGGGATCGCCTGCAGGCCCGCCAGCAGAATCAGGATGGCCACCCCGTCCACCCACGGGAAGTTGCGCAGCATCACCGCGTACAGCGCCACGTTCGGGTCTGACAGCCACGCTCGCGTCCACGACTCCAGGCCTATCCATGTCAAAAACAGATTCAGCGGCCCTACCTTCACGTCATAGATGAACTTCCACAGCATCAACGGCACGATCGCGGGAATAACCACCGGCAGAATCATCCCCAACCGGAATGTGTACTGCGCCCTTCCTCCACGCAGCCGGTGGATCAGCACTGCAATGAACAGTGATACGCCCACCGTCGACACCACATACCAGGCCGCCAGCTGCAACATGTGGTCCATCGAGTTCAGAAATACGCGGTCTTTGGTGAAGAGTTGGACGAAGTTGCCCAGGCCCACAAAATCCGAATCCAGGCCGGGCGCCCACTTGAACGCCGACCGGTACAGCCCCAGCAGGGCGGGGTAGTACATGAAGATCAGGAGAAAGACGAAGGTGGGGGCGAGCATCGTGTAGGCGACGCGCCCTTCGTAGATACGTCTTCCGAGAGGCTTTCTGAGTTCCTGAATGTCCGCGGCCTGGGCCGGAGCATTGGGCAGGGCGGGCATCTCTTTTACAGCCATCAGCGTATCCTTATTTGAGGAGTGAGCAACTGCGAGTCGTAAGGAGTGAGAGCTGTTCTCATTTTAGTGACTACGGCCAGGCTCACTCTTCTCTGCTCACTCCATCTAATCGTCGTACGGGCCGTTCGAATAGATCAATGGCAGATGTTCGTCGTCTGCAATAACGTCTCCCACGCGCAGGCGTTCGGCCACCTCCGCCGGCAGCGCAGCCGGCCGGCCGTTGTAGACCGAGCCTTCGGGCATGAACAGCATCGACAGCGCCCGCCGGGAATGGATGGTCATGTTGGGGCCGGCAGCATGGGCGATCATCCCATTGATGAAGACGCCGTCCCCTGCCTTCACCTCCACCGCGGCCGGCTCAATCTCCCTCCACTCGGGATAGTCTTCCAGCAGGCCGTCGATCTTCGTCTCGTTCAGGTTGCCAGTTACATCGAAGCGGCTGCTCTTGTGCGTCCCTGGCAGAAAGTACATGCAGCCGTTCTGCAGCGTGGCGTCGTCGAGCGCCACCCACAACATGATCGACTGCCGCGAGTGGAATGGGTCCATCGCGTTGTCCACGTGCCAGTTGGTTGGGTGCGCCCAGGGCTCCTTGACCAGCGCGTGGTCGTGGTACAGGCGGATACCGTCCACGCCGGTCAACTCTGCGGCCAGCCTCCCCAGCCGCCTGTCCGTCACCAGCGCCTTGATCTCCGCGCTCGTCTTCCACAGGTTGACGCACTGCACGAAGACGTCTTGATAGTGGTCGTCGCGTCCCTGGTTGTGGCGCCCGTTGATCCTGAAGTGCCGCGCCATGCCGTCGGCCAGCGCGACGCGCCATCTCTCCAACTCCTCCCCGTCCAACAGAGCATCAACGACCAGGTAGCCGTTCTCCCGGTAGAATTCGACCTGTCGAGCGGAAAGTGCGGTGTTCATCAAAGCGCCTCAAAGAGGAATAAAGGAGTGAGAGGCATGTAACTACCTCTCACTCCCCACCCCTCTTCACTCTCTCCCAATTATCAGCAGGTCAGCCCTTCGCGCTCGATGTAGCGGTCGGCGTAGGCGTCGAAGGATTCCTGGATGATGTTCAGCGCGGTGTCCAGGTCCATCTGGTCGAGCATGTAGGAGCGCCAGGCCTGGCCGATCGGCTCAGCCGCCTCGGCGTCCAGCTTGACCTCTTCGTAGACGAACATCTGCGTCTCACCGATCTGCTCGGTCAGCAACGCAAACGGTTCCTCGAAGCGCGGGTCGACCGGTACGTTTTTCACGTTCGGCATCAGCGTGCCGATTTCCGACTGGATCGTGTGCAGATTGTCCGGCACCGAGATCCAGCGCATCAGGTCGACAGCCGCATCGATCACGCCGTCCTTCTCGGAACGGGTGGTAATTGCGATCTGGTCGCCCACAGGACCACCAATCGGCCATGCCGGCGTCGGCGGATCGGTCACCAGGTCACTGCTTTCCTTGGTCAGGAGCGGCGCGAAGAAGGTGCTCCACTCGAAGTCGACCAGCGGGTCGTGCAGCAAGCGCGGGAAGGACCAGGTGCCGTTCTCCATGATCGGCTCCACCTTGTTCAGGAAGCGCGTGTGCGTGTCCGTGGCGCGGGTCGTCCAGTCCGCCGGCCGGAAGGGCACGTTCAGCTTCCACAGCTCCATCCACTCGCGGTACTGCGGCAGGTGGGCGTGGTAGATGCCGTTCTCGATGGCGCAGGCGACCTCTTCATAGGTGGCCGTGCCGCGGTCGGGATTGACCAACGGTTCGACCTCGCCGGCCATGAGCATGCCACCCATCTGCAGGCGGTACCAGTGGTCGGTATCCGAGACCGGGCCGGTCCAGCCGCCGTACGCGTCCACGTCTATGTCGCGGAAAGCCTGGCAGATGTCGAGGAAGTCGGCGTAGTTCTGGGGCGATTCGAGGCCCAGGTCGTTGAACCAGTCGACGTTGTAGTAGAAGAAGGTGGTGACGAGGCCGAAGACCATGTTGTAGTACCCGTCGCGCATCAGCGTCTCGCCGGTCGGAATCGGGAAGAACTGGTCCAGCCATTTTTCGCTGCCGGGGTCGCCGGCCGGGATGTAGGGGTTCGGCTGGTTGAAGTAGGGGGTCAACTCGGTCCACCAACCCTTGTCCAGGTCATCCTTGATGTGCCAGTGCGCGTGCGTGACGATGTGCGGAATGGTCCCAGCCGTCTGTTGCGCAATCGTCCACTCACGGCTGCTGATCCCCTGCGGGATGCGGATCCACTCGATGCTCACGTCGGGGTGTTCCGCCGTGTACCCGTCCAGCACTTCAAGGATCTTGTTGTGCGGCAGCGGGTTGTCTTCGGTGCGCTCCATGCTTTGGGTGGGCGTCCAGCCGCCCCAATACGTAACCAACTCCTTGGCCTCTGCCATCGCGGCATCACCATCGCCGGCCGGCGCCATCGGCGCCTGGCAGGCAGCCAGCCCTACGGCCGCGGTGGCGACACCAGCAGTCTTCAGGAATGCGCGTCGAGAAAGTGCACGGTCTGTCATTGTTCCTTTCCTTTCTGTAGAGTTGTGAAGTAGGAATTCCGGTCTGATCCGGTATGGATTTGGTCAACTGCGTGGCCGTCAACGGTGAGGCCCGCAGCCAAAATCGTCTTCTGACAGCGGTGAATCGGAGGAACTGTCGGGTTTCTGCTGGAATCGATCCTCCTGTTGCGAGCAATTGAATGGATGTGGGCCCAAAGAGACGCCAATTGTGCTGTACTGGCACACGCCGTTCGGCCAACGCGACTTAAGCTTGCAAGGAGATTCTTCCTCTGCTCGCGCCGGGCATTTCCATCCAACATGTCCATGGAAGAATGCAGGCAAGTATAACAAGAATGGCATGCGATGTCTATTTGCAGGCCTGTTCGGGTGCAGTCCAGATTTGGGGTGGGAACAAAGGCGAGGCTTGAGGAGCGAGGAACGGGAACTGCCCGCGCCTCCGCAGGAGTTCGGATTGCGGGCCGGCCGCGGTGTTGTCGTTGGTGGAATCATATGAAAGTTCGTCACTAGTTGGGATGCTTTCATATGTGCATGTTGGCTTGCGGGGGCGGGCGGGGATGCGCGG
>VXRG01000057.1 GCA_009838625.1 Caldilineaceae bacterium SB0664_bin_27
ATTTTGACACCATATTTGGCCTATTCGGGAGGATCCCTCCTTTTCGACTCAAATCTTCAACGGAGAGAGCATTGAGGAATATGGCACTATTTGGCACTATTTTTCATCTTTTTTGGCCCTCCCCCGTTTATCTCAACGGCTCAACGGTGAAAACGATGAAAGAGATATCCGAAGGCACAGCTCCATACTATAAACAAAGAGGTACCACGCCAAAGTCTTCAGCATCGCGTCGGGATTTCATAGACGGGGCGGCTGTCGTAGTCGGCGGGTGCTTGGGCAGCATCGCCAATGATCCGTCGGCCCGCGGGAGGTCAGAAGAGGCTTGTGCTGCGCAAGGCGGTGCGTGTGTGGTGGATTCCTTCAAGGGAGTAGAGGATGAGGGCAGTCCAGATGAAGCCATAGCCAATCAGCTCGACTGTGGTGAAGGGCTCCTTGTAGAAGAAGACGCCGAGGATGAACTGCGTGGATGGTGCGATGTATTGCATGAGACCGAGGTTGGAGAGAGGGATGAGACGGGCGGCGGCTCCGAAGCTGACGAGTGGGATGGCTGAAACGACGCCGGTACCGAGAAGCAGAATGCCGAGTCCCGGCCAAGCGCCAGCGCTCCAAGCCGTGGGAGTCTGTTGCCCGGTGTAGAGCAGGAGGATGACGGCGGGGACCAGGAGCAATGTCATTTCGAGACTGAAGAACTGCATGCCGCTGAGATCGACCTTCTTTCTTATCAGGCCGTAGAAGCCGAAGGTGCCGGCGAGTGAGAGCGCGATCCAGGGGAGCTCGCCGAGGCTGACCGTCAGGTAGATGACACCGGCGACTGCGATGGTGACTGCGATCTTCTGGCCCCGGCGCAGGCGCTCTCCGAGAAATAGGCGGGCCAGGAAGACGCTCAGGAGAGGGTTTATGAAGTAGCCCAGGCTGATTTTAGCAACAAAGCCCGTGTCTACCGCCCATAAATAAGTGATCCAGTTTGCGGCGGTAAGAAGGGCGGCTGCGAACACGAGGAGTAGGGTGCGCGGCGAGTTGCGAAGTGCCTGAATCCAGGCACGGTCCTTGAGAACAGCCAAGGCGATAAACATGGTCACGGCCGACCAGATCAGACGGTGGGCCAGAATCTCCAGCATGGGGAGAGCGTGGAGCTGCTTCCAGTAGACGGGAAGGAAGCCCCAGGTCCCGAAGGCAATAAGGGCATAGAGGTAGCCGCGATAGGAGGAGAGGTTCACGGGGTCGTGGCCGGTTGCAGGGGTGGGGAAGCCGGTTGGGTCGCGATTACCGACCGCCGCCCTTGAGGATGAGGCGGCGGTTGGCGGTCTTTTCGACTGCGGCGCGACTCCAGGGCATTTTGTGATAGGCTCCTTCCAGCCACATGGGGATCTGGTCGGCGTAGTTGCGGCTGATTGGATGGCCCGACTGGCCGCTGGCCGTGACGCTTTGGGCGGCGTCCCAGTTGCCCATGTCGAAGATTTGGCGGTAGGCGGCCTGCACCTGGACGAGTCCCGGGGGCAACTCGGAAAAGAATCCGGTCTGGTTGAGGGTGGTCCCGTCACCGCCAATTGGATAGGGGCCGCGGTTGAAGAGCCAGCCGAGGATCGGTGCGCTTCCAAGAGTGTGGCTGTAACGGATCTGGTGCATCCGGCCCCATGCCCACTTACGGGGCGTGGGATTCACTTCGCGGCGGAGGCGATGGACGGAGAGTTGCAGGGCAGTTTCGATCAGCTCTTCCCTGGTGCGGCGGCGGCCGCTGGCGGCGTCAGCATACCAGGGCGAGTTCTCTTCGTTTTTCAGGAGTTCAAGAAGGCGAGTCTGGGCGCGAAGCAGGAAGCCGTTGATGAGAAAGACCGGACTGCTGCCCTTGCCGAAGAAGCCAGGGGCGGTGGCGCCAAGCTTTTGGCCGAAGGTGAGGTCGAGGAGGTGCAGCAGAGTGTAGTGGAAGACGAGGGCGGCGGGGCTCTCCTGGTCCATGCGATAGCCCCAGTCCTGCAGCATGTTGACTGCGACGCGCACGTAAGGGTCTTCGCTGAGATGGCCGGTCAGTAACGGTGTCAACTCGCGGGCGTAGAGGCTGACTTCGTCGATTTGAATCTGTTCCATATCGCGCGGAGTGAGCCGCTCTCTTTCGGTCAACATTTCTTCGATACGACGCGCGCGCCAGCCGGGCATGGTTTCGAAGGTCAGGAGGTACGGATAGTCGTCGCCGGTGATCTTGTTGTTGGCGGTCACGACGAGGCCGCTGGAGGGATTGAGAAGCCTGGGAAGCTCCTCATCCGGGATCAGGCCCTCCCACTCGTAGTCACCGCTCCAACCGGGTACGGGAACGAGGCCGTTGCCATTGCGGCGGATTGGGACGGCGCCGGTGAGGCGGTAGGCGATGTTGTCTTCGCAGTCGGCGTAGACGAAGTTCTGGGAGGGTGCGCTCCAGTCTGCGAGGGCGGCGTCGTACTCCTGCCAGTTGCGAGCGCGGTTCAGTCTGAGAACAGAGCGAAGTACCGTGCCCGGGTCATGCCCGATCCAGCGGAGTGCGAGGGGCGCGGCGGTCAGCACGGGCTCGTCGGGAAAGCTGGCGTCGGGGCCGTCCGACTTGAGAATACCTGTGAGGAGAGGGCCGTGGCGAGTTACAATGACCTCTTCTACGTGAGGGCGGGCGCGGTTGCGAACGTAGATCTCTTCGCGGTGTACGTCGGCTTCCTCCCATTCCTCCCGGAACTCAAAGCGGGGTGCGCGACCGTTGCCGTTGTCGGGATGGGGTCGTTCAATATAGAGATCCTGGACATCGGGAAAGGCGTTCGTCAGGCCCCAGGCGATGTGTTCGTTGTGGCCGATAATTATTCCAGGCGCGCCGGCGAACGATGCCCCGCTGACGTGGATGCCGGGATTGGAGCTCTCCGGCGATGGTGGGCAGTTGAGATGCATCTCGTACCACGTGCCGGGCATGGACATGACCAGGTGGGGATCGTTGCAGAGAATGGGGCGCCCGGTAAAGGACTTTTCTGCTGAGACGGCCCAGGCATTGCTTCCCTGTCCAAACTCCGGCGCGGCCACCCCCAGCCAGCTTTTCAACTGTTCGTACTCGTTGAGGATGAGGCCGGCAGTGTGGAGCAGCCGCATCGACTCCTGACTGCCTGCGCCCTCTGAAATCGCAGGGTTTGCATTGGGATAGTCCGGCTCAAGATCGGCGGCGAGGGTCGGGTCCAGCTTTGCGGCGAGCTGCAGACGAACCAGTTCACTTTCCCAGTTGACGCTCAGGCTCCATGTCATCATCTTGCCGAAGGCGATAATGTCCACCGGCGACCAGTTCTCCGGCTGACGGCGGAGCAGGTTGAATTCGGCTGCCAGTCGCCCTTTACGGTTGCGGATATAGGCGTTGACGCCCTGGCAGTAGTGGTGCATGGTCGAGATCGTGGCCTGGTCGAGGGCATCCAGCTCGGCATGGGCTGCCCGGTAGAAGCCTACGATGCGGCTGAAGCGGTCTACGTCAAGGGCGGCTGCGCCGAAGAGCTCGGAGAGACGGCCGCTGGCGACGCGGCGGTTGAGCTCCATCTGCCAGAGGCGGTCCTGGGCATGGGTAAAGCCCTGGGCGCGCCAGAGGTCGGCTTCGTTTTGGGCGTAGATATGGGGGATGCCGTGCCGGTCGCGGAGAACCTCGACGGAGGCTTCCAGCTCGGGGAGGTCCAGCTCGCCATCCAGTTGGGGCGCAGTGCGTTGAACGAGCCACCAATAGATATAGACGATGAGCCCGCCGCCGAGGAGAACAATGATGAACAGGAGGGCGACGGCCAGTATCACTGATATGAGATTCATGGGCTTCCGTCTATTGCGTTTCACGCGGCAGAGCTTTGGGCTGAATGGACATGGTGGCTGCGGCAGCCGTGCGCTTCCTCGATTCTAACACCTGTGATAAAACCATGAGAAATTGTGGCGTGATCCCGGCGGGCTACTGCAGCATTCGAAGAGTCCATCGCTGGATCGCAGGAAGTGAGTAAGATTCTGCCGATGCGAACTGATCTATTCGACTACGAACTACCGAAAAGCTACATCGCTCAGCAGCCTGCCGAACCGCGGGACAGCAGCCGGCTGTTGATTTTGGACCGGGCGTCTGGGCGTGTCGAACACCGCCGCTTTGGCGAAATCGGCGAGATACTGCGGGCAGGCGATTTGCTTGTCGCCAACGACAGCCGCGTAGTTCCTGCGCGGTTGCGGGCGCACAAGTCGACAGGAGGAGCGGTGGAGATCTTTCTCCTGCGCCAGCTGGATGAAGAGGGCAGGGAGTGGAGCTGTCTGGTGCGGGGCCGGGGCC
>VXRG01000104.1 GCA_009838625.1 Caldilineaceae bacterium SB0664_bin_27
TACAGAGCATTTTGGACATTGTTAATGGCACCTCAAATGCGTGTTGTTTTCGCCGAGCCGTTGCAGGGCCGGCGATGGTGAATAGGTAAACGGCGCATCGAATTTATCGCACCGCGAAGCGAACATGGTAACACAAGGGGTCGGTATTTCTTAATCAGGATTTGCTGGATTTTTGTGCAGGTTTTGCACAACTTTTGAACAAGTTTTGTAGAGGTTTAACGGCGAGGAGAGAGGAGAGAGAAGTGAGGAGGGAGTGGAGAGTGGAGAGGGGTGAGGAGTGGAGGGGTGAGGAGTGGATGGGTGTAAACGGGCAGGTGTAACGGCGAGGAGAGAGAAGTGAGGAGAGAGTGGAGAGGAGGGGCAAGTGGCTAGGGGATCAAGGGCAGGCACAAGGCCTGCTCCTACTGTAGATTTAGGGTGAGGGGGGCGGGATTCTGGATGCCTCTGGGGAGTTGGGCTGGGATTCACAGCTCGCTGCTCTTAAGAACGTCAAATCTGAACTGCACAGACGCCGTCCACTGCCGTTGAATCTCTCTCTCGCCTATGCTATGATTCCATGGCCCTGAAACAAAACCATCCGGCCCGGCGTCCACGGCCCCCCAGTCCGCCGCCTGGCACGAAAACAGAAAGGCAGACCCATGACCGACGTCCTCGTTATCTCAGGCACCAATCACGGCTTCGCCGACAGCGCCGCTGTTATCGGCGGCTTCCTCGGCGACGACCCGGGGATCAGTGTCACGCTAACCGATGACAAGAGCATCTTCAATTCGTCCAAGCTGGCAGAGCACGACGTTTGCGTACTCGGTTCCGGGTTTACTCGCTCCGAACGTCATGCCGATGGGACGGCCACCTACCATTCCGAGCTGACTCCGGAACAAGAGGAGGGCCTCTTCAACTTCATAGCCGGCGGAAAAGGTTTCGTCGGCGTCCATGGGACGGGCTGGTGGATTGGCGGAAAGGCCGCAACCATGCTCGGCGGACACGCCAACTGGCATCCGCCCGGACTGACCTTCACAGTGAATGTAGACGACGCCTCCCACCCGGTCATGCAAGGCATCTCCGACTTCGAAGTTGAGGACGAAATCTACATGTCTGCCTGGGACCCCGCCATTCACGTTCTGGCCAGCGCCCAATGGGCCGACAAAGCCCATCCGATGGCCTGGGTCAAGCCGTATGGCGGCGGACGCGTCTTCTATACGACGCTGGGCCACACATCCGGGACTTTTCAGCGCTCGGCCGTGCAACAGATGATGCGTCAGGGCACCCTCTGGGCCGCCAACGGAGCGGCAGACTGACGCGCACAGAGCAGGGCGGTACCGGCCTTCTGGCCCCGTTGGCACAGCCGAATTACCGCCATCTCCTGCTCAGCAGTATTCTCTGGTGGCAGACCTATTCGATCTGGGTCGTTGTAGCCGGGGTCGTCGTCCTCGACATGACCGACTCCGCGCTGGCCGTTGCTCTGCTCACATTCTGGCGCCGCGCCGCTCAGCTTGCCTTCGGCGGATTCGCAGGTTTTATCGGGGACCGTCTTGGGAGGCGAAACACGCTCACATTGAGCCAGGTCGTGATTTTTGCGGCCTGTGTCTCCCTCCTTCTTCTGTTTGAAGGAGACAGGCTGAACGCCTGGCAGATCACGGCTGCCGCATTCATCATCGGCGCCGGCTGGACTGTCGACGCTCCCGCACGAGCCGCCCTCGTACCCGACCTTCTCGGCAGCAGGCTTTCCGCCGACGCCATGATGTTGGAGAGCCTGACGCACAGTATTCTGATCGGCGTTGGCGCGTATCTCGCGGGCTGGCTGCTCGACAGCTACGGCGCCGCGGCAGGATTCGGAGCCCTAATAGCGCTCACGGGGGCCAACCTGGCGCTCCTGATCTGGCTTGGTCGAATTCAGGTGCCGCAGACCATACCTGTGGCCGACGGCAGTGTCTGGCGATCAATAGGCGAGGGCGTCAACTATCTGCGCAGCAACCGGGCGATGCTGGTTGTCGTGCTTGTGTCCGCCCTCGTAAACGTCATGGTCTTTCCGGCATTGAGCCTGATGCCCGTTTTCGCCCGCGATGTGTTCGAACGCGGCGCCATTGGGCTGGGAACGTTGAACGGCAGCTACAGCATCGGCCTTTTCGCGGGCCTCTTTCTCACCCAGCGCCTACGCCGAAGTCTGTCCTTCTACTCGATCTTTGTCGCCGGGACTCTGCTTCAGTGTGTTGCGTGGGTACTCTTTGCGCTTTCTCCGCTATTCAATCTGGCGATCCTGCTGCAGTTCCTGGCAGGCGTTGGGCAGGCAGGCTTCTATGCCATGCGCAACGTTATTCTGCTCACTTCCTCAAGCAATGAGATGCGAGGCCGAGCCATGAGTACGGTCGCCCTCAGCCAGGGCGTAGGCCTGCCCGGAGAGCTGGTCACCGGCTCGCTGGCCGAATCAGCGGGGCCCCGCCTGGCAGTGTCAGTGCAGGGAGCTATCGCCACTCTGGCAGCGCTGGGCATCTTCTGGAAGGGAAAGAGCGACCGCGCAACATCCCATTGATCCGTGCAGACAAAATGGATCTCCTTAGCCGTCGCTGCGCGGCCCGGCGCGCAGCCCTTCGTGTTCAAACCGGGGTTTCCTGAATGACACCTTGAGTAAACATCTCCATCCTTTAACGCCTTCGAATCTCAACCGAAATCAAACCAAGTTTCCCATCCGGAGAGATCAGCCAAATGACGACCACACTTGACATTAGAACACCTATGCCTCCACCCCACTGGGCCCTGCTGCAAAGAAGACTCCTTCGAGAGACGGCTGAAGGCTGCCGCGCCTTCTTCGACCACTACTTCGACGACCGCGGGTATCTGCTCTGCGTGCCCCGCTGGGGGGGAGACGACGGCCCCGACGACGCGGCTGAGAACATTCTCAACTGGACTATGCTGCATGCTCTCGGCGCCGACGACGATATTCTCGACCTGTACAAACTCGGCTGGGAAGGCCATCTCCAGCAGTACACCGAGGCCAAAACCGTCGATGTGCCAATGGCCCGCGACGGCATGTACTTCAAAGAGTTTCCAGTCATGTTCGACTGGTTTCACAACGGCGAAGGCTTCTCGGCCTTCTTTCTGCAGGGCCTTTCCGACCCCGACGACCCCAGGTTTCAACTACGCTGCCGCCGCTTCGCGGGCTTTTACATGGATGAAGATCCGATAGCTACAAACTATGACCCAGAACACAAGCTGATACGCAGCATGTTCAACGGCAGCCGCGGCCCTCTCCTTCGCAAGGCAACAGGGCTCGACTGGGCCGGCGACCCGATCGAAGTGGAGGGCAGATTCCGGCTAGGCCACGGCGAGCGAAGCTACGACGAGATGGTGGCCCACTTCAAGGACTACAACGACGTCGTAGGCGACCATCCGATCAACATGGCGGCGACCATCTTGCCCCTCAACGCCTTCATGCTCGGCCACGAGGACAAATACCGGCAGTGGGTCCTCGACTATGTCGACCAGTGGGTAGAGCGCACCGAGCAGAACGGCGGCATCATCCCCACCAACGTGGGTCTCGATAACGTAGTTGGCAGCGAGTGCGACGGCCGCTGGTACGGCGGCGTCTACGGCTGGGGCTTCACTGTCACTGTCCCCCAGACCGGAGAGCTGGCCCACCGCACCTACTTTCACACACGCGCTATCCACGGCTTCGGCAACGCCATGATACTGACCGGCGACCAGCGTTGCGCCGATTCCTGGCGAGGCGTCATCGACCATGTCAACAGCAACGCACGCGAAATCGACGGCCGGCTCAAATATCCCAACGCGTACGGCGACTACTTTGGCGAGGAAGACTGGTACGACTTTCAGGACGAACCTTTCACTTCCGGCGCGATTGAAGTCTACTACTGGTCAATGAACCCGGACCACCGCGATCTCCTCGCGGACGACCCCTGGATCCAGTACCTGGAAGGCAGCAACCCGGAGTTCCCTGAACAGGCGCTGCTGGCCGATTTTGACAAACTCAGACACAATCTCGAAGTCATGCGCGCCGATACTGCCACACCCGACACGCGCCTCTCCGACGATATGAACCATATCAACCCGGCAGTCACGGAGAACCTCAACAGGCTGATGCTGGGCGGGCTGCCGACAGGCCGTACCGGCGGCCCTCTCCACTGCCGCCTGCGCTACTTTGACCCGGACAACAATCGAGCCGGCATCCCTGCCGACGTCGCGGCGCTCGTCGAAAGGCTGACCGCCGAGGCCGTCACTGTAACGCTCGTAAACACAGGACAGGTATCGTCACGGCGCGTAACGGTTCAGGGGGGAGCCTACGCAGAGCACGAGTTTGGTTCGGTCACGCTGAACGGGGAGTCTGTTGAAGTAAAGGACAGCACGTTCGAAGTCAACATCGCGCCTGGCTGCGGCGCCCGCCTGGAGGTCGCCACCAATCGCTACGCGAATACGCCGACGCTGGCATTCCCGTGGCGGAGGTGAAAGAGGAAAAAACGCCACTGTCAGGAAGGAACGCTTGGGTAGGCGGCAAAACAGAGCCGCGGACTGACAGGGCCGATCAGGCTGCGAGTGGGAGGCCGTTTCTGCGAAAACCGTTGATTGGGGATGGCGAAGGGATCGACCTGGCTGGCCGCTACCTGGCCGACGCGGCCAGTTCTGAGAGGCGGGCGAACATGGCCTCGTCGATCTCTTCATGCAGAACGTGGGAGATCACCTGCGACCAGCCATGGACAAAGTAGTCCCACCCATCGGCAACCGTTAGGCGGCGGGCTTGCGTCTGGGCTTCCCCTTGCCGCATGAAGTCCAGATCGCCGCGATAGTTGAGCTCCCAGACCACGCCGATCTGCGGAAAGAGAGCGCCGCCGGTCAATGGCGACCCAGGCGTGTCCTTGCCCATCCCGGTGGCATTGACAACGACACTGCCGGGCGGCATTCCGGCCAGAATCACGTCGTTACGTGCCGCGTCACTGTTCTGAATGAATTCGAAGCGAATATCCCGTCCGCCGTCGTCTCGGATCCGCTCCACCATCTCCTTGAGTCGAGCCAACCGGGGGGCCGACCGATTGACCACAACGATGCGGCGTGGACGGTCGGCTGCCGCGGTCTTTTGCATGAGGTGAAGAATCAGGGCAACGGCCGAGCCCCCCGCGCCGAGCATGAGCAGTCCGCCGCCCGTGCGGCCGAAGTAGCCCTCTCCGAGAATGGCATCCATGCTCAGGCCGCCGGCAACGGGGTCGGTCGCCCGCCCGATCAGTTTACCCCCATCTTTGGCGATACTGGAGACCTCCTGTGTCGCCCTCGCGTAGGGTCCGAGGCCGTCAAACAGGTCGGCGGCCGCCGCCAGCAGGTCGATTTTATGTGTGGTGACGAGCGCGCCAAGGGCCAATGGATCTTGCTTGATTTCCGCAACGATCTGCCGGTAACGAGCAGGCGCGGCGTGAATCTCCACGTCGACGCCGACCAGGGACACCTCCGGTCGACCCAATGCCTCCATCCACAGCGGAAAGACCCGCCGGGACGAGGACTGTCCGGTAGTTACACCGATGAAGTAGAAGACGGGTCCAGCCGGCTTGGGTATGCTTGACAGTTGCATTGGACTGTGTTTCACTTTTTCTCCACTCTCTTGCCGGCGGCAAGCGTAACACGCTCCGAAACCGCGTGTCAATCGAGGGAGGGCCAGGCGTACCTTGAGACTGAAACCCCAGCAAAGCTCATCCTGTTTTCGATACACCGGTCTTTCAGACTAAAAAGGCGCGAATCCTGCGACCGATGGACGAACCCGACCCCGAGCACACCAAGCCCGACATTTCCTGGCAGAGAGCCAACGAAGCCCGCTTGCGCCGCGAAGCCCAACAGTGGGCGGAGAGCCAGGAGACCACTCTCTTTACCGAAGAGTGGGGGCGATATTACGTCGCCGTCACTCGTGAGGGCCGGCGCCTCGTCCTGTGGATGCTGGACGCTGAAGTGGCCAACACCGACTGGATTCAGAGCGCAATGGACCTGCGTGAACCACTGCGCCTCCAGAGCTCCTACACGCAGGCCATGATACTTTCCCTCCTGTGGCAACCGGCGCCGAATTCGGTCTTCCTCAGCGGCCTGGGCGGCGGCTGCCTCGCCACTACGCTCCATCACCACCTGACGCGGTCCAGATTCACGTGCGTCGAAATCGCCGTCCCCGTCGTGACCGCCGCAACCCGCTACTTCGGCTTCCTGCCCGATGAACGCCTGTCCGTCAAGATAGCCGACGTCCGCGATTTCCTGGACGAGGACACGGCTGAATATGATCTCATGCTACTCGACGTCTTTTGCGATCACGGCGTATCTCCGGAACACGCTACAACACCGGACTTTCTGACACTTTGCTGCAGCCGCCTGCGTGACGGTGGGCTGCTTGCCATGAATCTTGGCAACAGAGATCCGGCCTTTGCAGAGGTGGTGAGCTCTCTTTGCGATCTGTTTCCCACGGTTTATGCCTGCCGGGGGCGCGGCAGTACCACCGTCTTTTTTGGGACTGGAAAACGACCCCTTTCTCCCCGCCAGCTGCAGGAAGCGTCGGTCGAGCTAGAACAGCGCCACGACTTTCTCTTTCAGCTCTCCCCGTGGGTGGCGCGCCTCGAGCAGCTGCAGCCTCCGCCCTCCGTACATGACGTTGACCGAACCGCTTCCCCGAACGCGGACCTAGAGGGGGGTTGCTAGCGTGAAGCCGGCCGCCAGATTCTGGACACTTTGGGGGTTGGCCCGCTCTCTGCTCATCTACTACGGCAAGCCCGGACGCGCGCGTCGAGACCGCCGTTTCTACGCGCAGTTCGTTGGCCGCGGTTCGCTCGTCTTCGACGTCGGCGCACACGTAGGTAACCGGGTGGGCGTCTTTCTCAAGCTGGGCGCGGCCTGCGTTGCCGTTGAACCACAGCCGCTCTTCTCCGGCTTGCTGGAGAAGCTCTATGGCAGTCATCCCCACTTCACTCTCGTGAAGAGCGCAGCCGGCCGTGCCACAGGTTCAACCGTGCTGCACATCAGTCGCCGAACACCTACCTTGTCAACAACTGATGGCGCGTGGAGGGAACAGGTTGTACGCGCGCCGTCCTTTGCAAAAGTCAGGTGGGAGGCGTCTGTCTCCGTCCCGGTAACGACCCTGGACTCGCTAGTTGACCGCTTTGGCGTGCCCGACCTGTGCAAGATCGACGTCGAAGGCTCTGAGACGGCCGTGCTTCAGGGTCTGAGCAGGCCGCTGCCCCTGCTCTCGCTTGAGTACATTCCCGCAACCAGGGCAGGGGCTATCGCCTGTATCGCCTGTCTAGAAAACCTCGGCAGCTACAGTTACAACTGGAGCCGGGGCGAATCGCAGAGGCTACGCGAGGAGAGATGGCTCTCGCCTGATGAGATGACTGCCCGGCTGCAAGAGATGAGGATCGACGCACCCAGCGGAGATTTCTACGCGCGGCTGAGTTGACAGGAGAGGCTGCCCAACCCGGGCATCCGGCATTCCACTCGATCGCCGGCTTTCACCGGCTGGGGCTCTGTCAAGGAACCGGTCAGCACCACGTCGCCTGCCGCCAGCTCGAAACCCCTTTCATAGACCTGGTTCACAGTCCAGGCCAAGGCAAGCAAAGGGTCACCGCGTGACTGGGCCCAGAGATTCGGCGCGCTTTTGCCGCCAGCTATCCTCAAATCCACTCGCAGTTGCATGAAATCGATGCTGCCCCAGGAGGAAGTCCACCTCCCAAGGACAACGGCGCCGCCGTTGCCGTTGTCGGCGATCCCTGCCAGCATGTTTTGTCTGCGGTCCCAACCCACACGGCATGAAGTTGCGTAACGAGTGCCGGTGATATCGAATGACGGCGCCGCCGTTACCATCTTTGCCAGGTAGTCGTGTGTAAACCTCTCGTTGTTCAAGTGCGGCGCCGCCATGAACCGAAACGCGACTTCTGCCTCGACTCTTGCATTGCGGCAGCGTGCCAGTGGTACTGACGCGGCGTCCTCGAAGACCGTTGAGGCAAATATGCGGCCTGGAATCGGGCCGTCGTAGCCCTCAGCCTCTTGTACACCCGGACTGGTCGCGCCGACTTTCCATCCTGCCGCCCTCAGTGTAGGCGCCTCAGGCAGCAGACGCGCCATCTCGTCCTGCACGGCATAGGCTGCTTCGCGGTCTGAAGGCAGCAGCTCCGAAGGAAAGTCGACAGCGCCGTCAACCAGCCAGGCTTCTGCCAATATCTCGCCCGCGCGTTGAACCGTCTCTCTATCCATCGTTCTGTTCAGCTGAAAGGGGCGAAAAAGGCGCGGCCGGTTGGATTTTAACCGCCGGCAGGCGCAGGCAGCCTCATGACGTTCATGTCTCAACGACCTTGCCAGGAGGGAGCCCTCTTTTCTGCAAAGGCCCGCGGCCCCTCAATCGCGTCCTCACTCTCCTGCATCCTCTGCGCAGCCGGGTAGTCTCCCCGAATTGCGTCGGCCAAAGTCGGATAGTCGAGATTCCGGCGCGCCACCTGCTTTGTCGCGCGCAGCGCCAAGGGCGCGCACGCCAGCATGTCCTCGACCCAGACTTGCACCGCGTCGTCCAGCCTCGCCCCTTGAACAACCTCGTTAACAAGCCCGTAGGCAAGCGCCTCCTGTGCGCTGAATTGCCGCCCTGTCAGCAACAGGCCCATCGCCACCTTGTCGGGCAGCTGTCTGACCAGACGGTGCACGCCGCCGCTCATCGCTGCCAGACCCACGCGCGGCTCAGGAAACGCGAACTTGGCGTGCTCGGCCGCCACAATCAGGTCACAGGCCAGCGCAATCTCCAGCCCGCCGCCCAACGCCAGCCCGTTGACCGCGGCAACCACGGGCTTGTCCAGGTCGAAACGATGCGTCAGGCCGGCAAAGCCGCTCGGCGGATACTCGTCTCGACCCTGTTGCGCACGCACCTTCAGATCTGTTCCGGTGCAAAAGCTGCGATTGCCCGCTCCCCGAACTACAGCTATCCACAGTTCACTGTCGCATGCAAACGCGTCGAAAGTCCTGGCCAGCTCAAAGTGGGCCGGGGAATGGAGGGCGTTGAGAACCTGCGGCCGATTGAGTGTGACGTGCAGGACTCTGCCGTCAACACGCAGCAAGGTATGACGCGCGCTCGCGGCCAGTTCTCCGATGGTCGTCTTCAATTCGAATCCTCAGGCCGCTTTCAGGCCGTAGAGTTCGGCCGCGGTCTGGCCCATGATGCGGGAGCGGAGACGCTCGGGGAATTGACGCAAGGCGAAGTCGGGGGCGTCGCCGTCCCAGTGGGGAAAGTCGCTCGAGAACATCAGCATCTGCTCGGCCGGGAACATCTCCAGCATGGCGTGGAAGTGGTCCACGTCCGGCGGCTCCTCCAGTGGCTGCGTGGTGACCCGTATGTGGCGGGCCGCAACTTCGCTCGGCAGCTCATTGAGCCAAGGAACAGTCGAGTGCAGCGCCTTCCAGTTCTTGTCCATCCGCCACAGAATCGGCGGCAGCCAAGAGATGCCGCCTTCGACAAGCACAAACTTGAGATTGGGGAACTTGGCGAAGACACCTTCGGCCAGCATACTCGTCACATGGGCGATGTAACTGTTCACCAGCGTGGTATGCCACTCGAAATAGCTGGTGGGGTATCCGGCTGCATTGGGGGGACCCGACAGCCCGACCCCCTCGGAGCCAGGATGGATCGCAATGGCCAGCCCGTATTCGCTCGCCGCTTCGTATATCGGATGGAAGATCCGCTGGCCCCAGGGGATGCGCGAGGCGCTCGGCAGCTGCACCTGTACAAACTGCGGATGGCCACCCAAGCGGTGGATTTCCCTGACCGCCATTTCCGGCAGGTGCGGGTAGACGCCCAGCGAAGAAAGCAGCCGGGGCGTTTGGGTGAACCACTCCTCTGCGTACACGTCGTTCACTGCGCTGATCACCGCGGCGGCAAAATCAGGTTCCGGCGACTGGGCCGTATGCAGCACACCCCCAGGAAGCAGGACACCGTAGTCGATCTCGTACCTGTCGAGGAAATGCTTTACCAGGAGCTTCGGGTCGCCGTGGATCGTGCGGCCGTCCTCCAGCTTCACATCCGACCTTTCGACGCCCATCGGATTCCACCAGCCCAAGTTGCCCGGCCCGCGGTTCCCCGAGGCATAACGGGTCCGCCAGGGCTCAGGCAGCCGCGCCTGCACGCGATCCGCGTTTACTCCGGGGTGAATATCGGTATCGACGACCAATCCGTTGTTGTTTGTCATCTTCCTGCCAGTCCACTCATCTGAATTCCGCTCACGAAGTAGCGCTGCGCAAAGAAAAACAGAACCAGCAACGGCGCGATCATCGCAGTCGACGCAGCCATCATCAGGTTCCACTCGGTGTGGTATAGGCCCTGAAACCCTCGCAAGCCAATCGCCATCGTCCAGTTCTCCGGACTCTGGAGGTAGATCAGGGGTTCAAAGAAGTCGTTCCAGTTGTGGATGAAAGCAAAGACGGCAATCGTTGCCAGCACCGGCTTCGAAAGGGGCAGAATCACGCCCCAGTAGATGCGGAGATTGTTGGCCCCGTCGATGCGGGCTGCCTCATCCAGCTCAAGGGGAATCGTCATGAAGAATTGCCGAAAGAGAAAGATGTTGAACGCACCGCCTCCGAACCAGAGCGGCACGATCAGGGGCAGAAAGGTGTCGATCCAACCCAGCGTGCGGAAAACGATGAAAGTCGGAATGAGCGTAACGATTGACGGCAGCATGATCGTCGAGAGTACAAGAAGAAACAGCGGTTCACGAAATGGAAAGCGCAGCCTTGCAAACGCAAAAGCCGCCAGCGAGGCCGTCAGCATAGCGCCGATGGTGGCAAAGATGACGATGCGGATCGTGTTCCAGAAGTACTCGTGAAAGGCAACAGCCTTAAACGCGTCCGAGTAGTTGGTCCATACAAACGGTTCGGGGATCCATTTTGGCGGCATCAGGAAGGTCTGCCCGCCCGTCTTCAACGAAGTCGACAGCAGCCACACCAGCGGCAGAGCAAGGGTCAAGGCAAGAGCGCTCAGGATCACATACCAAATTCCGGCAAGAATCAGTTCCTTTGCGGTCCGGCTGTCCATTGTCTGCATCAGCAATTCATCATGGCCGTACTAGCGGCGCACATCTCCCTCGTAGAAGACCCAGCGGTCCGAAAGCATGAACTGTATTGCAGTAAATGTGAGTACGATGACAAACAGCACCCAGGCCATCGCCGAAGCATAGCCCATGCGGAAGTTCTCGAACGCGGCGCGGAACAGATAGAGCAGATAGAAGAGCGTTGAATAGCTGGGCCCGCCCTCGGTCATTATGTACGCCTGGGTGAACACCTGGAATGCGCCGATGATCGCAATAATCAGGTTGAAGAACAGGGCGGGTGTCAATAGCGGCAGGGTGATACGCCAGAACCGGCTCCACCAATTGGCGCCGTCAATTGATGCCGCCTCGTACAGCTCCATCGGGATGCCCTTGAGCCCAGCCAGCAGGATCACCATCTGACCGCCAATGGACCAGAAGCTCATGACAATCAGAGCCGGCTTGGCCAGCCTAGGGTCCTGCAGCCAGTACAGGCCCTCCAGCCCGATCCATTCTAGGAAGGCGTTGGCGAGCCCCCATTCCGGATGGAAGATCCAGACCCAGAGAATCGAATTGGCCACGACCGGAGTCAGGGAAGGCACGTAGTAGGCTGTACGGAAAAAGTGAATGCCTCGCAGGTTCATGTTGACGGCCAGCGCCGCCAGCAGAGCGAAAAACAGATGCAGCGGCACACCAATGAACACGTAGTAGCTTGTATTGTAGAGGCTGAGCCAGAACCGGTCGTCGTTGAAGAGCTTCACATACTGTGCGCCGCCCACCCACACCGACGGCGTGACGATCTCCCAGCGTGTGAACGAGATATACAGCGACGCCAGCATAGGGCCCGCGGTGAAGATGATGAAGCCCAGAATCCACGGCAGGATGAAGAGATAGCCGTCCCTGGCTTCGGACCAGAGCAGGCCGCGCCCCTTTTTCACTTTTGCTCCGGGATCTCCTTGGACGCCCATCACAAGGACTTGAAGTAAGAGATGCTGGCAGTCGCGGCGCGACTGCCAGCATCATGTCTGTCTAACTTATACACCAGGGACGTAGACCGCCAGCTCTTCTACACGGCTGGCGATGGCATCCAGCGTCGCCTGGGCATCGGCCTTTTCGATACCGTAGATCGAGTCGAGGGCAGGCTGCACTTCGCGGTGCACGCCGATCCAGTCACCGGAGACCGGCTCCGGTCTGCCGTACTCGAAGGCGTCCAACATGATCTGTGCGTTGGGCGGGAGTACGTCTGCCATCGTCTCCAGCAGGCTCTCGGCAACTACCTTGAGGGAAGGTACGTTCAGGCCGGTGGCCTCCACCCAGTGGCGGAAGGCGTTCTCGCCGCCCAGGAACTTCATCCACTGCCAGGCGGCGTCGGGATTCTCGGTCCCGCTGTAGAGGCTGTGGCCGGCTGACGCGACGCGCGTCGTGCGCGTGTCGCCTTCATCCACCGGAAAATGAGCGATGTCCCACTCGAACTCCGAGCTCATTACATTGGAGAAGACGGAGAACTGCGGGAACATGCCGATACGGCCCGTGGTGAAGAGATCGCCGGTGCTGAAGCCGCCGGCCTCGGTCACCGTGGCCGGTACGTGGATGCCGCCCTCTTGGTGCCAGTCCTGGATCTCCACGACCTGGGAGAGCGAAGGCTCCTGGTTCATCGTGAACTTTGTGCGGTCCTCGCTCAGGACGTCGCCTCCCTTCTGCCACATCCTGATCCAGGTATTTCGATTGCGGTGCCAGTCCGCCGTTCCGTAGGTGCGATCGGGACCCTCGCCCTGCGTCATCGCCGTGGCGCACTCGATGAAGTCCGCCCAGGTCCAGCCGTCCGTAGGCCGCGGCATGCCTGCGGCATCGAAAAACTCGGCGTTGTAGATGATTACCGTACTCGTCGTCTCGCGCGGGAATCCGATCTGCCTGCCCTCGTATTGAAAGTCCTTGTATGCGGCCAGCAGGAAGTCGTCGCCGCTGATGTCGTCGTCGGCGTCGATGAACGGGTTGACGTCCAGCTGGATATTGCGCACGGCCTGACCCGAGTTGGTGTAACTGTGCGCCCAGTAGGAGTCGGGAGCGTCGCCCGCCGCGATAAGCGTCAGGAGCTTAGTCTGGATTTGAATCGCGCCGCCCGGTTCCCAAATCGGGTCAATGGTAATATCTGTGTTGGCCGCCTGGAAGTCCTCAATGAGCGGCTCGTAGCGCAGGAAAGCGACTTCGCCGCCACCCTGGGTCAGAAACGATACGGTAGCCGGCTCGGCCATTGCGGCATCGCCGCCGGCTTCGCCCCCGGCCGGGGCTGCCACCGGCATACATGCCGCAAGCGCGGTCGCGCCGACGCCAAGTGCGGAAAGGCGCAGAAAACTACGTCGAGAAACGGAAACCTGGTCACTCATCTTGCTTTCTCCTTTACAAAGGTAAGTCGGCCCAAAGTGGGATATACCTTATTTCGTTTCACAATGCGAATGGTAGCACAGGCCCAGCCGCAGCGCTAACGTACGTCGAATACCGGGAGGGTTCCAGAAGTCGCAGTCGTCACAATCCCTCAGAAGATCATCTGCGGGCACGAGAGCAAGGGAAGGAAGAGGGTCAGTCCAAGGAGATGACACCTTTCAGGTAAGAGCCCTCTCCCGCCAGGATCTCTTCCATCAGAGAAGGGTATTCGCTGAGAGGGACGGTATGGGTCACGAGCGGCCGCAGGTCGAAGACGCCGGCGTCAATGAGCTTGATTGCGGGCGGGAAGGTGTTGCGGATTTTTGAAGAGGGAGACGAATTAACGATTGTGAATCCGCCCAGGTGCCAGTGGGATGGGTCGAAGTAGGCCTTTTGCCCCTTTATCCAGCCGAAGAGGTTGATGCGCCCACCGTTCCTGACGATATTTGCGGAGAGGTCGAGGCCGCCCTGGCTGCCTGAGGCATCGACAACGATGTCGATGCCGCGGGCCTTGAGATCTGCGGCAAGGTCGTCCGTGTCGTGCTGTGAGATGTCGATGGTTTCGGCCGCGCCCTGCTGCCGAGCCAGTTCCAGTCTCTTTTCGACAATGTCGAGGACGATGAGCTCTCCGACGGGCATGTGCAGGAGGCCTTGCAGGAGAAGCTGGCCCATGAAACCGGCTCCGATCAGGGCGACGGTTTCACCAGCGTTCAGGTTGGTTTGGTCGAGGCCGGTGACGGCGCAGGCAACAGGTTCCACGATCCAGTGTTCGTCGGCCAGGTCCGAATCCGGGAGTGGGTATACTCTTTCGCCTGACAGGTTGCGAACGGTAGCAAAGCCGCCGCCGGCCACTCTGTCTCCCTCTTTGAAGCCGGTCACGCCTGGCCCGATCTTTGAAATGTAACCGACTCCCTCGTGACCTGGGGGCGCCATCGGGATCATGGCTGAGCCCAGCTTGGCGGTCACGATGTCCCAGGAACAGATGCCACAGGCGCCGCCGGTTAGCTGGATTTCGCCCTCTCCAGGGTCTCCGACTTCCGTTACCAAGAGTTCGATGCTGCCATCGTCGAGATATCGCAGTGTTTTGCTTTCCATGTTTGCTTCCTTGCTGGTGAATGAAGTACGGACGGGTCCGTCTGGAGCGCATCCAGGCCGGGTGAGCATTGGAGGGAATATTAACATAGTGAGGGCCGGTTGTGCAGGTGTCCGTAGCGGGAATGGCGGACTGCTGTGATCAGTGGTCAGCCGTCAGCGGCAGCTGCGACGTCTTTGGTCCGATCTGAACAGAGAAAGTTTGCATTTTTCAGGGCAAGTCCGTATGATCCTGGTCAGGCTGTTTTGTCCCATAGGAAGCCAGGTCGCGAAGCCCCACACCCCGCGAGCCAACAAGAAGACAGGGAAAAACAACGATGCAATTGGGATTCAGTACCTGGGGCATGCCGGCAGTTCCCGTTGACGCCATTGTTCGCCACCTAGCCGGCCTCGGTTTTGACGGCGTCGAGCTCACCGTTCTCTCCCATCACACAACTGCACTGGAAAGGCTGGACAAGGACGAACGCAGCCGCATCCTGAAGCTGCTGCAGGATAACAATCTCCAGCTGCCCGCCATCGCCGGACACGTCAGCTTGATGGATGAGGACAGCGCCAGCCACGCCGCCAATCTCGAACGGCTCAAGAAGACGATGGACGTGGCGCTTGAGTGGGCATCTGAGGACGGGCCACCGGTGGTGGATACAACTGCCGGCGGCAAGCCTGAAGATTGGGACAGCAAATTGGGCATGCTGGTCGAGCGGATTCAAGAGGCGGCGGAGTACGGAGAGAAGACGGGAGTCACGATCGCGATCGAGCCGCACGTCGGCTCCATTATCGACACGCCGGATCGAATGCTTGAGGTGATCAGGCAGGTCGGTTCACGAGCGGTCGGCGTCAACTTCGACATCAGCCATTTCAATGTCATGGGGATCGGCATCGAAGAATCGGTTGCCGCAATGGCCCCTCACGCGTGCCATACGCACGTCAAGGACGAACGCGGCACAGTTCCGGACTTCGAGTTCCTTGTCCCGGGCGAAGGCGAATTCGATTACGTAACCTATCTGAAGGCGATGCAGCGGCACGGCTACACCGGATTCATCACAGCCGAGATCAGCAACATGGTGCAGCGCCGGACCCCATACTACCCACTGGCCGTGGCGACCGAGACCTACAACACGTTGGCCAAGGCATTCGATGACGCCGGAATTGAACGCAACTGAAAGAGAAACTGTAAGTCTGAGGACACCAGTTCGGCGGCAAATTGAGCAGGAGTTCGGTAGCAACAGTCACCGGCGCTTTTGCTCAACGCCCACCTGATAGAGATGCCAGTATAGGCGCTTCAGTTTCTCGGTTACAGTGAATTCGGAAACAATAGATAAGGAGACAATTGTGTCTGATGAGGTAAGCTTCGACCTGAGCGGCAAGGTCATGATCGTCACCGGCGCCGGCAAGGGGATCGGCAAATCGATAGCCGAAGCGGCGGCCCGCTACGGCGCCACCCTGGCCCTTGGCAGCCGCACGGTCAGCGAAAGTGAAGAGACTGCGCAGATGTGCCGTGATCTCGGCGTGCAGGCTGAAGCGTGGCATCTCGACGTGACCGACCTGGGGAGCATTGAAGGGTTTGTCAGCAAGACCTGGGACAGATTCGGCCGCATCGATTCGGTTGTCAACAACGCCGGCTACAACAGCCCGAAACCGGCCCTCGACTATACAGAAGAAGAGTTTGACTATATCTCGGACGTTAACTTCAAGGGCGCCTTCTTCATGTCAACGGCTTGCGCCCGCCGCATGATCGACGCAGGCATAGAAGGAAGCGTAATCGCCATCAGCTCCCAAGTTGGCGTGGTCGGCGGCCCGCTGCGGTCGATCTACGCCTCGGCCAAGGGCGCCGTGGGCCAGATGACACGTTCCCTGGCGGTCGAATGGGCGCCCCACAACATAACAGTCAACGCGGTTGCGCCGACCTTTACGCGCACGCCGCTTCTGGAGCAGGCCATAAAGAACCCCGATTTTGCCAAGAATCTGGAAAAGATTCCGATGGGACGGATCGCGGAGCCGCATGAAATCGCAGGCGCGATCATCTACATGGCGTCCGATGCCGCCCGCATGGTGACCGGACAGGTGCTGGTCGTCGACGGCGGCTACACGTCTGTCTAACAGGTACCTGAAACGCAGATCGATGCTGCTCTAACCAGAGTCGACCGGGAAGCATTTGGAGCCGCCGCCCGAAGCAGGGGGCGGCAGTCCCGAAATCTCATTCGCTTCGGGAGAAAACATGGCAGACAAGCTACGTGCAGCCGTTATCGGCGCCGGGGGCATTTCAGCAAATCACATCCACGGCTACCTTGCCACGGGACGCTACGAAGTCGTTGCGCTGGCCGACCTGAGTGCCGAGGCCATGGCCGAAAAGAACGACCAGTTCGACATTTCCCCCGCCCACTACAGCGACGGCCGCGAGATGATGGAAAAGGAGCGGCCCGACGTCGTTTCGATCTGCACCTGGCATAAGGGTCATTCCCCCTGGACCGTCGCGGCCGCGGCCTACAAGCCCAAGGCGATTCTGTGCGAAAAGCCAATGGCTGATTCAGTCGGCGCCGCGGAACAGATGCTGATCGCTTGCAGGCGAAACGACGTGAAACTCGCCATCGGCCACCAGCGCCGCTTTCTTCCCGCCTACACGCTGGCCAAGGAACTGATCGCCTGCAATGCCATCGGCGAAGTCAACCTGATACAGAGCCTGGGCGGCGCCGGTCTGCCAAACTACAGTTCCCATCAGACGGACATGTACCGCTACCTGCTGTCAGACGATGAGTGCGTCTGGGTCATGGGCAACATTGAGCGCAAGACCGACCAGCACGAACGCGCCACACGCATCGAGGACCGCGCCATGGCCGTCTTTCAGTTCGCGGGCGGGGCAAGGGCGATGATCCTCAGCGATCTCGTAACGAATTACTACCAGGGCGCGCAAATCTATGGTGCTGAAGGCATGATCAGCATAACCACTGAGTCGCTTAACATCTTGAATGCAAAGAGCGGTGGTCGCTGGGAGAAGCATGAGCCGGACGGCAAGTTTTACACTGTAGAAGAACTAGGCAACCGCTTCGAATGGCAGGAGGGCGGAGCCGCACAGGCGGATGAACTGGCCGATTGGGTGGAGGGCAAGGTCGACGCGCACAGAGGGGACGGCGAACATGGATACAAGGCCCTGCAGATGGTCCATGCCGTTTACGAGTCAGCCCGGATGCATGAAAAGGTGGATATGCCTCTCCAGACACGCGTGAATCCCCTCGATCTCATGGTGGAATCAGGGCACTTGACGCCGCAGCGCCCTGGCAAGTACGATATACGCGCCGTGCATCTGCGAAACGATAATATGTTGGACGATACGCAGAACAGATAGAAATCATCTTTAACCGTTCGATGGGAATGCGTACAGGAGGGCATGACCATGAAACTCACGGCCGAGCAGCTAGAGCAATACGACGAAGAGGGCTATGTCATCGTTCGCGACGTTTTCGATCCTGAACAGGATATCGATCGAGTAATTGAAGAGTACAAGGGCGTGCTGGACAATCTGGCCCACGACCTGTATGACGCGGGGGAGACCAGTTCACTCTACGACGAACTTCCATTTGCCGAGCGGCTGATCGCCATCTACCAGGAGAGCGGCAAGGTTCATGCCCAATACTTCGACTTCTCGCTGCCACAGGGGAATGTGAAGCCGGATACGCCGTTCTGGGCAGGCCCGGCGGTCTTCGGCATGTTGACAAACGAAAGTCTGCTCGACTCGGTCGAGTCGATCCTGGGGGGTGAAATCTACTCAAACCCCGTGCAGCATGTCCGCCTCAAGCCGCCGGAGCATCTCACTCCGATAAACCAGGAGACCGGGCGCGTGATGCTTGGCAAAACGGTCGTCCACCAGGACCACGGCGTCGTCAGGCCGGAGGCGGACGAGACCCAGATGCTGACGGTCTGGTTTCCGCTCATGGACGTAAATGTGGAAAACGGCTGCCTCTGTGTCTGGCCGGGCAGTCACAAGCGAGGTCTGGTCGACCATTGTCCTACCAATCTCGGCCTCGCGGTTCCCGGCAAGCTCCTGGAAGGTAAAGCCAAGCCCATGATCATGAACAAGGGCGATGCCTTGCTCATGCACAAGCAGACGCTGCACGCTTCCTACTCGAACAACAGCGATACGATTCGCTGGAGTTTCGACATTCGCTACAATCCGACCGGACAGCCTACGGGCCGGCCGGCCTTCCCGGGCTTTGTCGCGCGCAGCCGCAAGTACCCCGACACGGTCCTGCGCGAACCGGCCTCGTGGGAGAAGCTGTGGCGCGATACACGCGATTACATGGCGACGATCGAGCACGCGGGCAGCTTCAACCGCTGGACAGAAGACAATCCCGTTTGCGCCTGACCCAGCTGTAGTGATCATGGATCAGCGAGCATAGGCTGCGGCGATTGACCGAGGACAGGAGAGAGGTGGGTTGAGCGAAAGCTCGCTCGCCTCTTTTGATGACGGGAGCCGGCCGCGGCTGAGTCGTCAATTGAATTCACCGTTTAGAGAGGTCAAGACATGACCGAGGGATCTGGCGCGGCACCACTCAGAATGGGCCAATACGGGACGAAGCACGGGCACGCCGCGGGCAAGATGCAGGCGATGCTGGATTCGCCCGATGTCGAAGTGGCGGGTCTGTTTGAACCGGACAGGGAGCGCCGCGCCGAACTGGAAGGAAGCAGCGGCCCGTTCGGCCAAGTGCGCTGGTTCGACACCGAAGAGGAACTCCTGTCCGACGCCTCGATCGTTGCCGTGGCCTCCGAAGGCAAGAACGCAGAGAGCCTACCCCAAACTGAAGCCATCGTCGATGCCGGCAAGCATGTCTGGTACGATAAGCCGGCCGGTGAAGACTGGCCAGCCTGGCAGAGAGTAGTGGGAAAAGCCCAGGACCAGGGCCTGCTTATCCAGATGGGCTACATGTTTCGCTACCAGAACGGCTTCTGCCAGATCGCCGAGTGGGTACACGGTGGTCTCCTTGGCGACATCTATTGCACGCGCGCCCACATGTCGACTAACGTCAATCCGAGCGGCCGCAGCGCCCTTGGCGTACATCAGGGAGGCATCTTTTTCGATCTAGGCGGGCATATGCTCGATCAGGTCGTGCATCTGATGGGCAGGCCGACGCGTACGACCAGCTTCTTCCGCACAGACGGGCCGGGGCCGGCATGTACAGACAACACGCTCGGAGTTCTTGAGTACGAGCGAGGGCTCGCGTTTGTGGACATCGCGGCAATGGAACCGAAGCCAATGGCCCGGCGCTTCGAGGTCTACGGAACAAAGGGCAGCGCGATACTGCTCGATCCATTCGAGCCGCCTTTTGCGATCAGATTGTGCCTGGAAGAGGCCGGCGAGGGATTCGAAGCGGGAGACCAGATTGTCCCGGTCCCAACCCAGAGCCGGCAGCAGACCTACGAGGAAGAGCTGGTTGCATTTGTGGCAACTCTGCGCGGCCAACAGCCTCCGGACCGTTCACCCGAACACGAACTCCTTGTACAGGAGACCCTACTGCGGCTGACCGGCAGGATCGCGGAAGGGTAGGAGGCCCGATCCGCGCCGGACCAGACGCCGCGCATCCCATTTTCTCGAAGGTAGTCGAAACCTCGTACCTACGCCCGCGCATGGCGCAGGCGAATCGACAAGTAGATCCTTTGTGAGCGCCGCCACAGCCAAAAGTTGCGGACAACTGATCCGGCGTTAAATGCTGTCACAGCAATAAAGACGCCGGGAACGCCGCAGAGGATGACACCGCTTTCTGCGCACGGCCGCCCTCCCAGCAGGCTCCCCAATGTCAGCAGCGCCGTAACCGTTACCAGCGAAAACGCATCCGACTCGGTGATTCGCCGCGTCCTCTGACTGTTGATCAGCGTACCCTGAAACAGACTGGAAAGCGCCGTCAGGGCCGGCAAGGGGATCACCAGCCAGAGCGAGAGCTTGGCCTGCGGGAGAAGTTCGGGCGGAAGAGCTGCAACCCGGTTAAACCAGAGATCGCCCAGAGGAGTAATGGCCAGCGCCAGCGGGACTGCCGCCAGGGTCAGGCCCAGCCGCCACGTGAATTTTCTCAGCAGATCGATCGACCCCGGCCGGTCCAGCAGCACGATGACCGACTCCACGAAGGCGTAGGCCGCACTGTTGGTCATGAGGAGTACGCCGTAGAGTACGGGCCAGAGCGCGAGCGAGCTCAAGGAGTCCGGCATGCGGCTGAGGCTTGCGCTGACCAGCGGTTGAAGCATGATCTGCATAAAGGTTGTCAGGACCAGAGGAAGATAGAAGCGAAAGAACCGTCGCCAGGTCAGGGGCGACTCACCCGGAATCACCGACAGCAGGTTCTTGCGAACGACAGGCCTCACACGTAAAGTCGCGTAGACGGCCTCGAATACGACGCCTGTGGAGATGGCGGTGCTGGCGACGATGACACCGTCCCATTTCAGCAACCCGAATAGTCCCACAGCCAGGACCACCTCAAGGATGAGCCGCATCACGGTCCCTAGAGATACTGCACGCGTCTGGTCGCAACGTATCAAAACGCCGTACTGGAAGCGCCGAATCGCCAGGCTCGGGACGAAGGGGAGCATTATGCGGACGCCAGTCCGGACGGGCTCGGCAAGCTCCGCCGGCGCCGAAATCAGGCCAAAGACAACGAAGTCAAATACCGGAGTAAAGGCGAGCAGGAAATGGGCTGCGGTCAATCCGACACTCAGCCAGATCACGTAGCGGCGGCCCTGCCGGTAGGAGGCCTTGTCTCTACTCAGCGCCGTGGAAGCGGACAGCGTGGAGATGGAAGGAGCGGAAAGAACCAGGACCAGCGAAAAGGCCAGCCCCCAAGCCGCCAGCTGGACTTTGGGATCTGCGCTGCGGGCCACGACCGCCGCCAGAATCGGCTGCTCGACGGTGATCATGAACCAGCTCAACGCGAGCGGCGACCATGTCTTGAAGATGCCACGCGTGGAAAGTTGGGACGCGGGGGTCATAGCGCAAATGCAGGCGTTGGCTACTCGTTTTGCCAGTCCAGGAGCGTCCCCATCATTCCCGGTTCCCACCGGGCCAGCGAATGGTAGGCAGCCGAAGCGTCCCGCCAGCTGAATCTGTGGGTAGTGATCGGATCCACGACCAGTCGCCCGCCTGCAATCAACCTAAGGGCGGTGTTTTCGTCGGCCTGGTGGGTCCACCAGCCCGGCGCCGAATCCAACCGGGGTCTTGTGCTCTCATGGGCTCCGATAACAGTCAGCCCTTTCTTGTGAACGTCTCGATAGAAGTTTACCGCCTCGGTATCTCCTCGCGTGCTGGCCAGCAGAACTACTCGCCCGCCGAAACGCGCCAAGTCAAATGCCGCGGGAATGGCTTCAGGATGGCCGGTAGCGTCAATGACCAGGGCCGGATCCTCTCCCCCAATGCTGGCCCGCAGAGCAGTCGGGAGCTCATCGTCCGCGGGCAAGGCGGCGTCGACGCCAAGCGCTTCCGCGAATTCCAGGCGGTGCGCATCTTTGTCTATGGAGACGACAGGAAGCCCGCCGTTAAGGCGGGCCAGCTGCATTGCCAGCAGCCCGACCGGTCCGCAACCTATGACCGCCACAGGTTCACCCAATTCGATGCGCGCTTTGCGGACGCCTTGCATTGCGATGGAAGTGAGCCTGAAGAAGGCCGCCCGTTCATTGGTAAGCCCGTTCGGAACATGGTTGCAGTTCGACGCCGGCACAGTCGCGAACATTTTATGGTTGGCACGTGAGGCTACACGGTCGCCTGCCGCCCAGCCCTCAACACCTGCGCCGACCTCAACCACTTCGCCGATATGGCTGTACCCCGTATGCTGGGGATAGCGTTCCGACGTATTCGCCAGTCCCAGAAGAAAGGCCCTCTCGGTGCCAGGGCTGATGAGGGATACAAGAGCCCTGATTAGAATCTCGCCAGGTCCAGCCGATGGCATCTCGCATTCCCGCACGTCCGCGACGCCCCTTTCCAGAAACAGGACTTCAAAGTTTTGGTTTGACATAGTTGTCCTCTGGGTCTCCAGACATTTGCTCACGGGGGAGAACGCATTTCAGAAGCGCGCCTTTTGGCCGCCAAAGAGCCAGTATATCACAGAAGCCGGAGCGGATGAGCATGATGGACGTTTGATCAGATGGGAGAGAGGAGTGGGAACTGCCCGGAGCCAGTTCACTTTCAGTGGGATACGTGAGATCGCTCCCGCCCTGGGATGCAGTCGAACAGGCCCAAGAACTTGACAATTCCGGCTGCCGCGTGCGATTATCTACCCGCTCCAATAAGGGGCTATTGTCTCGGATGTCTTTCCTAACCCAAACCTACTGGAGGTACCTATGTTCAGAAGTAAGATTCTGGGTCTTGTGATCGTTCTGTCCATGGCACTGCTGGTTGCCTGCGCGGCGCCTGCTGCTGCGCCTGCCGCAGAAGAGGCAGAGGCGCCGATGGCGGATTCCTCCGCCGAGGATGCCGAAGTCGAGCAGGTGCTCATTGGCGGCTTCGACGTTGGGCCGGGCGGCGACCCGCAGGGCGTTCTGTACAATAACGGCGCAGGCAATGTCTGGTTCGTCAAGATGTTCACGCCGTTGATTATTATGGACTCCACTTTCTCCAACCACACTAGTGAAGCCGCACTGGCGGTCAGCTGGGAGCCGAACGAGGACGCAACCGTTTGGACATTCAACCTGCGAGAAGGCGTCAAATGGCATGACGGCGAGGATTTCACCGCTTCGGACCTGAAATGGACTGCTGAGTTCGTTTCTGCCCCGATGGCGGCCGTGACCCATTTCGGCATCAGTCAGCCCAACCAGATAGTTGGTTGGACTGAGTACAATGATGGCGAGGCCGACGAGATCGCAGGAATCAGAGTCGTTGACGATCTGACGCTCGAAATCGAGCTCTCGATATCGAATCCCCGGTTCTACGACTCCGTGCGCGGCTTTTACGCTCTGCCGGAGCATGCCATCGACTTCGAGCCGACCGAGATTTTCAGCGCCGACTGGTGGTTCACCAATCCGGTCGGTACTGGTCCTTTCAGATTCGATTCCTACGAAAAAGACCAGTTCATGACCCTCGCACCCAATGAACTTTACTGGGATGGCGTACCTGAATTGGACCAGCTGATCAACCGCTACTTCGTTGACGAGACGGCCGCGGTGCTGGCGCTGGAAAGTGGTGACATCGACTTCACCTACGTTAGCGCCGACGTGGCAAGCCGCTTTGCCGGCAACCCGGACTACCAGATATTCTCGGGCCCGTCCTTTGTGACCAACATGTTCAACTACAACTTCCTGAACGAACCGTGGTCGGACAAGCGGATTCGCCAGGCCTTCATGTACGGCATCGACCGGGCCTCGATCATCAGCGACGTCTTCAACGGCACTGCCCAGGCGACGCCCTGCCAGGATCCCTATCCCACTTTCTGGCCGGAAGACGCCAACTACTACGAATATGATCCTGAGAAGGCCCGTGAACTTCTGGCCGAAGCCGCTGCTGATGGTGTCACGCTAGACGGCGTCAACCTGGATATCCCGACCTACTACACATCGCAGCTGGCGAAGGACATTCTGACCGTGATGCAGGCCAATATGGCCGACGTCGGCGTCAATGTCAATCCCACGTTCCTCGACGTGCCGACCTGGCGTACGGTTGTGGATGACAATGCCTCTGAGTGGAACATCGCCTATCGCGGCGCGGGCGGCGGCCCGGCATCCTACAGCCCGATCTGGTACGTCGAAGGCAACCAGTGGGGGCTTGAAGACTCGAACTACGTCGACCTGTTCGAGGCGATGAACGCGGCGCAGAATGCAGACGAGTACAGGGCTGCCCGCACTGCCCTGTGCGAGTATCAGAACGAAGAGGCCACCTTCGCTTACTGGTGGGTCTCCACGCGTTACGGTATTGCTACCGTTGACATTGAGGACTTCCACTACTTCCCGGCTCCCGGCGGCGGCCCGTACGTTGACCGCTCCCAGGACTGGAATATGAAGTAACGACTGACTGCGGCGACGCTGACGGCTCTATGCTTCGAGCCGTCAGCGTTTCCGTTCCGAATTCCTTCAGTTCTTTTCCGCAAGGCCTCCCGCACCAATGCAGTACTTCCTCCGCCGCGTTCTAATCAACATACCGGTCCTGTTTCTGGTCACCTTGGTCATCTATCTCTTGATCAATCTCGCGCCGGGTGATCCGGTCGATTTCTTTGTCAACGAGGAGATCGGGATTACGAAAGAGGACTTGGACTTCGTGCGCGAGCGATATGGGCTCGACGACCCGATTCCCGTACGCTACGTCAAATGGCTGGGACAGGTCGCTCAAGGCGATCTCGGTTTCCGGTTCAAGAATGGAGACGACGTTGCCGAGGTGCTGGCCGTCCGAATGAGGCGGACTTTTCTGCTTATGGGAACGGCCCTTGCGATAGGCATCGTGGTGGGCATTACGCTCGGCATATTCATTGGACTGCGTCAGTACTCGATTTGGGACTTCACGCTCACTGGCCTTTCATTCGTAGGCATATCCATGCCGGCATTTATTGCGGGCATCTTTGGCCTCTATATATTCTCAGTAAAGTTGGGCTGGTTCCCCTCCGGAGGAATGCGCACAATCGGAAAGCCGGAGTCACTCTTTGATCTTCTCTATCACCTCGTGCTTCCGGCAGGAACACTCGCAATTTTCAATCTGGCGACCTTTCTGCGCTACACCCGATTCAGCATTCTGGAAGTGCGAGGGGAAGATTACGTTCGCACGGCGAATGCAAAGGGCCTGAAACCTCCCGTGGTCACATGGCGGCATGTCTTTCGCAATGCGCTCCTACCCGTCGTTACCGTCGTAGGCCTGAGCCTCCCTTCCCTGGTAGCCGGCGCTCTCTTTACTGAAACCATTTACAGTTGGCCGGGCATGGGCGCACTGCTGGTCGATGCCGTGGCTGCGAGAGACTATCCCATGGTGATGGGTATCATGTTGGTGACGGCCCTTGTCGTTCTGGCCGCGAATCTTATTACGGACCTAGCCTATGCAGTGGCCGATCCAAGAATTCGTTACACCTGATCCCGAGTTTCCGATGGGAGAGTCTGTGATTCTCCTCTTTGAACCGAATTTCAGAAAGACAGCTACAAAGCTAAATCGCTGACATGCAGCTTGAAGCCGGAAGAAGAAGAGTCCATTCCCAGTCCCCAACTGCCCAGGCCTGGCGTCGTTTTCGGCGCCATCCTTTGGCTTTGGCAGGTCTTGTCCTGTTCGGAATCGTACTGCTGGCCACCCTCGCCGCCCCTCTGATCGCGCGCTATGACTATGCCGAGCTAAATTTGCCCGACAAATTCCAGTCGCCAAGTCTGGCCCATTTCTTAGGCACCGATCGAGTGGGACGAGACATCTGGAGCCGCACACTTTATGGCGGCCGCGTCTCACTCGCGGTTGGCTTCGCTGCCGCTTCCATCTCGACTGTAATCGGAGTCATTCTGGGAGCGGTATCCGGCTACTATCGCGGCAAAACCGACCAGATCATCATGCGGTTTACCGATGTCGTTATGACTTTCCCTCGCGTCGTGATCATCCTGACGGCTGCCATCTATTTGGGGCAGAGCATCGCCAGCGTAATCTTCCTGATAGGGATTTTCAGCTGGCCAGGAATTACCAGGCTCGTCCGCGGACAGGTACTGTCTCTGCGGGAACAACAGTTTGTCCTGGCCTCTCGTTCACTGGGCTCCGGCAACAGGCGGATAATCGTCAGCCATGTGCTTCCCAATGTGGTTGCACCCTTACTCGCCTCAGTAACCTTCGATGTGAACGGCGCCATACTTCTGGAAGCGGGGTTGAGCTTTCTCGGGGTTGGGATACCGCTTCCGACCCCAAGTTGGGGAAACATGCTGGAGTCTGCGCGCAGTCTGGACGTGCTCCAGGACGGCCCTTGGATCTGGGTTCCGCCGGCTGTAATGATCCTGCTGACGGTCCTGAGCATCAACTTCATCGGCGACGGCCTGCGCGATGCCATCGATCCCCGGCATCAGCAGGGATGACAAGGTAGGCTGGAAACAGTTGCAAGAGCCTGACATGGGTGTGTGCCTCCGGGCTCTTGACTCAGCCGATTTCATTTTATATTTTTCCGAATCGAATTGAAGCGTGAATCGATTTCCGAGGGCGGTAAGTCCGGCTTCAGTGGGATCCTGCCCAGGCTGCTAAGGCAACACCGTTACGGAGCCAATCTCCAGGCGGGGGTCGCTGCCATTTACAGGCACAAGCGGGTCATTAACCCTGTCAGGGTAATAGAGACCGGCGACGAGCCTGTAACTCCCCGGAGCCAGCGAGTCCGGCAATTTGATTTTGTGAACTGAGTGCAGTAGCCGGCCAGGTATCCAGCTCTGAGGTGGTGTATTCACGCCACCAGGGGGCATATCATGCTGGCTCAGCCCGATTCCCTCTCCGTCAACCAGGTGCACGAAAGTTTTCACAGGCTCGCCTGTGCTTTTGACAAGCCATGTCAAGTGGACATGAGCCACATCTCCCGCGCGCAGTGGCGACAGCGCCCGTATACCTTCCAATCGAATTGATCCATAGTCTGCGCCTATGGCCGCAAAGTCCCACGACCGGACAGTGGTGCCGGAGGCCGCGAGCAACATGAGAGCCCCCGCGGCCAGCCAGATTACAGGAAAAAAGAATTGCCGCATCTCCAGCGGTCCTGTTCCCCTCTTCCACACCAGAATTCCCAGCCCATTTTCTGCCTGGAAAAGTAGCATAAACAGGACCACCCAACCCGCAAAGGTCACAAGACGACCTATCCACACCGCTGTTGTCGTCTCCCAGGCGATCTCAACGTTATGCTCTCCTGGAGGAACAGTTACAGCCGCCAGGCCGAGGCTTGTCGCCGGCTCGACCGGTACCTCAGCGCCGTCGATGGAAACGCGCCATGGCGGGTAGTAGAACTTGTGAAAGAGGAGCCGAAACGTCTGATCCGTCGTGACCATGTATTGCTGGCGGAGCAGGCTGGTCTTGACCGGCGTTACGGCAGCGGCTTCGATTGGACCTGGCAACGGGGGTACTTCCCACGGTTTCTGCCCGGCCTTGAGGGCCTCAACCATTGGGGTCGCGGATCAGACAGGCATTAGGTGTTGAGCCCAGATGCTTAAGGACTGATTCCAAAACAGATGAACAACAGAGTCGGACCAGTGAGACACTTCGGGTTCATCTTCGATCGTCGTGTAGTTAAGACCGAACGATGCGTAAGCGAAGAGGTATACCGAGATTAGAATACTCGAGAGCGGCGCGACTCTTCTCCAGCTCTGACCCTTTTTGTGCAGAGCCTCGATGGACGCGGCCAGCAGGAGTGAAATGCCAAGGGCGGCAAAGATCTGCCATCTCCAAGGAAACTGGACCTGGTCAAAAAAGATCTCAATGCGAGTCCACAGCCACTTACTTGTATCGGTCATGGCCCATGCGAGGACAAGGGTCTGAAGGGCAGTCAGTTGGATAAAGAAGCGCAGTTTTCGCAGCTCCACTGTCAAGACCGCGGCAAGGGCAGCCAAGGCAACTGGAATGACGTAGAGCGGCAGTCTGGGTCGATCATTCGGATAGCTGTAGGAATAGAGAGCATTGAAGTCGATCAATTCTCTCCACGAAAGAAAGTGGCCCAGTCCAACTCCGGCAAACAGGCGACGTCCATTCATCACCCAGCCCAGTTCCAGCAGTGCGGGAATAACGTACCAGGCAGTAAGGACGATGCCTATGGCGACTGGTGCGGCGCTGCCTACAATTATTCGAGGAACACGATTACGTTCTACGTGCTGAAAGGCGGCGAAGGCGGCTAGAACGGCCCCAAGAAGGACGACCGCCATGAGCGCCGTCAAGTTGTGAGTGACAATCAGCCCGGCCCAGGCCAAGCCGGCCACGGCCAAATGCAAGGAATGCGAAGACCCGTCAGCAGCGCTCCGGTCCGGGTTTGCCGCCTTCAAAGTGTAGAAGGCGACAAGAGGCAGCCAGACAAAGGCGTTGAATTCAGGAAATGCGCCTCTTATGAAAAGATCGTAGATTCGATATGGAAAGAATTGGAAGCAGACGACGCCGACCATTGCCGGCCAGACCGACACGAATAGGCGGGAAAGCCGGTACATCCACCACGCCGAAATACCGAATCCCAGAGACAGCGCGACGCGGATGCTCAGAATCAAGTCTAGGCCAGCTACGTGCAGCAGCGCAGGCGGATAGTAGAAGCCAGGCGAATAGTAGTTGAAGACTGGCGTGCCATAGCCTAGCAAGTGGTCGGGGAACCAGCGGGGATAGATCACCCCTTCACGCAACGCAGCTGTCAACGCCTCGATCCGGCGAATATGGGTCAGTCCATCATGTGTATCGACGGGCCAGACGGCGGTCAATGCAAAGAGGGCCAGCCCGGTGAAGACAGCCAGTAGTAGGGGGGCTAACCAGTCTTGAATCTTCTTAACTTCGATGACGCGACTGACTTGACTAGCTCCGGGTCCATCCATCTGGCTTCTCTGAATCTGTGGTTTCGTAAAGCTTTTCCGGCAGGTCAAGGGGAAACTGCAACAGCCTGTCAGGCAGGTCTGTGCAGCGTCTTGATGGGAAAGGCCGGGGCTTGGACGGCTTTCAGTAGAGGCGAACTGTTCTCATTTGCCGGCGCGCGCTGGGCGATGAAATCAAGGAATTCCAAGGCGGTCTGCCAAGTCGTTGAAATCCGCGGCAACGACGTCGACTGAGGGATCCGGAACAAGATCTGTCGTCTGCTCGGGCCCGAACTCCCTGGGCCTGTGGACGAATGCGGTCCTGAAACCGACCGATTTCGACCCCTCCAGATCACCGTTATGGGCGGCGACCATCATGACCTCGTGCGGTTCCAACCCAAGGAGCGCGGCCGCAGTCTGGTAGACCTCGGGGTCCGGCTTGTACTGCCTAGCCAGCTCCGCGGAGAGAACGCAGTCCCAGCAGAGGCCGCCATGACGGGCCATGTTAACCAAGAGAGCCACATTACCGTTTGACAGGGCAGCGACGATGAACCGCTTTCGCAGGCGAGCGAGACCGGAAGCGACGTCCGGCCACGGATTGAGCCGGTGCCATACTTTGTTCAACTGTACTTTATCGGCTTCAGACAGCCCGGAAACCTGATGTTTCTCCAGAAGGTCATCAAGGATCAGGCGGTGCAGGGCGTCGATGTTCATCCAGGGCAGTTCACCTGCCCGCACCCGCTGCATGGAGGGTCCATAACCGCCCCGCCAACTGTCTGCAAACTGGGGCCAGTCTACATCCACGCCCTTGTCTGTCCAGACGCTTTCCCCTTCGCCAATGATAGAACCCCTCCAGTCCACCACCGTTCCGAAAATGTCGAAAGTCAAAGCCTTGACTGCTGAGAATTCCATAGTCACTCCAGTTGCTGTTTGGTTAAACGACTAGCTGCACAGAGAATCGATTTAGAGGGGGATCCCATAATTTAGAGGCAAGTCTTTTCTTGGGCGGAGGGCATCATGTCTCAGGAAGGTTTCAGGGCTTCGATGATGGCGTCGCAGAATTCGGGCAGGTCATCAGGAACACGCCCAGTAACAACATTGCCGTCGGATATCGCCGGCACGTCATGGTAGACAGCGCCGGCGTTGAGCAGATCGTCAGTTACCGCGCAGTAGGCCGTGACGTTGCGGCCGGCGACACTGTCGGTCCCCTTTTGGCGGTCAAGTGAAATCAACACCTGCGGTCCGTGACAGATGGCGGCCAAGACTTTACCTGAACGGTGGATTGCGGCAGCGAACTCCAGAGTCTTGTCATCGATACGAAGGAAGTCCGGGGCGAGTCCACCGGGAAAGACTGCCGCGTCGAACTCCCCAGGGTTCATTTCCCAGATGCTCTGAACCGAGTAGCGATTGCCTACGGCAAGGACGTCGAATGGAATCGTGTGCCCGAACCTGCCAGTGATGGGCTTTTCGGGCCAAGCAGGCCGGCCGTGAAAGTGACCGAGGGCCGTCTGAGGCAGGGTGCCAACCACGACGTCGGCGCCGGCCTGGCTCAGCTGCAGGACTGTGTACATAACTTCAATATCCTCAAACTCATGCGCCGTGAGGACCGCTACAGACTTTCCCTCGATTGACTTTTCCATTTGATCGTTTTCTCCAGTCAAGCTCTGTGCTCTTGAAGCGCATCCCAGTCAAATTCGATGCCATGCCCTGCTCGGTCGGGGGCAATCGCCGCGCCTTCTTCGATGTGCAACTGGTTTCGAATGAATCGATCCAGTCCAAACCCATGCGCCTCGAGGTAGGAGCTGTTTGGAATCGCGGCCAAGAGATGCACTTGAAGGTCATGGACGCCGTGTGTGGTTATGGGCAGGTTGCAGGCCTCGGCCAGGTGGGCCACTTTGAGCCAGGGCGTAACTCCACCGAGTGTTGCCACATCCGGCTCAGGAAAGGAGATGGCGCCGTGGGCGATCATCTGCTGAAATTCGTAGACGGTATGGAAGTTTTCTCCGGTGGCGATCGGAAGACCTCCTTCCCGTGCGATGCGTGCATGGCCCGCCACGTCATCAGGAATTATAGGCTCCTCCAGCCAGAACAGATTGTACTCGGCCATGCCGCGGGCGGCGCGAATGGCTTCGTCAACCCTCCAGCGCATATTTGCATCAGCCATGAGGGGAAAGTCGGCTCCCAGGTGGCTGCGCATCGCCGCCACTCGCTCGACGTCTTCTGAAAGTTGATCGCGGCCAACTTTCATCTTTATGGCGCGAAAGCCCTGCGACTGAAAGTCATCTGCCTGTTTCAGCAGGGCGTCCAACGAAAACTGAAGGTCGATACCGCCGGCGTAGACGGGGACCCTGGGATCATGGCCACCGAACAGCCGCCACCAAGGTTCCTCCCGGGCTTTACCGCGCAGATCCCACAGGCCGATGTCCAGGGCAGCCAGAGCAAATGAGGCCGCTCCACCCCGCCCGACGAAGTGCACGTGCCACCACATTCGGTCCCACAGGCGTTCTATCCGGTCGGCGTCTTCGCCGATCAGACACGGCGCCAGATCGTCGCGGATCAGGGCCAGAATGGCAGACCCGCCAATGTCGCCAACACAGTAGGTATATCCCATTCCTTCCAGGCCGCCGGAAGTGCCGATACGCGTCACGATTAGTCCGAAGTGGGAGATGTCACCGTGTGTGGAGTCTGACAGGACGACCGGCAGTGGGATCCGGTAGTGTTCGGTGTGAATCTGCGTAATCTTCATTTCACCTCAGTCTCCCTGAATCGGCATTTGCGGCACAAAGCCAAGCTCTTCCCGAATCCCTGAAATGTCGTACACGGGATCCTTCGCGCGGCCAGGCTGTTCATAGTGGGAAAAGTCGATGGCGTCGGCGTCACTGCCGTACCAAGAGCGCAGCAGCTCGGGAACCGGAACGGCGGTGCAGGCTTGACCACCAACTGCGTTGAGAGTCCGCACACCGGGTTTGAACGGGGCCTCTACGGCAGCCATCAGACAGCGGAGGGTATCACTCAGAAACATTACCGAAATCTTGCCCATCCCCCAGATTGGCACGGGCCCGGGTTCTGCCGGCGCCAGTTGACGATCATCGGGGGCGATGCTGGCCAACCGCAGGTTGATAAAGTCGAGGGACCCATTCTGCCTGGACAGGTATCTGGTTACCTCCTCCATCATGTACTTGGAGAAACCGTAGCCGTCACGGTCCAAACAGGGGTGTTCGTCGGGCATGGGAAGCTGGAGAGGGCGGAAATCGACCGATTGCATTCCGACCGCGGCGATGGAACTTGCCAGGACGAACTTTTTGCATCCGCGGTCTATGAGGTAACGCAGTAGGTGGTGGGACCCTGCGACATTGACGCGCAGCCCCTCCTCCTCGGTGCACCCGCCCGTCACAGCGGCAAGATGAATGAGAGTGTCGATTCCCTCAAAGGAGTCCAGCAAACGAAGCGTATTGGGGTCCGAAAAATCTCCCTTCAGATTCGTTGCACCAGGCACGTCGGTTGGAGTACGGGAAAGGCAGACCAGCTCGTACTCATTGTTTGGTGCTATCGACTTTGCCAGCGCGTTTCCAATGAATCCACTTGTACCTGTGATGAGAATTCTACTCATTTTCGCTGCTTATCCTTCGCGGCAAGTATGCGTTCAGTAAAATGAGGATACCTGCGTCCGCTTACCACTTGTCAGGCGGCCATTCACAAGAGGCGTTACTCTTGTTTCGGTGACCGTAACGAAACTGGTGCATTCCGGATGCTTAGAGGAGGACAAGAATTTAAGGCGGGAGGGCGGTCCGGTCGCCCGGTCTGTTGTGCCAGGTTCCCCTGTACCGGCCGAACCGGCTCTACCTGCATTGCTGTTCTCGCACAGGTCAATCGCAGACTTGAAAGCGGGTCAACTCCAGCGAATTACAGCGCCGAAGAGATCCGGCAACTCATCCCGATTTATTTTCGCATACAGGTCCGGCGCCTCCGAAGCGTCCACCCGGTGTGTAATCGTCTTTTCCCATGGGATGGCGCCTGTAGCGATATTTCGAAGCACCGCCTCCCGGCACGGAGCCAAACCATCGTTGCATGGAAAGAAAGCGGTAAGCTGCTTGCCGTGAGGCACGAGGTAGTTGAAGGAGACCGGCTCCTTTCCATAGTGGCCCAGGAAGACGAATTTTCCCCGCAGGCGCGCCAGTGGGAACGCGAGGTCTAGGCAAGAGGGGTTCCCGCTGCCTTCGAAAACCACATCAGCACCGCCCGGTTGAATCTCCTGGACCCGCGCGGTAAGCTCCTCCGAAGACAAGCCGCTGGCGTTGATCGTATGCGTTGCCCCCAACTCCTTGGCCTTCTCCAGACGACTCTCGTTGAGGTCGATAGCTATGGTTTCTGCGCCGCGTAGACGCGCGGCGGCCAGGGCTCCCAGACCGATCAGTCCAACGGCGTGAAATGCAACAACGTCGCCCATCTGGACGCCCGCCATATCGACGGCGTTGTAGCCGACTGCGGGCATGACAAAGAGCGCCGCGGTAGCGTCATCCACCCCAACGGGCAGATGTTCGACCTCCGCTTCTTCCGGCACCAGGGCATGGGAGGCGTGGGCACCTGAACAGACCGTCACCGGCTGACCGTTGACGCGCATGGGAATATAGTTGCGGCGGTAGTAGACCTTGTCGCCAACATCGAATTTCGTTACACCGGCTCCAACTTCTTCCACGTAGCCAACAGCCTGGTAGCCTGTACTGATCGGGTAGGGGCCATAGCTGATTTTGTTGCGGATCACAGCAAACTCTGTGCCTACGCTGACTCCGGACCAGACACAGCGAACCAGCAGATCAGTGGACGCGAGCTTGGGAACATCGAATTCCCTGAGCGAGAATTGCTGCTGGGCCGTACAGATGAGCACACTACTCTTCATGATGGTGCCGCCCTCCTTGAAGTTTGCTGTGAAATGCCTTCGCCGGAAGATTTCCGCGCCGTCGACGTGGCCGGAAAAGCAGTTGAAAGATGCTTCCCGTCCTTTTTCGAGTAGTGGCAGGTTACTAAAGGAGACCCGAACTGTCAATGACCCAGGGAGCTACATTGCCACATGTTGTGACTGGATGGGAGCTCCCTTCCCCAAACTTCAGTCGGCAATGAGCGAGCATGCAGCAGAGTTTGAAACGGGGGCAAAGGCTACAGAATAGACCAGGATTTGGAAGGCAGACTGCGCTGACATTGTTCACATCTTTCGAAGGCTTATGGGCGGCATGAGAACGCAGTATTTCAGGCGTTCTTGAATTCTGGAATCCCTGCCCTACTGTGAGAAAATGTCGTTTGTCGCACGGCCTTTTCCCCAAGGACTTCGAACAGGATGCCTTGACTTGGGGGATCCTCTGGCCCTCCCTGGAGCGAATTCAATGTTCGAGAGTGTGATAGCGGCTGTTCAACCTGCCGACAGTCCAAATACCCCAGAGGCAAGTCGCCGTTTCTTCCGTCTCACAACAGTCATTATCCTGGCGTTCCTGACACTCGCCGTGGTCATACTCCGGCTCTACAGGCTGGACGAACTGCCGGCAGGGATTCAGGTCAGCGAGGCATTGAACGGTGTAGACGCTCTGCGCGTCCTGAACGGCGAACATGCCGTTTTCTTTCCTTCTGAGTTCAGCGGCCACGAAGGTCTGGTCGTGTACCTGATTGCACTCTCGATTTCTCTCCTGGACCAGACTGACCTGGCATTGCGCCTGCCCACCGCATTGGCCAATGCGGGAACTGTCTTTGTCGTGTTCTGGCTAGGCCGGCTGCTCTTCGGAAGAGATGAATCAGGTGCAGCCACGTCATGGCGCGGCATGTTCATCGGTGGGGTTGCCGCCAGCCTGATGGCTGTGTCGATAGGACAGACGGTCCTGGGACGGACGGTCTTTCGGGCCAATCACTTGCTCCTGCTGACTTCACTGTGCCTGGCCCTGCTCTGGTGGGGCTGGAGGGAGAGAAGCTGGTGGGCGGTTACACTGGCCGGTGTCTGCGCCGGTCTGGTTCAGTACACTTACATCCCTGCGCGCTTCACGCCATTTCTTTTCCTCGCACTGGGCTTGAGTTTCCTGATAGCCCGCAGAAATACCGGCCCGATAAACCTGAGGTCTGAGCTCCCCTGGATTCTCAACTTCGGGGGCACGGCACTTCTGGTGGCTGCGCCGATATTTGTCTTTTTCGCTCTCCATCCTGAACACTTCTTTTTGCGGAGCAACGCGATCTCTGTTCTTCAGCCCCATGTCAGTGAGGGAAACCCCCTGGGCGTGTTCCTGGATAACCTGGTCTGGCATCTGGCGGCATTTGGCTTCAAGGGAGACGTAAGCTGGCGCCATAACTTTGACGCTTTGCCGATGCTCAATCCCTGGGAGGCATCTTTTTTCTGGCTCGGCGCAGGAATCTCGTTGTGGCGGTGGCAGCGGCCTGCGTGCCGACTCCTACTTCTCTATTTGGCTTTCCTTCTGCTGCCGGCAGTTATAGCGAGAGACTATGCCCCGAACACCCTGAGAATGCTAGGCGCAACGCCGGCCGTCTATCTGATAACGGCCTACGGTCTTTGGGAAGCCTTTCATTTCGTAAGGAGACGTCTCTTCCCGACTCGAGTCGCCGAAAGCGCCGTGGCCCTGGGAGCCGTCGCGGCAGCGGCGGTACTGGTTCAAGGCGTAACCACTTTCCGCAGCTACTTCGGTGCCTGGGCATTCGAGCGCGGCGTTCAGTTTGCTTACGAAGTTCCCTGGTCGGATTTCGCGCGTACACTCAACGCTTTGCCTTCAAGCGAAGGGGAGCTTTACCTGATTCCAAACTCACTGGACCATCCCAGCTTTGACTACATCTACAGGGGCGCCGCCTCAACTTACTACTTTCCCAGGGAGACCGCTGACCTTGGACTCCTGGCTTCTGAAATCGAATCAGCTATTGCGGGAATGGAGAATCTGACCAAAGTCAAGGTTGTTCAGTTGAACAACGTTCATGTTGGCTGGATAGGCAATGACACGGGCCGAGTCCCTGTACTGCTGGGCAAATACGCCAGACTTGAAGACGTCGAGCATTTCAATGATTTCCAAGTTCACAACTTCACCGAAATCTCCATGGAGCACGGCTGGACATTCTTCGAGCGTATGCAACCTTTGACAGTAGAATATGACGGCGGCATTTCACTGATGGGCCTTGCCCTCGGTCAGGGTCCGGAGGAGTATTCAGCCGAAACACCAATTGAGCTCAGAAGGGAGGAGCCTCTTTGGATAGCGCTGAATTGGGAGACTCGGCCTGATCTGGAAGTAGATTTTTCGGTGTCGATCCGTCTGCACGACCGCGAAGGGGAGGTCGTCTTTCAGGAAGATTCCCTCCTGTGGAATCCGCTGCACAGGCCCACAAGCGATTGGACGCAAAGTGAGGGAATTGATTCCCTGTTCCAGATCAGCCTTCCGCCTGACCTTGCTCCCGGCGAATACGAACTCAGGCTTGTCGTCTATGATTCGGAGACGCTGACTCCAACCGTCCAGGTTGGTGTTTGGGAACCGGAGCTGACTTTGGCAGAAGTCAGGACTTGGGAAAGCGATTGAGTCAGGTCCTTTCTCAATGACGGGCCTCGCCGAAGCCCAGTTGATCTGCAACTGCAACTCTCATTGAAGGAATGCCGATATCAGCTGACTGTGCTTCTTACCCGCGCGTCTTTCCGGCGGCTTGCTCGTCTACAATTCGCACTTGACTGGTTGATTGGCAAGGCGGGTGCTATAATCGCTCCTGGGCGAGAGCAGGCCACTGCTGACTAAACTAAATTGGATGCAGTGCAAACAATCGATTTCGGCCAGTAGGGAGTCGGGGAGTGAGAACAGGAAGTGCAATTACTCCAGCGCTGTCTAACCGTGCGTTTCAGAGAAGAGAGCGGGAAACCTGACTCGTTTCTTTGCGATAGAGAGGACTAAGCGTGACTAATCCGGATACAGCTGGGACTTCGATAGAGACATTCCTGAATGACCTGGCTTCAGGTGAGTCAACGCCAGGAGGAGGGGCGGCCGCGGCTCTGACCGGCAGTCAAGCGGCCGCATTGCTCAGCATGGTCTTGAACTTCACTGTCGGCCGCAAAAAGTACGCAGCCGTGGAGGAAGAGCTGAGAGGTGTACTGCTGCGAACCGAAGAGATGCGCGCCGAACTCCCGGCCTACGCAGACAAGGATGCCGAGGCGTTTGGCGCGGTGGCGGCCTGTTACTCAATGCCCCGATCCAGCGCGGAAGAAAAGGCAGCCCGGAACAAGGCTATGCAGACCGCTCTGCGCGGCGCTGCAGAGGTACCCTTCTCTATCGCCGAAATGTGTGCCGACCTGCTGAAACTGACCTCCCCGGTTGCTGAGAAAGGCAATCCCAATGTCGTCAGTGATGCGGCAACAGCAGCTCACCTGGCCTATGCGGCCCTCTACAGTGCCCTCGTAAACGTTGATATCAATCTGAAGTACCTCAAGGACGATACTTTTGTTTCCAAAATGCAGGCAGAGGTGACGGAATTGAAGGCTTCTGCCGAGAGCAACTATATGGCAGCCCGCGCAGCGTGCACGAGAGTCCTAGGCGTAGAGATATGACCGCACAGCTATTGAAAGGCCGGCAGTTGGCCAAGCAGTTGCAGGCCGAACTGTCCGAGAGTTTTGCAGAACTGGCTACCGCTGCCGGCGTGCAGCCGACTCTGGCCGCATTACAGGTGGGCGCGGACCCGGCCGCGGCAGGGTACTTGCGCGCGATTCGCCGCGCTTGTCAAGGGGTTGGCGTTGCTCTCAGGCCCGTCGAGCTTGATGAAAAGAGCAGCCCTGAAGAGGTTCAGGCAGCGCTAACCACGTTGAACGACGACAAGGCCGTTCATGGAATCATGGTGCTGGAGCCGCTGCCGGATCATGTCGACAGTTCTCAACTGATAGACTTCCTGAGCCCAGCAAAGGACGTGGACGGCGTTCATCCGCTCAATGCGGGAAGGCTGGCTGCGCAGCGTCAACCGCACTTTGTGCCGGCCACTCCGGCAGGGGCAATAATGCTTCTGGAAGATGCCGACGTGACCTTCAAGGGCAAGAAGGCAGTCGTAATCGGGCGCAGTGATATTGTAGGAAAGCCGATGGCCCTGTTGTTGCTGCATCGACATTGCACGGTCACAGTTGCCCATAGCCGAACGGAGGACCTGCCATCGGTTGCAAGAGAGGCGGACATCCTGTGTGTGGCGGTGGGACGCCCGGAAATGGTTACAGGCGACTGGATTAAGCCCGGGGCAGTTGTTGTTGATTTTGGGACGACCTACGTGGGAAATTCTGTTAAAGGCGACTGCGAACCGGCTAGCGTGGAAGCCGCAGCGGGCATGTTTACTCCCGTTCCGGGCGGAACGGGCCCAATGACGAACGTGATGCTAATGCACAATCTGCTCAGCGCCTACCGCCGTCTCGTCTCTGCAAGCTGAGCCTAGTGTCCCAGAATCTCGACACTCTTTGCGCGTGGATGGTGGTTGATTTCGCTCTTCCCATAGCCGCTCAACAGGGCCTTCACTTTCTCCAACCGGACTTGCAGGCGAGGTTCTTTACAGTCCCACTTCCCAACTACCTGGTTGCAGACCAGCAGTGAATCACCCCAGATAGCTACATAAGCGGAACCCGGCTCCATCTGGCGCTCTTTCAATCTGTCCAGCAGTCCTTCCAGCGCGGCTATGAGAGTGTCGTACTCGGCTTCATTGTTTGTTACATTGTCGCCGAATTCAAGTTGAACTATTTCGCGATTGTATCCCGGCCAGTCCAGCGCGAAGCTTCCGTAGCCTACTCCAGGATTGCCGCGGCTGCCTCCATCAAATACGATTTGTATCGGATCTTTCGGCAACTCTTCCTGCAGGGATGGGTGTGCTGGTTCAACTGCGTCCCTTTGGATTGGAGAACCGACTGCTGTAGGTGGGGCTTCCGGGGGGCGATCGTCAGATTCTCGAGGGCGATTGGCCGGTGCAGGCGGTCTTGGCTCTACTGGCTTCTCAACGATCTGCCGGTTGCTTCTTGCGATGCTCTGCGAGGTAACAGAGAGTGCGATTTTCAGTGGATTCCTATCCGCCAGCAACTCCTCTGTCTCAATCAGCCCCATAGCCTTTAACTTTCGGAAGAGCGAACGCCTCTGCCGGGTAGAGAGTCTTCCGATCTGGTTGACAAGCCTATCAATATTGCTTCTCATATCCGCCCAGCTCCAACTCTTCGGGTCCTCAAGCAGACCTGAAGAAAACTTGGACCCATTTCAGATGGTTCGAATCCGTAATCTGCTGAAGAGGGGGAGAGCGTCGCTATTGGCGTCCCGGCCTGCTGCGAGCAGAGGACAGTCAAGAAACACACTTTGAGAATGCGGCGGGGCGCTATGCCGGCTGCCGCTCCTGCCTTTGCGCAGCCTTGGCCTTTTCCCATAAGAAGAGCAGGTTGGCTTGATGGAAATTCTGGACAAGCCCACCCAGGGGAATGCGCGTCCGACCGAATTCCTCGATGTCGTGACTCAGGAGCTCTCGCTTGGTCGCCCCTTCGGAAAGGAGCCGTTCGACCAGTTCCTCAACGTCATTCAGGTATTTTATGCTTTCTTCTATGCTGGGGGTTACTTCACCTCTCAGGAGAATATCACCATGGCCCTGTACAATCGTCTCCAAATTAAATTCGTGCAGACTGTGCAGAGACTGTTTGAATTTTTCAATGTCGGCTAGCGGGGACGCAATCACTGGCACGGGCATCATCAGGTCGCTTGCGAACAGTACCTTTTCCTCTCGCACGTGCACGACACACACATCAGGCCCTGGACCAGGCGCGTGCATGATATGGACGGTTTTGTCGCCCAGGCGAATTACGGAACCCTCATTGAAGATGATTTTCGGGAGGCGGATTTCTACGCGCAATAGCTCGGTGGTATGCTCTCTCGCCTCTTCCAGCGCTCTGCGACCATAGCGTACAAGCAGGTCACGGGCGGACTCATGGGCAATGAGTTCCGCCTCAGGGAAGAGACAGGATCCGTAAACATGGTCTGCATGGCTTATTGTGTTGACAAGATAGCGAATGCCAGCGGGGCAAACTTGCGCGGCAAAGTCTATTATCTGGTTGGTTTCCGAGGGAAATGGGAGGGTATCAATCAATATACCGCCCTCTGAGGACACGACCAGTCCGGCGTTGACCTCTGCGTACAGCGCGCTGGTGAATACCCACGTATCATCTGCAACCCGTGTGCGCGTAATCGCCACCTGCTACATCCCCTTCCCGGATTTCATGGCAAGACCAGTCGTCAAATTGAAGATTATAGCACAGTGCAGCAACGCGGAGCAATGGCGGCACCGGCCCCGGTGCATCCCAGATTTGGGGTGGGAACGGCAGAGGTCGGGAGCACGCTGTAAGTGGTCAGGATCCGGTGACAATTTTTTGGAACCTCCGTTTGATTGAACGGCTCAGGGGTGAATGATCTGAAGGATTTGGCACAATTTGGCACAATTTGGCACGTTTTTAGGGGGTTACCCCCCTTCCCACTCATCGGCCCAACAGTGAAATCAGTCACCATGTCTCATCATTTGGCACCTATTGGGGGGGGGTTCTTAAGGCAGTCGCTTCTATTCAGGTTTGCCAGTATTTTCGAAGATATCCGGAGAGTCCAGATGGGCGAAGAGTGAGTGGAGAGGAGTGAGGAGTGAGTGGCGTGGGGCGGCGCGTGAGGGGGAGCGAG
>VXRG01000045.1:0-18679 GCA_009838625.1 Caldilineaceae bacterium SB0664_bin_27
GACAAACACCTCAAATCACTCACCCTTGAGCCCTTGAATCGAACGGCTCCTTGACCTTTGTCAATAAAGCAATTTGCTCCCGTAAACTTCCTGCCCTCGCAACGCCGCGTACTCTCGCCGCGCTTAACCGCTATCAGTCGCCGCAGTCACTGACCACTGCCGTTTGGCCTTTGCGCCTGCCTTCGAGTAATCTCTATGTTCGTTGCTTGAGAATGCCCCTCGTGGACCCACTGGCAATTTTCGGAAGTACAGGCAAACCGGATTAGTTGCGATTTCCTTGGAAAAAACCCCCAAAAAGTTGCCAAAAGCTGCCAAAAACTGACACATGGTGAAGGATTTCACTATTGAGTCGCTGGGAGAAACTGGGGAGGGTTCCCCCCAAGAGATGTGACAACCGGACTGCACCCTTCGGGAAGGGTGCAGTTTAATTTTGGGGATCTCCAGAATAGCGGGCTGTGCAACCCCGAACAGCTCCCAAAAGGTAGCCTGAATCTCACTCCCCATTTTGGACTGCACCCTTCGAATGTAAGTGGTCAGTGGAACGGCAGCGGTCGGTGGTCAGGGAAGGCGGGGCTGGGCCCTGAGGGCAGGCACCAGGCGTAAAGGTGGGTATGGCCTGCAGAGGGCTGTGGCGGGGCCTGGCCATGCGTTTCGGGCAGGCTCCCAAGAATCAAATGCGATTAGATGCGATTGCCCTGAAAGAAATTGCCTTTCTGGTCAACATCCGTAACAATAGGAGGTACGAGGTAGTCCCGCAGGACCCGGTTTCGCCGGTTGGTCGAGAACTTCTGGCGGCTCCGAAAGAGAGTTTTCACTCATGTCGATGTTCAGATCTTCTCCAGGTCGTGGTGGCCAGAGTTTCGTAGAGTACGCGTTGCTCTTGATCCTGGTTTCGATTGTTCTGCTTTCAATACTACTCATTCTGGGAAACGATCTGCGTACCTTCATCAATGACGTACTCCAACGCTGGTTCCCGGCAACAGATGAGTCTTCAATAGAAACTCCATTGAGCCTCGTCTGGCTCGTATCATTTGCCGGCCGCTGAGATTAGTCAAAGCAACCTGGCCATCCTCGAATTGCTTCAGAGATTCGGTTCCTATCTGCTTGACCTGGTTTTCCCTCCCCGTTGCGTAAACTGCCTGCGAAGCGGCCAGTGGTTCTGCGATACTTGTGCACAGCAGGTGCGTCCGGCCCCGTCAATGCAGGTTTGCCAGCGTTGTGGAATCGAGTTGCAAGGAGATGAGGAAGGGCTCGGGGCTCCTTGCTCCGGATGCCTTGACGCACTGGGCTGTGTAGGCGTGGCGGCCCTACACGAAGGACCGCTCCAACCAGCAATCCATGCCTTCAAGTATGACGGCAGGTTGGAACTGGCACCAGTCCTTTCACGTTATTTGAGAGCTCTGCTCGCTGCTGCCCCCTGGCCTGCCATACTACGAAGGTTGGATGGAATTGTCCCTGTCCCACTGCACAAAGACAGGCTGCTGGAAAGAGGATACAATCAGGCGGCGTTGCTGGCCACCGGTCTAGCGGATGAAACGCGTGCGCCCGTACTGAATAGCGCAATTGAGCGCTATCGGGCGACCAAATCCCAAGTCGGTCTGACAGTTTTTGAGCGGGCAGAAAATGTAGGAGGGAAGTTCAGGGCGAGTCCCAAGGTGGTTCAAGGGAGTAGGCTACTGCTTGTGGACGACGTCTTTACGACAGGCGCGACGATGCGGGAGTGCGCAGTGGCCTTGCGTGAGGCCGGTGCAATCGCTGTCTACGGTGTTGCACTGGCGAGACCCGCCAAGAGGTAGCTTGCGTTGTTTCTTCGAGAAGTGAGGGAGTTGGTTGCGTTGCCCGTTAGGCCAACTGCGCTTTCCTCAAGGGCCGAATCAGAGCCAAAAGGATCGAATAAACAAGAGGGGAGATAAGAGTATGAATCTGACAGTCCACGGAAGAAACGTTGCGATATCTGACCGAGTTCAGGACTATGTTGACAGAAAAGTTGGCAGGTTGGACAAGTATCTGCCGCGGATAAGGGAGGCCAGGGTTGAGTTGGTCCGCAGAGAGACACGGGCTTCAGCGGACAGGTACACGGCGCAGTTGACAATATGGGCCAGTGGGCAGATTCTGCGTGCAGAGGAGTCCAGCGAAGATCTGTTTGCTTCCATTGATGCAATCGCAGACAAGATGTTCCGACAGATTGAGCGATTCAAAGGGCGGCGCTTCAAGAGCAAGAGACGCGATGCTGCTGCCGCGGCAGCGGCAGTCGAAGCGTCGGCCACGCAGTTGCCCGATGATTCGTTGAAAATCGTACGCACAAAACAGTTTGTCGCAGAGCCGATGTTGCCTGAGGAGGCAGCTGAACAGATGGAGCTTCTCGGCCACGACTTTTTCGTCTTTTACAATGTCGATTCGCGTTCTCTGAATATTGTCTATGGCCGCAGAGACGGCAACTACGGGCTTTTGCAGCCTCGGACAAACTAAGAAAAGTGTCCCTAAGCGGACAAAGTCGGTTTGAGAGTGCGTCGTTAAACTCCTGTCGCACAGCCGCCTGAAAGGGCAGCCCACATTTGCCGATTCCGGATAGACGTGTTGAACGGGCACAGGAATCAAGAAGATTCGGGCCCATTGGAAGCGCGACTTACGGGAAGAGGAGTGCGCGCTTTATGAGGGCGCACTTTTTTTGCCCAGCGGATGTTGCAGAGCCCTGGTTGACAGATGGATTGACACGAACGATGCGGGTATCCGTCGTAGCCACAGTGTACAACGAAGAAAACAGCATCAAGAGGCTGATGGACTCCCTGTTGAACCAGTCTCGCCGGCCCGATGAGATAATCATTTGCGATGGCGGCAGCCGAGACGAAACCGCTGCCATCCTGGACGGATTCCTAGGGGAAGCGCCTGGGTTGCGGATTCTCGTCGAAAAAGGCGCCAACATCAGCCGGGGGCGCAATCGCGCAATCAGCGAGGCAGCCGGACCGATTATTGCCTGCACGGATGCCGGCGTGCGGTTGGACCGCAACTGGTTGGAAGAGCTGGTGGCGCCATTCGAGGCAGGAACCGCATCTGAAGAGCACAGTGTTGAAGCGGTGGCCGGATTCTTCCTGCCAGACGTTTCAGGCCCTTTTCAAGCGGCGATGGGAGCAACAGTTTTGCCCATGGCGGAGGAGATAGCGCCTGAACGCTTCTTGCCCAGCAGCCGGTCAATCGCATTTTCCAAGGCGTTGTGGCGTAGGGTTGGCGGCTATCCTGAGTGGCTCGATTACTGTGAAGACCTGGTCTTCGATCTGCGCATCAAAGAAGCGGGAGAGGAACCTGCGTTTGCCTGGGCGCCGCGCGCCGTCGCTTACTTTCGCCCCCGCACGGAATTGAAATCATTTTGGCTCCAGTACTACCGCTACGCAAGAGGAGACGGAAAGGCAGACCTGTGGCGAATGAGACATGCCATCCGCTACGCCATCTATCTACTCTTGATTCCGGCGCTCCTTGGCCACGCGCTGTGGGGACAGGAGGCGCGATGGTTGGGGTGGCTTGGCCTGGTTGGCGGAGGCGTCGTCAATTGTGCCGGGCCCTGGCGTCGCCTGCGGCACTTGGCGAAAGATCTTCCCTTCGTTGCAAGGGTACAGGCAGCTCTGTTCGTGCCGTTAATTCGTCTGACAGGTGATCTGGCGAAGATTACTGGCTATCCTGTCGGCCTGAACTGGCGTAGGCGCAATCTGCACAGGCCAGAGATTCACTGGCGAGATGAATAACAAACCGGGACTCTGAGTCAACGGTTTCTCAAGTGAGAAGCACTGTGCCACTACTCATAGACGGACACAATATAATCGGCTCCGGAGTACTGGAGAACATCAGCCTGCAGGACGAAAACGATGAGGAACTTTTCGTGTCTCGTCTGCGGATCTGGCGGAGCAACTACCGGGGAAAAGTGACCGTGGTCTTTGACCGCGGTATCGTCGGCGGGGCGTCAAGGGAGTTGAGCGGAGGCGGCGTCGAGGTCATCTTCGCTCGGAATCCGCAAGAAGCCGATGATTTGATTCTGCGTCGAATCCATCGCCGGCCGCAGGGACTAATCGTCGTTACGAATGACCGGACCCTGCGACAGGAAGCAGAACTCTATGACATTGAGACGTGGCAAGCGGACGAATTCGTACAGCGAATGGGAAGTCCGCGAGGGCGAGCCGCCGCGGCCCAGGGGGACGCCTCCCGTCCGGGCAGCGGCTCCCCGTCTGCGATTGACCAGGACGAGACGCTAATCGACGAGGGTGCAGAGAGTCACGTTAATCTGTCCGCCCGTGAAGTGTCAGAGTGGCTGGATACGTTTGGTCCGTCAAAGCCTGAAGAACAGCGGCCGCAAAGGATCGAACGTGGTCCCCCTTCCCCAAGTCGGGCTGCATTTTCCCGAGACAAGGATGCTCTTAAGAAGAGACTGAAGGGAAAGCAGCGCAAGAGATGACCGCGGCACTGGAAAATGGCGAATGACGGACCAGTACCCATCAACTCCTGAACCTCTCGGGCAGGCCACTGCAGCGGGGAATCCACCATGCTGATGGAGCGGATCGATGACCTCCGAAGTCGAACCGAAGAGGAAGGGCCGAAGAAGAGTGAAGGCCCATCTGATCGAGGCCACACCCGGTGCAGGGGGTTGGGGTCACTGGGTGCTGTCTGCGCCTGCGATATGCTTCCTGGGATGGCTGTGGCTGGACCTGTTCGGAATTCTCAGCCCGATTCAATCGCGACCTGTTGAACTCCTGCTGGGCGCTCTCGCCTACGTTGTCCTCGTTTTGCTGCCTTTCGGATACGGCGCCCACCGCATTGTGACTTCATTTCCGGGACTCTTCCAGCAGGCCGGATGGACGGTTATGCCACTGGAGCCGGTGAAACCGGAAGAGCAGCACATTGTCAAATATGTTTGCTCAACAAAAGAGCGGGCGGTCACTGACGGCAGGCGGATCCTGTTGCGAACAGCTCAGGGGTGGGTGTACCTGGAGATTGGCGCGATTCTGGTAAGTGCAGTGGCGATGGTTCCGCTCTTTTTCAGCGCGGTTGAGTTCGGATTTGGCCGTTAGCAGTTCAGTCCTGATTGAGTGTCTTTTGGCCAAACCGTCGGCCTGAACAGACTTTTCAGCAGGAGATCGCAATGGAACCCAGTCAGCTTATTCCTTACTACCAGAAACAGCAGGCGCAGATTCTAGAGACGATCGGCGAGCTCGTCAAGGAGGAGACGCCTACAGACGACAAGGGCCGACTGGATGCTTTTGCCGCCCGTCTTGCCGACCGCTATGCGGCAGCTGGATTGGATACGGAAATCATACCCAATCGGCAACGCGGCAATCATATTCGGGCGCGCTTCCAACCTAGAGGGCACGTGGACCAGCCGGAGGCTGAGCCGGCCCTGGTACTCTGCCATTACGATACCGTCTGGTCAGTCGGGTCTTTGGACACCCATCCATTTCGGGTTGACGAACAAGGTTGGGCCTATGGTCCCGGCATATTTGACATGCAGTCGAGTCTGGCCTTGGTGGAGTATGTGATACGGGGCATAAGGAGCCTGAACCTGAGATTGCCGCGCCCGGTAACGGTGCTTGTGACGTCAGACGAGGAGGTCGGCAGTCAGACCTCGCGTGAATTGATCGAAGAAGAGGCCCGGCTTGCCGCGTTTGTCCTGGTGATGGAGCCACCGTTACCCGGCGGCAAACTGAAAACAACCCGAAAGGGCGGAGGGCATTATTCGCTGTCGATAACCGGGCGGGCAGCGCACGCCGGCGTGGAGCCGGAGAAGGGAATCAGCGCCGTACAGGAGCTTGCCCACCAGATCTTAAGCCTGCACAGTCTCACCGATTTGGAGGCGGGTACGACGGTGAACGTCGGTGTTGTGGAGGCAGGGACGCGGCCCAATGTCGTTGCAGCGCATGCGGAAGCCCGCATCGATGTACGAGCGTGGACTGCTGAGGAAATGGGACGGGTCAACGACGAGATAATGGGCCTCAAACCGAAGCTGGAGGGAACAAAACTCGAAGTCAGCGGCGGCGTGAGCCGTCCTCCATTGGAAAGGACCGTAACTGGGTCAATGTTCAAACAGGCCCGGGCCATCGGTCATTCGCTTGGGCTGGACCTTCAAGAAGCCGGGACCGGCGGCGGCAGCGACGGCAACCTGACGGGCGCATTGGGCGTCCCTACGTTGGACGGACTGGGAGTCCCCGGGCACGGGGCGCATGCCGACCATGAACATATCGAAGTGGACAAAATCGGTGAGAGAGCAGGCCTGTTGACTGCGCTACTGATGGGACTTTCTCCGTGAAGCGACCAGCTTCAAGATAGCTCTGAGGTCTGACTGCACAACCAGACAATCCAACTGATCGTCGCAGGGGCGCACTGGATATGGATTTCAACCATTATTTTTCAAACGATGAGGTCGAATCGGTATTGGAAGGTTGGGCGCATGAGTATCCGCACTTGGCCAGGGTGAATGAATTAGGGAAGAGTCATGAGAAGAGGACAATCCCTGTTCTGACTTTGACCAATCGAGAAACGGGGTCTGATGAGGACAAGCCGGCGATCTGGATCGATTCCAATATTCATGCAACTGAGGTTGCCGGCACAACGGTAGCCCTTCACATTGCCCACACTCTTTTGTCCGGATATGGGAGCGACGCGCGTTGTAAACGTTTGCTGGACAGTGTTGCGTTCTACATCGTGCCGCGGCTGAATCCCGACGGGGCGGCGCTGGCGCTGGCCGAGAATCCCAGATATGTGCGCTCCGGTACTCGTCCATACCCATTCTTGGAACCCGTGGCCGGTTTGCATGAGGAGGACATTGACGGCGACGGGCGGATATTGCAGATGCGGATCCCCGACCCCAATGGTGACTGGAAAATCAGTTCGCTCGACGACCGGCTCATGCAGAAGAGAGGGCCGGATGAACATGGTGATCAGTACTACAGGCTTCTACCTGAAGGACGGGTTGAGGATTTCGATGGAGTGAAGATCACGCTGGCCAGGCCGCTGCAAGGGCTCGACTTCAACCGCAATTTTCCTTTTGAATGGCAGCCGGAGTCGACGCAGGCCGGCGCGGGGCCGTTTCCGGCCTCGGAAGAGGAGATCCGGGCGGCAGTCTCCTTCATCAGCCGGCACAACAATATCAGTGTGGCTGTAACGTACCACACCTATAGCGGGGTGATTCTTCGGCCCTTCAGTACCAGGCCGGACGAAGAAATGGAGACCGGCGACCTTTGGGTGTATGAGCTGATGGGGGAGCGCGGCAAGGAGTTAACCGGCTATCCCTGTTTATCGGTCTATCACGGCTTCCGATATCATCCCAAGGAAGTTACGAACGGAGGTTTCGACGACTGGGTCTACGATCATCTGGGCATGTTTTCATTTACAATTGAATTGTGGGACTTGCCCGGGAGGGCGGGCATCAAGGACCGGGACTTCATCGGTTGGTTCCGCAAGCACCCGCACGAGGACGACCTGAAGATTCTGACGTGGCTGGAGGAAAACAGTGACGACCCGCCGCTGGTGGACTGGTATCCTTACGAGCATGCTCAGCTGGGCCGGGTTGAGATTGGCGGCTACGACAGGATGTTCACGTGGAGTAATCCGCCTCGCGGCATCGTCGGCGAAGAGGCGGCATTGAACACCTCATTTGCCCTCTCACTTGCCGACATGTTGCCCAGGTTGACTGTGCATTCTCTTTCTCTTGACCGGCTGTCAGATGAAGGAGACCACAGGCTTCGCCTTGTCGTAGAGAACAGCGGCTTCCTGCCAACTTATACCAGTGCACAAGGACGCAAGCGGGTTGCAGCGCGTCCTGTCCGGGTAGAGCTGGAGCTGCCGGAGGGTGTCAGCCTGTCGAGCGGGCAGGCAAAGACTGAAATGGGACATCTGGAGGGCCGCAGTGGCAAACTCTCGGTGAGCACAGTTTTCGCGGCAAGCCCGACCGACAATCGCGCCTGGGCTGAATGGGTTGTACGAGGGCAACCCGGCGCCGAGGTCAAGATTCGGATTCGCAGCGACCGTGCCGGTTCTTTGGAGGATAGCGTGGTCTTGCGTTAAAGTCCCGCCAACGGGCGCGGAAGGGGCGCCGACCTTGCCTGTCGAGACTCTGCTCTCAGTTGTTGGTTTGGAGCAAATCGAAAGGGTCTCTGGAAAAGAGCCAACGGAAAGGTTCACTTTTTGGACAAGACCAAGATCCTGATCGTTGAGGACGAGCCGACACTGCTTGATACCCTGAAATACAGTTTGGAACAACAGGGTTACGAAGTCGTCACTGCTTCGGACGGCGTGCAGGCACTAGCGAAAGCCAGGACCGAGAAGCCCGGCCTGGTAATCCTCGACCTCATGTTACCGGGTCTGGACGGCATTGAAGTCTGCCGAATACTTCGGCAGGAGATGAGTCTGCCGATACTGATGTTGACGGCAAAGGATGAAGAGGTGGACAAAATTGTCGGTCTGGAAGTGGGTGCAGACGACTACCTCACCAAGCCGTTTAGCATGCGAGAGCTTCTGGCCCGAGTAAGGGCGCACCTGCGTCGCGTCCGGCTTTTGCGCGAGGAACTGGAAAGCTCAGGCCAGGCAGATCAGAAGTCGCCAAACGGTGACGTTGCGATCTCATTCGGCGATCTCGTCATTGACGAAAGCAGGAGAGAAATACGGCGCAACGACGACGTATTGGCTCTAAGACCGAAGGAGTTTGAGCTACTCCTCTTTCTGGCCAGAAACCGGGGAATCGCCCTGGGCCGCAGCCTCATTTTGGAACGGGTATGGGGATGGGATTTCGACGGAGGCAGCCGGACCGTGGACGTTCACATCCGCTGGCTGCGAGAAAAAATCGAAGTTGACCCGGCCCATCCGAGTCGCATATTAACGATAAGGGGCATCGGATACCGATTTGACGGGTAGGCGCATCAGTTTCGGCGCCGGCGTATGTGTCTTTTCACCTTACGAGAGTGCTTTGTCGGAACCACCACAGCAAATGCTTGGGTTTCGCTCAATCCGCTGGCGAATCACTGTCCCCTTCTGCCTATTTGCCGCAGCTGTTCTAGCGGGCATCTTCTTCTTTTCCTTCATCCAGGTCAGACAGTTTCATACAGACCAACTCCGGCACCGCCTGACCGTTGACGCCTTACTGTTGTCCGGAAACCTGCAACTGAGGGAAGGGTTGGCCGAATCGCTCTGGCAGGCAGGTGATGTTGAGTTGGCCAGGCTCGTACGGGCGTGGGGCGATCAGCTTGACGCCCGGGTCACCGTCATTCTTGCTGACGGAACTGTCTTGGCCGACTCTCAGATGGACCCCTCAAACATGGCAGGACAGTTCGATCTGCCGGAGGTCAGGGCGGCATTGAACGAAGGGACCGGATACAGTGTTCGGACGAGCCGTGCATTTGGCTTCGAGATGCTATACGCGGCTGCGGCGGTTACCCCAGACAGCGTTGATCGAGCCAATACGGACAGCCGGCAGCAAGCGGAGGCGTTGGGCGTATTGCGCGTGTCGGCGCCGAGCACCGAGATTGAAGCCGCGCTCGACCCATTGAGATTGGCCTTTGCGGTTGTGGCGCTGCTGGCGTTAGCGGCCTGTGTCGGGTTCACTCTAATCGTGTCCGAGATGACGGCAAGGCCTTTCAGGGAGTTGATTCGTGTGGCGGCACGCCTGGCACAGGGGGAGCTTGAGGAAAGGATAGAGCCCAAAGGAGCGGATGAGGCGGGACAGCTAGCAAGGTCTTTCAACCGTATGAGAGACCGGCTGGAGGCGCAGGTTGCGTCGGTCACGAGAGAGAGGGAGAGACTGATCTCTGTGCTCAACAACCTGGTCGACGGCGTCTTCATCCTCGACAACGAGGGGCGAATTCGACTTTTCAATCCGGTGGCGGCGCGCATGATAGGGCTGGAAACAGAGGAAGCAACCGACGCCCTTTCAGAGATTAGACATGCAGCGGAAACGGATGAAGGCGCCGCCTCTCCTTCGGACACGCATGCTGGCGGCGCTGTTCCTCAATTCAACCCGCGAAGATTGCGAGGCCAACCACTGGCCCAGGTTGTGCGCGATCACCGGATCGTTGAAACCTGGCAGGATTGCAGGCAAGATGGAAAGCAGGTCGAGAGCATCTTCCAGTGGGGAAACAGGACTATTCGCGTCATTGCACTTCCCTTTGTGGCCGGTGGAAGCGTCGGCTATATCGTTCTACTGCAGGACATGACGGAACTGCACAGGCTTGAACGTGTGCGGCGCGACTTCGTCAGCAACATTTCTCACGAACTGCGTACACCGCTGGCGTCTCTTCGAGCCCTGACTGAGACCTTGCGAGACGGGGCGCTCGACGACCCCGCTGCGGCCCCGCGCTTTCTGGACAGCGTTGAAACAGAAGTAGACGCTCTCGCCCAGATGGTGCGCGAACTTCTGGAGCTTTCCCGCATCGAATCCGGGCAAGTTCCATTCCGTTTCCAGCCTGTGCCTGTCAGTGAAACTGTCCTTACACCGGTTGAGAGACTGCAGCCTCTTGCCGCTCGAAGCGACATCAACTTGATTGTTGACCTACCGGCGAAACTTCCTCGCGTCTATGCAGATGCGGAACGCATTCATCAGGTGGTGACGAATCTTGTGCACAATGCTCTGAAATTTTCATCGGCGGGGGGGTCGGTCAAAGTCTCGGCTGACGCAGAGACCGGGAGCCGGCATGTGACTGTTTCAGTAAACGATACGGGCATCGGCGTTCCCGCCGAGGACACGGACCGCATCTTCGAACGGTTCTTCAAGACCGATCGTGCCCGCGCAAGCCTGGGTACGGGATTGGGGCTCGCCATCGCAAAGCACATTGTGCAGGCTCACGGCGGTCGAATTTGGGTCAATAGCGTAGAGAACCGGGGCAGTACCTTCTCATTTACCCTTCCCGTCGAGCCGAATGGCGTTCGAGTACGGAGGAAAACCTGAGGTCACCTCGCTTCCGGCAGACTCCTGAACTGTCTTCTCCTTTTCCTCTCCTCCAACTCTTAACCCAACACTCACCCCACCACTCACCCCACCACTACCTTGCTTCTTTCCTAACCCTGAATTCCCATTTGCGTCTCCTGTGCCTCGCGTTAGTCGGGCTGCATTAGTCTTGCACGGGATATGAAAACTAAATCAATACAATTTCGACCAGGAGAGCCAGAGGCTGCGCCTGAAACGCGCTGCGCCGGGCATGAGGCTATTCAAACTGGGTCGCAGGAAGGGAAGGGGTGGCAGAGCCCAGTTGTTAATGGACTCTTAACGCAACGAATATGGGTTGTTAACGTCTAAAGCGAGTTTCATCACAGGCCATTAACCTGATAGCCATATACTGGCAATGGTGGTTGAAGTGAATTCCCGAGTCTTGATTCTGAGGGATTGATTCGAACAGGGGAAATCTTCTCCACTGGCATTCATGGCAACTATCCGTACCTGTAATACATTCACTCAGTGTTCCGTAAGAGGGGAGAAAATGCGTCGAGTATTGCTTGTCTGGTTTCTGATAGCGGCTCTAGCGCTGGCTGCATGCGGCCGCTCGGGCGAAGACGAGGCCTCAGTTGATGAGCTTGCCACGGAGGAAGAGACGATGGCCTTGGACGATATGTCCGACGGGCTGCCGGAGGTGAATCCTCTGGAAGTCACGGGGGACATCATCTCGGCCGGCAGCTCAACCGTCTTCCCCCTGTCCGAAGCGATGGCCGAACGTTTCAAGGACGAGGGATACGCTTACAATATCACCGTCGACAGCATCGGCAGCGGGGCAGGCTTCGAGCGCCTCTGCGTCGCCGGTGAATCCGATATCTCCAACGCAAGCCGACCCATCAAGGACTCTGAAAGGGAATCCTGCGGCGCTATCGACCGCACTCCGATTGAGTTCCGCGTCGGTACCGATGCCTTGGCCGTTACCGTCAGCAAGGATAACGACTTCGTTGACGACCTGTCCATGGCGCAGCTGGCGATGGTATTCTCCACTGCGACTACCTGGGCCGATGTCAACCCTGACTGGCCCGCCGAGCCGATTCAGCGCTTCAGCCCAGGTACCGACAGCGGCACTTTCGATTACTTCGTCGAAGAGGTTTTCGACAAGGACATGGAGCCGATCCTGAGCGCAGACGCCATCCAGCTGTCCGAGGATGACAACGTCCTGGTCCAGGGAATCACCGGCAGCCCTTTCGCCGTCGGTTATTTCGGCTACGCCTACTACCAGGAGAACGCCGATTCCCTGAAGATCGTTTCCATCAACGGAGTCGAGGCGACGACCGCCAACGTCGACAACGCCAGCTACCCGCTTGCCCGCCCGCTCTACATCTACTCCGATGCAGGCGTCATGGCCGAGAAACCCCAGGTCGCCGCCTTCATCAACTTCTACCTGACCTACGTCAACGAGGAGATTGAGCGCGTGGGCTACTTCCCGGCGGAGAGCTCCGTCCTCGAGGCCTCCAAGCGGAGCCTTTTGAACGCGATGAAGGCCAAAGACCAGTAGGTCGTCGTCAACCGCGTTGCCGCGCCGGCAACTTGAGTTGGCAACGTCAGGAAGAGGGTTTCAGGGTTCATCCCTGACCCCCAACTTTCCTGATTTTCGGCCAGGGAATTAGAATAGGCCGCAATCGGAGGCCGGGCCTCCACTGGCATTTGGAAGTGAGTCAAACTTGCGCAGGAATTCAAAGAGAAGTCTGCCCCAACAAGCGAAGCGCGAACTCTTGAGAAGCGAGGGAAATGATGACACGATCGGCGCCAATAGCACAAGCCGCCATTTCTGCGGAGACGATGCGAGGGCCGGTGGCGGGCGCTGAAAGCAAGGGCGAGGCTGTCCTGGGAGGGGGACCCCCGCTGGACCTGAGTCGTAAACCGAGGGTCACCGAGTCGCTGATCCAGGGGTTCCTTTTTCTTTGCGGCGCCATATCAATTCTCACAACCCTGGGCATTGTCTTTGTGTTAGGGCGTGAGTCACTTCTCTTCTTCGCCAACGAGGAAGTGAACTTATGGAGGTTTTTCGGGGGAACCGAGTGGCAGCCGGCAATAGGAAGGTTTGGCATCTGGCCGCTGGTAACTGCAACTTTCATGGCCAGCTTGATAGCGATGGCAGTAGCGTTGCCGGTGGGACTGTGTATCGCCATCTATTTGAGCGAGTATGCCTCCCAGCGAACGAGGAGCATCCTGAAACCGATTCTTGAGGTTTTGGCGGGGATTCCAACCGTTGTATACGGGTATTTCGCATTGACTTTCATGACGCCCTTTTTGCGCGGCATATTGGGCCGCGATATTGTTGAAATCTACAACACCGCCTCTGCCGGCATGGTAATCGGCATATTGGTCGTTCCGCTGGTCAGCTCGATGAGCGAGGACGCATTGAGCGCCGTCCCCAATGCGCTGCGCCAGGCCTCATATGGATTAGGGGCCACGAGGCTGGAAACTGCAGTGCGCATCGTATTGCCCGCCGCCCTCTCGGGTGTTGCAGCGGCATTCATTGTGGCGATTTCTCGTGCGATCGGAGAGACGATGATCGTAGCGATCGCGGCCGGCGCCGGCCCGAACTTCACATTCTCACCCTTTCGCGCGGCAGAAACAATGACGGGGCACATTGTGCGCATCAGTGGGGGCGACCTGAGTTACGATTCTATCGACTATAACAGCATCTTTGCCATCGGTCTGCTACTCTTCCTGCTGACGCTAAGTCTTAATGTCCTGAGCCAGTGGATTGTTCGCCGTTACCGGGAGGAGTACGAATGAATTTTATCCACCAACGGCAAACTGTTTCGCAGCCTGCTGAAGGGCTTATGCCTTCGGGGACTGCCCACCATGAACAGGTCGTTGCGAGACAGCGCCGAGGACGGACTTGGGCGGTGGTCTTTCAGGCGGCAGTGCTCGCCGGCATCCTTGCACTTTGCGCCCTTCTCTTTAACATTCTCAATCAGTCATTCGGCTACGTCGCGATCGTAAACACTATTGATCCCTCCGAACTGGCCGTTGAAGGATTGCCGCTAAACGAGCTACCCAAAGACAAATTGGTGGAGATTCTGGAAGCGAATATCTCCGCGGGGCTGATGCGCCGCTATGAGAATGACATGCCCTTCACTGAGAGAAGCCGCGAAAACGTGCATGACTTGATTCTGGAGCGCGTGGTAGAACCGCAGGTGCAGGCGACTTGGGGTCTATTCGATTCCATTTTCGCACGAGGGAGCGTGTTCGCGGAGGCTGAAGAGCGATTTCCCGGTTCCGAAGTCTATTTTCGGAGCTGGCTCACGACCAGTTTCATAAGTAAGTCGCAGTCGAGCGAACCGCTGCGCGCCGGCGTACGGACCGCGATCTTCGGCTCGCTGTGGGTGGTCGCCATTACCATACTGTTTTCTTTTCCTATTGGCGTTGGAGCAGCGATCTACCTGGAGGAGTACGCGCAGAAGGAGCGCCTCCTCAACAGGTTAATTCAGACCAATATCAATAACCTGGCTGGCGTTCCATCGATCATCTACGGCATGCTGGGGCTGGCGATCTTCGTTCGAATCCTGGAAGTGATCACCAGCGGAGCGTTTCTGGGAATAGGAGACCAGTCCACCGCCAACGGCAGAACCATCCTATCGGCCGGTCTGACACTAGGTCTTCTGATCCTGCCTTTGATCATTATCAACGGTCAGGAGGCGATCCGAGCCGTACCCAGTTCATTACGGCAAGCGGGCTTTGGATTGGGCGCGACCCACTGGCAGGTAATCTGGCATCACGTCCTGCCGAGCGCCATGCCGGGCGTCTTGACCGGGACGATATTGGCCGTAAGCCGGGCAATAGGGGAGACAGCCCCGCTGGTGGTTGTCGGTGCTTCAACGTTCATCGCCCTGGACCCCAGCGGGCCATTTTCCAAGTTCACCGTGCTGCCCATTCAGATTTACCAGTGGACCTCGCGGCCGCAGGATGAGTTTCGGAATCTGGCCGCGGCGGCCATATTGGTCCTTCTCATTCTATTGCTGTCCTTGAATGCCTCTGCGGTGCTATTGCGAAATCGCTTTGACCGCAGTCGGGCTGTTTCATAGGAGTATCCGATCTCATGACAGTTGCAATAAAGCATCCGGCGCAGGCCCAGACTGAAACGGTCAGTCTTTCCCCCAATGGGACGGGAGGGAATGCAATCGAAGCCGAAAAGATGAGTGTCTTTTACGGTGACTTTTGCGCAGTGCGCGACGTATACATGAAGGTCCCTTCCAACAAGATTACTGCCATTATCGGTCCTTCAGGTTGCGGAAAGAGCACGGTGCTTCGTTGTTTTAACCGGATGAACGATCTGATCGCCGGTGCGCGAATCGAAGGTGAGGTATTCTTTCAGGGCCAGAACATCTACGATAGTGACGTAGATCCAGTGGAAGTTCGACGCCGAATCGGAATGGTCTTTCAGAAGCCGAACCCATTTCCCAAAACGATCTATGAGAACGTCGCCTGGGGAACGCGCATAAACGGCTTCCGCGGGGACATGGACGAGATGGTCGAAAGGGCTCTGCGGTCTGCGGCCTTGTGGGAAGAGGTAAAGGACAAGCTGCAGCAAAGCGCACTCGGGCTCTCAGGAGGACAGCAGCAGCGGTTGTGCATCGCCAGAGCGATTGCCGTTGAGCCGGAGATCATACTGATGGACGAGCCGGCCTCGGCCTTGGATCCGATAGCCACGCTGCGAATTGAGGACCTGATGAAGGAGCTGTCGGAGAAGTACACGATTATCGTAGTTACGCACAACATGCAGCAGGCAGCCCGGATTTCGGATTACACTGCCTTTTTCAGCGTAGATGACAAACGCACCGGGAATCTGATAGAGTTTGACGATACCGAGAAGATCTTTACGATTCCGAGTCAGAAGAGCACGGAAGATTACATTACCGGGCGCTTCGGCTAAGATCACGTGGTCCGCGGGGTCAGCATGAACGCAGAAAAGCAGCGAGTTCTCATTTTATGCACGGGCAACTCTTGCCGAAGCCAGATGGCCGAAGGGCTCGTGAACGCCTATCTAGGCGAGAGTTGGCAGGCATTTTCGGCTGGTACAGCGCCTTCGGGCATGGTTCACCCGCTCGCAGTTCGTGCGATGGCGGAGCTTGATATAGACATTGGTCAAGGGGCAACAGAGTCAGTTGAGGATTATCGAGAGCTGCAGCCGGACCTCGTTGTCACGGTCTGCGATAGCGCGGCCAAGAATTGCCCTGCCTGGTTGGGGGACGAGGAAGTCACTCACATGCCCTTTGAAGACCCGACAAAGGTAATCGGCAGCGATTCAGAGAGGATTTCGGCCTGCAGGCAGGTACGGGATCTGATGCGTGACAAGCTGCTGACCTACCTTCAGAGTCGATAGTCCTTCGGAAGGAAAGGAGACCATCGATGGGACAGCTCCTGCGGACCTCGTTTGCCAGGGAACTGGAGAATCTCCAGACTGATACATTGATGCTGGGAAGCATGGTGATCCAGGCATTGAAGGAATCAGTGGAAGCGTTACGTACCAGAGACATGGAGACGGCCAGACGACTGATCAAAGAAGATGAGATTATAAACAAGAAGCGATTTGAGATCGAGGCCGACTGTCTGCGGTTGATTGCGACGCAACAGCCAATGGCCGGGAACCTGCGGTTGATAGCTGCAGTGCTGGAGATCAGCACAGAACTGGAGCGGATTGGCGATTACGCCAAAGGTATTGGCCGAATCATCCTGCTCATTGGCCCTGAGGCGCTGATCAAGCCACTGGTCGACATACCGCGCATGTGCGAAATCGCTACGACTATGCTACAACAGGCCCTCGATGCCTTTCTGACTCAGGACCTGGAAGCCGCTCGAACGATACCGCTGCGAGACGACGAGGTGGACGCGCTTTACAATCAGGTCCATCGTGACCTGATTGCCATGATTTTGGAAGACCCGAATTTGATAGACCGCACAAATTACTTGCTGTGGGCAGCGCACAATCTGGAAAGGGCCGCCGACAGAGTGACCAACATCTGCGAGCGAATCATCTTCACCGTGACCGGTGAATTCATCGAGTTTGACATGAACTGAGGGCGAACCGGCCAGCCTCCTGTCGTGCGTGCAACTGGTCGGATTCCCCTTTTTTTCTACTCCAGCCAGGGACAAGCCTCTCTGAACTCCTTCGCAAGGCTTAGCCGTCACTTGAACTCCAAAATGAACTGCTTGCAACGAGGACGGACAGGACATTTTCTTGAAGCGTTTGGCGTGCCGTAGACTCAGATTTGAAATGGGACGGACCAGATTCTTCAGGCCCCTATTTCCCTTGTATCGAGGTTGACGTATGGCTACTCATCATTTAGAATTGTGGCCATCAAATGACCTGTCCTTCCATAGCATTTGCAATGTGATTCTTAAGTTTGCATATATCGAGAAGTTCCCTTATTATTCGGGACGCAGTGACGGAAACCCCCTTATCTGCAGTCTCAGGAGCGTTGTCGCTCGACACTATTGATGGTACAATGCCCGCATAGTTCAAGCAGCGGGATTGATCATAGTCGTTCGTGCTTTCCGAACTCTTGCAGAACTCAATCATTACCCTTTTTCTTGACCGCCCTTAGGAGGTATGAAATGCTCAATCGACGTGTGAGTTTCTGGGCCGCCATAATGCTTATCGCAGTTATTGCTCTTGCGGGCTGTGCACCACGAGCTGGTCAGGGTAGCATCGATGCCGATGCCGACCAGTTGGTAATTGACCTGCCTGCGCTGGTGCTTGACTTTGGAATGGACGGGATGGGTTCGATTCAGAACGCAGCCCTGGCCGATCTGGTAGGTACACTTGGCGTGATGGATGTGGCGGTTCCGCCCGAGGTAGTTTTCGCAATGGGAGCCAGCAATATACAGCACATCCAGGTCAGCAATACGCCGGAGGGACTACTGCTCCTGGTCAATGGTCGGAGTATTCCGAATATCAGCTATGACGGCGATTCGCTGAACGCCCTGCCTGGCGCGCTCAACACATTTGGCGTGGTCGTTCCCATGGCAGACCTGCTCTTTGCCCTCGTTGACAGAATCGGAATCGGCGTGATTGCCCGCTTCGAGCCTGCGCCTGGAGCTGAGATGATTCCGCTCTATGTAGAAGGTGACAGTGAAGCTGCGATGGCAGCCAAGGCCGCGCAGGAAGAGTTCCTGGCCGCGGTAGGTACGCCGCCGCGAATCAATCTGCCTGTGTACTACGGCGCGGACGGCAGCATCAGTATCGGTGATCTGTCGGTCCAGGAGATGCAGGAGATGACGGGAGGCGCACTTGGGGCTCTCGAGATGGGGCTTGGCTCTCTCAGTATGGTCAGAGGGATGGGGATTTCCCAGCTTGGCATCAGCACCGGCGCCGACGGCATCACGATTACCATTGACGGCACCGCTCTTCCGACCTTGGACTGGTCGGATGGCAAAGCCAGCAATCTGGTCGAGTTGATCACCGAGATTCCGTTGCTGGACATGGCAATGCCGGGCATGGGCTCGATGATGCCAATGATTCACCAGATTCTCCCACTGGTCCAGGCGACAGATTTCGATCTGACATTGCATTTCTAAGTCAGGAACCCGCCTGACGGGGCTCGGCCAATGGGTGCGGGCCAAAGGAAGGCGGGCGGCCTTACTGACAGAAAGAGAAGAGGGGGGGGGGGGGGGGGGCGGCGGCAGTACCGGGTAGCTGCTGCAAAATATATAATTTATCTGTAAAATTATATAAGATGAATAACAAAGAGTCAAAGAACTACTATAAGA
>VXRG01000045.1:18689-40195 GCA_009838625.1 Caldilineaceae bacterium SB0664_bin_27
CCCCCGCGGGGGGGGGGCGGCCCCTGGGGGGCCTTCCAATCTTGGGGGGGGGGCAACACCCCCCACCCCCCCCCGGCGGCGGCCCCCCCCCCCCCCCACCTCTTTTTTTGCTTTGTCGGAAATGGAATTGGCGTGACCTCAATTTTAGAGGGAACAGTTCCGGACTGGCCTGTCAGGATTTCCTGCGTCTGCGAGAATCTGGTGGTCCCGGCCTTGCAGCAGCTTGGTAGGCGGCCTGGGCAGATGGTATCAACACCTAGCAGACACCATCCAGGGACAAACCAAGGAAGCTCTGGATTTCAGGATTCGGTCATGGTAGAGCCGGTCATGTAGAGTTCACCAGACTCAAAACCGCGTGCGGCGTAGTAGGCCTGTGTGCCGGTGGCGGCGATGACGCTGATGCTGTCGAAACCTGCTGCGCGGCTGAGCCGTCGAGCCTCGTTGAGAAGGCGCGTACCCACGCCAACGTGTTGCGCAGCACCTCTTTCTGCGCTGCCGATAGCCAGTGCCGGTCCGTAGACGTGCACTTCGCGAATCATCGCGTTGCCGTGAATCTCATCCAAAAAGGCTCGACTTCCAGCCGAAGGTGACTTGGGCAAACTCAGCCTGAGAAAGCCTGCGAGCGGCGCCCGATCGAGGTCTGCTTGCGTGCCGCTCCCTTTTTTCTCCTCTACGACAACTTGCAAAAAGTGCTCGACCGTCAAGTCGGTAGGGTAGGTTGAGACTGTCAAACGCAGCGCTTCCTCCCGCACCTGTTTGCGCCTCACTTCGCGGCAACGAATACAGCCACAGTGTTCACCGCGGCGCAACAGTTCTTTGTGGACTACCTCTCGCAGGTTGCTCGTCTTCACTCCGGCCTCTATGTGATGTGCCGGTATATCTCGAAACAAACGATTGATACGTGTGTACGGCGGTACGGTCGGTTTGACATCAGCCAGCAGCGCGACCAGTTCCTCTTCCGTATATGGAGTATAGTCACCGGCCTGCCACTTCTCGTAGAGCTCAGTACCTGCAATCAGGGAGCATGGGTAGATCTTGAGTTCGTCCGGACGCATCGCTGGATCATCGAAAAACCGGCGAAACGATTCTCGGTCGGATTCCAGAGTGGCCCCGTAGAGATTTGGCATCCAGTGCAGGTGCAACTTGAACCCAGCAGTCCGCAGCAGCCCCAGCGCCTGCCTTACCTCGGTCACGGTGTGGCCGCGCTTGTTCAGGACGAGAACGTTGTCCTCCAAGCTCTGAACGCCTATTTGTACTTTCGTTACACCCAGGCGACGCATGTGGCGGATTTCATCGGGCGTAATCCAGTCGGGCCGGGTTTCGACGACCATCCCAACGTTGCGGTGCCCGGCCAAGACATTGTACTCCTGGGCTTGCTCCAGTGTGGAGGCCGGCGAATACTCGGGGTTGCCATAGGTGTTCATGGCGTCGAAGCAGCGGCGAACGAACCATTCGCGGTAGTCTTGGCCGTAGGCGCCCCAAGTGCCCCCCAGGATCAGCAGTTCCACTTTGCTCGTGTCGTGGCCGATACTTTCAAAGGCATCAATGCGGCCCAGAGTTTGCTTGAATGGATCGAAGCCGTCGCGTTCGGCCCTTTGCGCGCCCGGTTCGTCGAAGATGTAGCTCTTGGGCATGCGCCAGTCATCGGGGCAGAAAATACACTCGCCAGGACAGCCGGCCGGTGCGGTCAGAACGGTTACCGGCGCTACCCCGCTGGACGTACGCACCGGCTTCATGCGGATTCTGTCCAGCAGAAGCGATTCCGGCTCAAGCTCACCTTCATCGACCAGGAGGCGAAAGCCGGCTATCAGATCAGACTTGGCATAGAATCCTTTGCCGTCCTTCGGGTATCGGGCTAGAATGGAGCGCAGCGACCGATTCGTGTCCCATTCGGATTCCTGAACCGCAAGTATGTCCCTGAAGATGGCCGCCAGCGTCGATCGATGGGCTGCGGGTTCGAAGGTCCGTTTTCGCTGCCACTCCTGGGATGTCTGAACTACCTCAGCCGGAATCTCTTCCGGAGCCAAAACTCGTTTCATGGTGGTGGAAAGACTCTCCAAGCTATCGCGGAAGCTGGAATGCAAGCCGAGGCGAACAGCAAGAATGAAACCGAAGACGCAAGACAGGTTGCTGAAGCTGAATCGCCGATTCTACGAGCAAGTGGCCCACGACTTTGACGCAACGCGCCAAGGATGGACCCCAGGGCTTTGGGCCATTCTACCGTATTTCCGGGCCGCCGGGAAGGAAAGGCTGTCGGTACTGGACGTTGGCTGCGGCAACGGCCGCTTCGCCCGGCTGCTTGAGGAGGCAGGCGTCGCCGCATCCTACACGGGCGTGGACGGAAACGGGTCACTGCTCAGACTTGCGCGCCAGTCTACTGCAAACCTGGCAAGGGTCGAGTGTCAGTTCTTTCAAGCCGATTTTGCCAATCGGGATTGGGCCAGTGTTCTGACGGGGAACAGCCGCGCAGTGAGCGGGCACGACCAAGCAACCACGGGCACAACTGAGTTGCCAAAGTACACCGTTGTTCTCTGCACTGCAACCATGCAGCACATGCCAAGCTATGCGCTGCGACTGCGGCTCATGAGAGATCTTCAGCGCTTGAGAGAAGAGCTTGTTGTTGTGTCCTTTTGGCAATTCTTCAGCAGCGACCGATTCCGGAAAAAGCTGATCGACCCGGGCACAGTTGGCGTCAGTGATACTGAACTGGAGCCAGGTGACGCACTGTTGCCGTGGCGGCAAGGCGTAGAGTCAGTCCGTTACGTTCACCAAGTTGATGAAGCGGAATTGAGGCGACTGGCTGCCGGCGCAGGTCTGAGCGTCTTGCACACGTTTCGAGCTGACGGCAAAGAGGCGGACCTCAATCTATATGCGATACTGGGCCGTGCTGACGAAGACACGGCGCTCGGTCAAGGCGGCCTGAACAAGGCAGGTGAGACCGCTTCCTGACCCTTCAAAATACCGGAATGACTGGACGCCATGCAACCAGACAAGCGAACACAGACCATACTGGACGGTTTTGACTCTCACTTCGAGGGCAAGGCGACCCATCTTGCAATAGCTCCGGGTCGAGTCAATCTGATCGGCGAGCACACCGACTATAATGACGGATTCGTGCTGCCCGTCGCCCTGGATCGGGACGTAAGGGTGCTCTTTCGAGCGCGAGACGACAATCGTGTCAGGCTTTATGCCCTGGAGTTTGACTCGTGGGCTGACTTCGAGCTCGGGGTAACGGAGCGCAACGCCAGACAGTTGTGGCCAAACTATGTTCAGGGCGTGGGATTGGAATTGGCGGGACTTGGCATTCAGCTGAGGGGATTTGAAGGCATCGTCAGCGGGAACGTCCCGAGGGGCAGCGGACTAAGCAGTTCAGCCGCTCTGGAAATCGCAGCTGCCAAGGCCTTCCTCACGGCGGCCAACCAGATCCACGCGCTGACCGGTCCCCAGCTGGCCAAGGCTGCTCAGAAGGCCGAAAACGAGTTCGTCGGCGTCAACTGCGGAATCATGGACCAGTTTATCAGTACGCTGGGAGAAGAAGGGAACGCCCTGCTGATCGATTGCCGCAGCCTGAGCTACCGGCGCGTGCCGTTTCCGGAAGGCGTTTCGCTGGTGATTGGCAATACGAAAGCAAGCCGCTCCCTTGCAGGCAGCGCATATAACGAACGGCGAGCACAGTGTGAAGACGGCGTTCGGCGACTGAATGCGGTCCTGCCTGGCATAAACGCCCTCCGGGATGTAAGCCTCGAAGAGCTGGAGTTTCATCGGGCGCTTCTTTCGCATACAGTTTACCGACGCTGTCGTCATGTGGTCAGCGAAAACGCTCGTGTGCAGAGCACGGTTGCAGCACTGGAGCAGGGCGATTTTGGAGAAGTAGGCCGTTTGATGAACGCCAGCCACGAGAGCTTGAGAGATGACTACGAAGTCAGCAGCGAGGCACTGGACAAGATGGTCGAGTCTATGCGCAGTCATCCCGGATGCCTGGGCGCCCGTCTCACTGGGGCAGGCTTTGGCGGCTGCGCCGTTGCCCTGGTTCAGGCCGGAGCCGAGAAGAGTGTACGAGAAGCTGTCCAGGAAAGTTATGCCAAGGCAATGAATCTGTGGCCGGAGATTTACATAAGTCCTCCGAGCTCCGGCGCACGTGTCCTGCCGCTCTAGCCAGGAGAGGACGATGACCGAACGTTACAATAGTCAGCGCAGCCGTCCCGATCTGGGGGCAACAGGGCCGCTTGAGTATGACAGCGGAATGCTAACCTGGGCGTTCGTTGAGCAGCGCATGCGGACGGCGGTGAACTATTGGATTGGCAGCGCCGGAGGTGATGGACGGCCCCATGCCGTACCTGTTTGGGGCTCCTGGCTGGATGATGCCTTTATCTTCGTGGGATCGGGGCGGAAAATACGGAATTTGCGCGCCAATCCGCAGGCCGTTGTCCATCTGGAGAGCGGCGACGAGGTAGTCATTGTGGAAGGCCGCTTTGAAGAGATCAGTCTGCCAAGCCCGGAGTTTCTTCAGAGAGTGGACGAGGAATTTGTACGCAAGTACGGGACATATCGGCCAAGTGAACATTTGAACGGTCGGAGCACATCCAGTTTTGCTCCAGAGGGCCTCTTTGCCGTCCACCCGCAGGTGGTAATCGCCTGGAGCGGGATGGCAAGCGACGCCACCCGCTGGAGAATAGAGAGCGGCTAGCTACGACCAGGTCGCGCGGCCGCTTGACTCCAGCAGGTCTGACAGCATGGCTATCAGTCTCATTCTACTGCCAAAGGGAATCAGTAATGCCAACGCTCACCGACTACGCCCAGTTCGAAGGGCTCCATTGGGAGATCGGAACTGTCCGGAACTACTACGACTATTGCGGGGTGAAGGCGCCTCATACAGGCAAGCCTTATTCTGAGGCACTACTGATGGGAGTCAGCGGCGGTGCGGTTATGGGTTACTTTGTATTCGCCTATCAGGGGATCGACCCGCACGCCCGCATCCTTACCCGAAACACGTTCGACCCGATGGAGACAATGCTGCAGCGCCTGGGCTCAGTTCAGGACGTGCGCCAGACGGCGAGCGCGGAAAAGGCGGTGAGCAACCTGGTCGACACGTTGCAAGAGGGAACGCCCGCCGTTACCTGGGTCGATGCCTTCAGCCTCCACTACGATCCTCAGCCGTACGAGTTTGAGATTCCACACATGTTGCCGGTGGTCGTCTTTGGGTACGACGAAGAGGCCGACCAGGTCGCTATCGCCGACCGTGCGCGCGTGCCTTTGTATGCAACGACCAGCCAACTGGCTGCAGCCAGGTCGAAAGTGAAAAAGTTTCGACACCGCATAATGACGCTGGGGAAGCCTGATGTCGATCAGATTCCGGTTGCGGTTGAGGCGGGCATCCGAGACAGCATTCAACTTTACACGGAAAAGCCACCAAAGGGCGCCCGTCACAATTTCGGCTTTGCCGCCTACCAGCGTTGGGCCGACGCGTTGCGAAAGCCAAAAATGAGAGGCAGTTGGGACAAGGAGTTTCCCCGCGGGCGCAAAATGTACGCAGGAATGGAGTCTGTCTTTAGCGATACGCACACTTACGGCAAGGAAGGATTTGCTGAGAGGGACGTCTTTGCCGCGTTTCTGGATGAAGCAGCGCAGATTCTGGACCGACCTGGTTTGGAAGAGGCCGCGGCTCATTTTCGTGCTAGCGGGCTGGCGTGGCGCGATCTAGGAAAAATGCTGCTGCCGGACGAGGTCTCTGTCTGGGGGGAGGCTCGCAGGCTGATGTTGGAGAATCAGCAGCTCTTTCTTTCCCAAGGCGGTGAGACCTTCGAGGAGAGTCAAGCCAACGCGGAGCGCTTGATCGCTATCCGAAGCGAGATGGAAAAGGAGTTTCCTCTCACGGAGGAAGAAGTGGTCGCGTTCAGGGAAAGTGTTGCTGAACAGGTGCTGAAGATCAGCGCAGTAGAGGAGCTGGCAGTGGCGGCGATGAAAGAGGCGATGGCGTAAGGGTCCCCACAGGGATTCCCAACTCAGGCGCTGCCGGCACTCTCCCGGCTGCCATCGACCTGACGCAGACCTGGGAGCATCACGGCGACCATTGTAACCAGAAGCGCAGCCAGCGCGACTTCGCCTCCGACGGCCAGCGGCGCGCCATAGGAGTCGGCGAGCACACCAGTAAAGAGCCGACCAAACGGGCCCGCCCCAATGGCAACCGCGATAGCTCCCATCGCCTGTCCCCGTCTCTCATCTGCGGCTGCGAGCAGAACGATTGAACTCTGCATGATGCCGAAGCAGGCGTGACCGATCCCAACCAGAAGCAGGAATGACCAGGAAACCGCGAAGACGGAACTGGTTGTGAAAGAGAGAAGTGCCAGGCAGTGCAGAAGAGTACCGGCGATGAAGATCCATCCTGCGCTTGCGAAACGCCTCGACCAGTTGACCAGAAACAGGCCGACCACGTTCCCAATGCCTACTGACGCACCCAGATAGCCCAGGCCAACAGGGCCCTGATGCAGCACGTCGCGTGCGAAAACGGGAAGGAAGTTCATATAGGGAAACGCAAGCATATTCATGATCATCGTGATCAGGGTCACGGCCAGGATGGACTGATTCTGACGAACGTAGCGGACGCTATCTCTGATCAGAGTAAGAGGCGACGCGGTGGAAGGTGATGAGGTGTGTGGAATAGGCTGCCGCGTAAGGCCTCGCAGGAGCAGTAGCGAGACGGCAGATAGCCCGCTCAATGTCAGGAAACAGCCCAACACATTGAATGCGTCGAGGACCAGCCCCGCCAGAAGAGGGCCCAAAGCGCGGGCGATGCTCATCCCCAAGTTTTCAAGCATCAGCGCGTCGATGACGCGAGGGCGGCCCACCAGATCGGGTATCAGAGCCCGGCGGGTCGGCCAGTCCATGGCCCAGGCGCAGCCAAGCGTGAGGGAGATAGCAACAAGGTGCCACAACTGGAGCATGCCAGCAGCCAACAGCAGTGCGACAACGGCGTACATGCAGAAGGTCATCGTTTGCGAGGCGATGATGAGGGGACGGCGGCCTATGCGGTCGGCAAGCAGGCCGCCAAAGCCGCCGACAAGCAGTGAGGGGATCGAGCGGCAGAATCCAACCAGCCCGACGAGACCGGCTGAGTCGGTCAGTTCAAGCACCAACCAGCTCAGGACGATCATCTCCATGTAGTGGGCCAGCCACCAGAGTGTGCTCGAACCCAGGAGAAGGCGATAGTCGGAATTGGCCAGTGTCGCTCTGATACCGGATTCCGGCTGGAGGAAACGGGCGAAACGCTTCGAAAAATCAGTCCGCATCTCGCCCTTGCAGCCCCAGTACCCGGTAAGCAAATTTCAAATGCGTTTCCTGAATGTGTTCGGCTGCAGCCGCACTTGGAAGGCCGTGCCCGCTGTCCAGCCACACCAGGGTGAAGTCCTTTTGCAGCGCATCCATCTCACGCTCAAAGTGCTCCATTTGGCGGGGCGTTGCGCGGCTGTCTCGCCGGCCCTGGACGATCAGCAGGGGGGCCTGGATCGCCGCTGCATGCGTGAGCGGAGAACGGTCCCGATACAGCTCTGGCTTGTCCTGCGGGGGGCCGTCGAATATCATGCGCGCCCAGCCCTTCATAGCCGCTGACGAGTCTTCGTAGTTCATGGTCCAGTCTACGATTGCCACCGGGGCGATGCCCCCGGCCCACAGGTCTGGCGCCTGTGAAAGCGCCCAGACTGTCAGAAAGCCCCCGTACGATCCCCCCTCGAGCAGGATGCCATTCGGGTCGGCAATTCCCTCCCCAATCAGCCAGCGGCGGGCGGCCAACATGTCTTCCAGCTCCCAGCGCCCGACGTCGCCGTTGATCTTTTCCTGAAAGTCGCGTCCGAATCCAGTCGAGCCGCGATAGTTGACGGTCAGATAGGCGAATCCATGGTCGAGCCAGGCCTGACTGGGAGCGTCGAAGGTGTTGGAGGCGGCTCCGCTAGGGCCACCGTGGACGTGCAGGATCGTAGGGAAGGGACCTTCAGTCTCTGCGCTTGAGGAGGGCATTCCCAGCCAAGCCTGCACGGGCACTCCGTCGGAACTTGGGAAGGCGACCGAACGCAAGGGGCGGCCCGGCGGGCAGTTGCCCACTGGAAGTACCGATTTAGGACGGGTTGCTGAAGTCAGCGAGAGCAGCCGAGAAGGATGGGAGGCATCGCTCCACTGCGCCCAGACAGTGCCGTCCGGGGCGAAAAAGCTGGCTGCCGTTCCCGTATGGAAAGGCCCTGCGCGGCCGCGAAAGGTACCCGGCTCGTGTCGAAGCGGCAGCAGCCCTTCGTCGTCCAGATCGTAGGTGAAGAGTCCTTCATGTTTTTCCGTTTTCGTTTGAACAAGCAGTTTGCTTCCGTCAGGGGACCAGTCCAGTGGATGAACTGAACCGACGGCTGAGGGCACTGTTATGTCGCGCCGTTCGTTTGTTCGCGGGTCCCAAAGTAGAGGCAGCAACGCGCCGCTTGCGTTAGACGCGGCGAGTAGCCTCTCATCCCCTTGAACAGGCGAAAACTGAACTGGCTCGACACTGTAGTCAGAACCGTCCCAAAGTTCGGCGACTTGCTCGCATGAATTCGTATTGAAAGCCAGGGTAGTGTAGCGCCGGCTGTGGGGCGCCCGATGCGTTGACTTGACTGCAAGCAGGCTTCCATCATAGGACAGATGACAGGCCCATGTTTCTTCCCGGGCCTTGTACACCAGTCGCGGTGAGCCGATGCCGTCCGGTTCCAGCGAAATGCAGAAGAACCAGTAGCGGTTGCCGTAGACGGCATCGAAGGCGAGGAAGTCTCCGTTGCGGCTTATGTCGAAGCCGCGCAGCGTGTATGGGGGAAGATCGGGTGTCAGGTCTTCGGGCTTTCCGCCGGCCATGGGAACGCGGACGAGGTGACCAAGTTCACTGCCTTTCTCGTCCTGCAGGTAGTAGATGTAGTCACCTTTCGGTCCCAACCAGCAGTACGCCGGCGAATCGTCCTCAGGAAGGAGGGGACGCAGGTCTCCGGAACCAATGTCCCAAGTGAAGACTCGCTGTGCAGGCCCGTCCAGGCTGCCATGGACTATTCCCATCGAAGGATTTTCAGGGGCGACATAGACATATCCGAGGCTGCCGCTGCGAAATCTCTGCCGCCACGGGGCATAGTCTTCAAGCTGAAGTGGGGAAGTCATCGCTTTTCTCGAAAGATGGAGAGGATTGTCCGGCCCAGATCATACGGCCGGTGGGAGCTGAGGGCGACTGTCGACCGGGCTCACCGGCCCATCGGTGACGAATCCGATGGAAACGGGACGGATTATGTGAAGAATTGTACATGGGCTTGGAAGCCAGCGCAACGCAAACCAGTTGCCAGGTCCCTAGCAGTTGATACCTGGCGCGGCAGATGCCATAATGGAAAAGATGAAATCGAGATTCCGAACTCCTTCCCTTTCCGGCATTGGGTATAATCCCGGCGAACTGTTGTTTGTAGCGGGGCTCATGGTGGTCGCGGGCGTTCTGCGCTTCTACCGGATTGAGGAGAAGAGCATCTGGCTGGACGAGTCCTTCAGCTTGTGGATTGCGCGCCACAGCCTGTGGGAGGGATGGCGCTGGCTCATTGAAGTGGACCAGCATCCGCCATTCTATTACAGCCTACTACATCTATGGATTGCGCTTTTCGGCACACTTGAAGGTGCAGTGCGAACGCTTTCGGCGCTGGCATCGGTGCTGACCATTCCGGTCTTCTATGCCGCATGCCGCCGCCTTCTTGATGGCAAGACGGCAGCCATCGCAGCGTTTATCCTGACCGTGTCTCCGTTTCACGTGCAGTTTGCCCAGGAGACGCGCATGTATGCTTTGCTCACGCTCGAAGTCGCGTGTGTTATCTACTTCCTGTCCCGGCTGTTTACGAGCCGGATTGCGCAGAGCAGAGACTGGATCGGGCTCGCGGTCTCGCAGGCCCTCGTGATGCTGACCCACAATACTGCAGCGGTGTATTTGCCGGTAGCATTGAACGCGGCCGCGGGGCTGGTTTATCTGCTCTTTCCCACTGGAGTGGGCGGTGGAACTGCGGGTGGAGGGCAAGTTGGTGCGCCTGCAGATGCGGGCAAGAATGTAGATTCCCAGGAAAGTAGTCGACTTGAGGGGGAATACAACCGTCAGGTGGATGCGCCAGAATCTCATGAAGAGGTCGACGCAGATGCCTTCTGGAAGAACTGGGTGCGATTTCAGGGATTGGTCGTCTTGTTGTGGCTGCCTTGGGCCGTTCCGTTCATCATTCAGGTAATTGACGTAGGGTCAGGATTCTGGCTCCCTCCTCCCTGGCCTAACCTGGTCCTGGATACTTTTCGAAACTTTCACTTCGCTTTCCTGCCCGCGGAATTACCTTTGAGGCCTGTCTGGATGTGGGGTTATGGGGTCCTGGCGGCCATGGGCCTGGCAGGGCTGCTGTATGCGAATGTTCCTCACGCTCGGAACAGGCGCAAGCCCGCGTTGGGAAGCCTGTTCGATGTATCGGATCGTGGTGAAAGGGACGCTCATCCACTTGCAAGAGACAGAGCCGCAGTGTTGTTGCTGTGTCTGTTTCTTGTTCCTCACGTCGTGGCGCTTCTTGTGAGTCTGCGCAGCCCGATCTATGCGGAACGGCCGTTGATATGGACGACATTGCCCTATTTTGTTCTTGTGGCGGCCGGGATACGCGCCATGGGAGGCACTCGCGGCAGGAGCGTTCTGGAGTCGCTCATTCCCCGAAGGTTAGCCGGTCTGGCAGGGCCCTTGTCCACCGTTCGACTCGGCGTCCAACTTCTTGTCCTGGCGGCTATCCTGGGTCTAAGCAGCCTCTCCCTGAACGGGTACTACTTCTGGTTCCAGAAGGAGGCCTGGGATGAGGCGGCTCTCCACGTTGCTGAGCAGGCGCGGCCCGGCGAGATGATTCTCTTCAACGCCACCTGGGTACAGATTCCCTTTGAGTATTACTACGAACGATACGAACTCGACTCGTTGTTAAAGGGTCTACCTGTAGATTTGTTTGACAGGGGCGAACTTGAGCCGGCGATGGAGGAGTCAGATGTTCCCCGGATTCAAGAGCTGCTTGCCGGTAGAGACCAGGTCTGGCTCGTCTATTCCCACAACTGGTATTCGGACCCGGACGGCATAATTCCTCGAGAACTGGGCAAGGTGTTCAGGGATGCCGAGATTGCCGACTTCAGAGGTGTTCAGATCATTCGTTTCTCCGGCAGAGAACAGTGATTAGCAGCGCGCCGACAGTTCGTGTGAAGTAGGAGAGTTCATTGCCCAGCTCACTCATCGGATGGAGTCTCAGGCTTTAACTCTCAAGGGAGGTCACGCGCAAAGCCCTGCCGGCGGATTCCCCAGCAAAGAGCCATCCCCAAGAGACACAGAGTCGGCAGCCACTCCAGCAGTCTCACCCAATCCAGATCTCGCAGGTTTTCGGGATCCAGGTAGGTGACATACGAGAGCGAAACGATACCGCTCAGCCAGAGCCAGGGCAACGCCAGAAGCCAGAGTCTCTTTGGTTCGTTTTCTGCCGGCGCCAGGAAGGGCAGGAAGGGGGTCAGGACCAGCAGATACCAGGGATGAACGGTCGTCGTCAGAAGGAGATAGCCGCCAAGAGGAACTGCCAGCCAGCGCAAGGTTGTTCTCATGTCCATTTCGGTCTGGCGAAACTGCCACCAGACTGCCAGCAAGAGCAAGAACATCAGGAAATAGACTATCTCCTGGGCTTGTGTCATCGGGCCTTCAATGCCCATGCTTTCGAGCCAGTCCTCCAGCCAGCGAAACAGGCCACTGTTGAATTTCCACTGCTCGTTGTAGATGCGAAGGGCGCCGAATAGTCCCCGCCCGTCAAGATCGCCGGCCAAACCCCACCCTGCCCGCAGCGCAGGCGCCACGAGCATTCCTAGTGTCAGGTAAACGAAAAGCAATCGACTTCCCCAGTTCCACCTCCTCCAAAAGACAGGAAGCAGGAGTGCGGGGATCAGTTTAGTGAGTGTGGCCAGGGCCAAGAACACAGGCGCCACCAAAGAGAATGCAGGTTTCCCCTCAACTAATTCGGGATGGGCGGTTCGCGACGCTCGGCTGTCAGAGTTTCCGGCACGGACCATTGCATAGACTGCCAACATCATCAGCAGAACCATCAGGGAATCAACGTGCGCGCCCTGGGCGGTCTCGACGATTACCAGCGGATTCCAAAGGTAGATTAGCAGACGCTTGGCAGGGAGACCGACGGCCACGAGCAACCTGGAGAGAATGAACGCGGTTCCCAGATCGAACAGGACGGCAGCTGATTGGAAAGAGATTGGGTCGAGAGGATAGAAAAGGGCGATGGCCGCAAAGAACCACTGAGCGGCCGGCAAGTAGGGGCTGGCCATCCAGGCGTGATTGGCCTGGGCCCGGAATGGCGTGTCGAGCCAATCCAACTGTGAGGCGTTAATTGGGTAGGCGTAAGGGCTTACTCCATTGGCGGTTACATAGCCATCCCACATGTATCGAAATACATCTGAAGACAGTGTGGGATATGTCTGCAGCAGCAGCCATCTGAAGAGGCATCCTCCTCCCCAGATCCAAACCAGCAGGTAGAAGGTCCTGACCCCTGTTCGAGACGAGGAGTTTTCCTGGCTACCGTCGTGCCACCAACGTTCGAGCCAGAAGATTGTCGTTGCGTAGGCAGCGAATGCCAGGCAAAACCAGATCAGGAACTCCGAGACTTGTGTCGTCCCCAGGTTTCCATGGCGAACCTGCATGGAGAGCATGCCGGTGTAGGCAGCAAGCGAGAATACTGTAAGAGCGATGGGGACATACCAGGACCTCTGACCTGCCACTCCTTTCAGCGCCCCTTCCCTGGCAACGACTCAGTTGAAATTCGGTACAGACCTCCTTGCGCCACTCCACCAGCGCTGGAAATCATCTCCTCGGCCAGACTTTGCGTCCTGCGAGCGAACTCCGTGACCGTGTCGTAGCGAGGCAGATCGCCGGTGATGTCTTCATTGAAGTAGACATCAGTGCTTTCTCTGATCGATTCCGGCAGGGCGTTGTAGCCGTGAATCAGCCCAAGCAGCCCGGCGGCAGTTGCCATGGTGTTATCGGCGTCCCAGCCCGCCAGCGCAGCGATCTCCATGGTGCGGAGCGTGTCACTTTCTCCGTAGAGCAGGGCCATAATTGTTGCGGCAAAGTTTACCCGCGAAGCCCACCACATTGGGTCGGTGTCATACTCATCTCGGATAAGCTGGCGTGTAATGCGCCAGTCTTCAGGATTCTCTTGATGCCATAGCACCACGTTGTCCACGATGGGCGCGATGATGGCTTCATCACCGGTCAACTTGCGTGCAGCGTCGATCAGGGCCGGCACGCTGTCTTCAAAGAAGGCGAGGCTGTAGAGCGTAGCAAAAAAGACGCTGGCCTCCACTGCCGGTCCGCTGTTCGTGACGCTTGCAAACCGCTCGGCGTATTCTGCGGCCACGTCCGGCATTCCTGGAGCCAACATGCCGAAAAGCTCAGTCTGCAGCTGTGCGTCTATTGACCAAGCACCGTCGGGATTGTTCTCAGCGTTTCCTGTCTCCGGCGGCAGCAAGCCTTCATCCATCAGGTCGCGGGCCCGCCTTGTCGATACCCATATGTCGTGGTTGAGATGGTCGATCCATTCGATTCTTATCTGTTCAGGAGTGGGATCGAGTCCGTGCGTTTCGAGAATGTGCAGATCAACCCATTCGACGTGGGTATCATCGTCGGTCGACCATTCCTCCAACAGCAAAGGCGCAAATGAACCCTCGGGACCCGGCTCGTCAATGTAGATTCCTTGCAGTTCGAGGCCCGAATGGTTGGCGAGCATCGTCGCCTTCCAGGCTCCGTAAACTTTGTCGAAGTAGGCGTCGGCGGTCAGAGTCTGATATCGCGGAGGGGGATCCGGGCGCGTGAGGCCCACGGCAAGGACGATGGCGAGCCAAATGACCGCGATCAGTCCGACTTTGCGTTGGTCCAATGTTCAGGTCCTTGGAGTCTGAAGGGTCGGGAACAGTTGCTCAGGCAGTATACCTGAACAGAAGGGTGGGGGAAACTCTGGCAGGGGCTTCTCCGATGAAGAGAGCCTCTCCTTAAGGGCCTGGAGGATGAGTAGCGCTACTCCCGACGGAGAGCCTCGATGGGGTCCAGATGGGCTGCTTGCGTGGCGGGATAGTAGCCAAAGAAGATGCCGACGGCGGCGGATGCGCCAAAAGCGAGCGGGAGAGACAAGGGCACGAGCTCAGTTCGCATTCCGCCCAGCGCGCCAAAGGCGACTGAGCCAGCAACGCCAATGAAGAGACCGGCCAGCCCGCCAACCAGGCTCAGCATCACGGCCTCAAGCAGGAACTGCCGTTGAACGTCTCGGGGGCGTGCGCCAAGGGCCTGGCGCAGGCCGATTTCGCGGGTTCGCTCGGTCACACTGACGAGCATGATGTTCATGATACCAATCCCGCCCACGACTAGCGATACCGCGGCTACCCAGGCCAGCAGGCTTCTGAAGGCTGCGGTGGTGGAGGCTCGTGCGTCGACGATGTCCTGTTGTGTCCGCACTCCAAAGTTCGGCTCAGAGGGATCAATCTGACGCCGCCCGGCCAGCAAAGAGGTTATTTGCTCCATTACGCTGTCCATCACTTCGCCGCTCTCTGCCTTGACCAGGATCATTCGTACTCGATCGCCACCGAAACCGGAACCTCCGAATTTCCTGAAAACGACCGAGGCGGGAATATAGATGCGGCCGTCATTATCGGTCGCACCGACGACCCCCTGTTCAGCCATTACGCCAATGACGGTAAAGCGCGACGAACCAATGCGAACCTGTTCTCCAATAGGATTTGCGTTGTCGAACAGGTCTTCGGCGATTCCGGAACCAAGAACGGCGACACGTTGGATGGCGTCGTTCTCGGCATGCGTAAAGAAACGTCCCTGCCCGATTTCGTAGTCGCGCACCTCCAGAAAGTCTGCGGTCACACCGACGATGGAGACACCGGTAAGCGTTGAGACGCCGCCTTTCACGTTCTGCGTAGTACCCTGTTCAAGAGACACACCTGCAGTATTGTCGAGGTTCTGGGAAAGGAATAGAACCTCTTCGTAGGTAAAGGTCGTAATGCTGCCCGGGCCTCCCCCACCGAATCCGCGACCGGCGCCGCGCACGCCGCCGAAGCTCCGAAAAGGGGTTACCATGATCAGATTCGCGCCCAGGCCGCTGATCTGGTCCTCGATTTCGGCTTCTGCTCCGGCGCTGACGGCCAGCATGATGATTACAGCAGCGACGCCGATTATGATTCCCAATGTCGTAAGAAAGGAACGTAGCTTGTTCAACATCACCCCTTCCCAGGCAACGTTGAAGGAGTTCGACAGAGTCATCCCGTGCAGATCCTTAAAGGATGCCTCTTCCGGGGTCTGGCTATCTACGGGCGCCGGCCGGACTGATTCTTGCAGCATGAGCAGAATCTCTCCTGAATCTTCGCGCGATACATGCTGGCTGAAGACAGATCGACGGACAGGCCGGCGTCGCCTCTGATGGCTTTCAAGCGACCACCAGACGATCGATCTGGGATCGAGGGGCGACGATTCTCCCGTCCAGAACGTTAACAACGCGTTGCGCCTCGTGCGCCCGTTCCTGCTCGTGAGTAACCATCACGATAGTGGCTCCCTGCTCGTGCAGGCTATGGAAAATCCCCATGATTTCAGTACTGGAGAGTGTGTCGAGGTTACCGGTTGGCTCATCGGCCAATAGGAGTGACGGATCGTTGATCAGCGCCCTGGCGATGGCAACTCGCTGCTGCTGTCCACCTGAGAGCTCGGTCGGCAGATGGTGCAGGCGATCGCCCAAGCCGACGAGGTCCAACAGCTCCGAGGCCCGCTCGCTGCGCTGCTCCTCGCTCCAGTTCTGAAATCCGTTGTACATCATCGGCAGCATTACATTCTTGCGCGCGCTCAGGCGGGGCAAGAGGTTGTACGATTGGAAAACGAAACCGATCTTGCGATTGCGGACTGAGGCGAGCTGGTCGCGATTCAGGCTGCTGACGTCTTCGCCGTCGAGAATGTAGAGTCCGCTGGTGGCGCGGTCCAGGCAGCCGATGATGTTCATCAAGGTGGACTTACCTGAACCGGAGGGACCCATGATGGCGACAAACTCGCCGCGTTCGACCTGCAAGTCCAGTTCCTTCAAATCATGGACTGCAATGTCGCCCTCGCCGTAGGTCTTGGTCATCCTGGTGATTTCAATGACGAGATCGCTCATGTTGCACGCGTTTCAGTGTAGCCCAAGGTGCAGTCGATGCATTTGGCGATCAGTTGCCGCCAACCTGGGCATCGCCAGTACTGATGGTTTCCCCTTCCTCAAGACCTGAGAGAACTTCTGCGCTTACGAAGTTTTTCAGACCCACCTGCACGGATCGAAATTCAAGTTCCTCATTTGGGCCAACAACAAAGACCGCAAATTGCCCGGGGCTGATCTCTCGCAGGGCCTGGACAGGTACAAGGAGGGCGCCCCGGGTCTCACCGGCGATGATCTCGACCTCGGCGTTCATTCCGAACAGGAGGGGCGCCGAGTGTTGGGTCATATCGATGCTGGCCCAGGCCTGAATTGCGGAGGCGCCGTCGACCTCGACGAGGGCCGGCTCAACCCGCGTAATCTGACCGGTATATGTGTGTTCAGGAAAAGCTTCGAAGACGATGCTTACGGGAAAGCCGGGCACGGCCGCTGCAATGTCCAGCTCTTCAATCCAGAAGCGTACCTGTGCGGTCTGGGTATCTGCCAGCCCGATAATCGGGCCCATAGAGACGGAGTCACCCGACTGAACGGAGATAGAGGTAACGACCCCTGAGATCGGGGCGCGAATCGTGCCCCCTGCGACTTCGCGTTGCACCTCATCGGCTGTCAAGCGCGCCTGTTCAACGGCCAACTCGGCCCTCTCCAGCTCTTCGGCGCTGGGCCCGTCCAAAAGGTCTTCGAGCAGAGCGCGATTCTGTTCCACTTTGGCGCGCGCCGCGGCCACATCCAGTTCATCGGCTTCCTGAAGCAAAAGATTGAGGGTGTTTTGGGCTTGCAGTACGCGCGCTCTTGCCGATTCTACCTGGTCTTCAGCTGCGCCAGCGACGCCGATATTGTATTGGGCCAGAGCTTTTTCATAAGCGAGCGTAGCAGCCTGGAGGTCGGCTGCCTGTGAGGTTCTGCCGACATCATTGCGCCATGCAACCCTGTCGTAAGCGGACTGGGCCTCGGCAAGCGCGACTTCGGCTGACTTCAGGTCGGACTGCAGGCTGGTAATCGTGTCCTCAGATTGGCCAGCCAGCAGTGCGTTGAGCGCGCTCTGAGCGCTGACCAGTTCACTACGTGCGGCATTAACTTCCTCCGCAGTGGGCGGGGCAACAAGCCGATCAAATTCGGCCTGCGCCGCGGCCAGGCTGGATTGTGCGGCAGCAAGATCGGCGCCACCAACTTCCCCGGTCAGCTCAATCAGCGTGATCTCGGCCAGGCGAAGGTTGATCTGGGCAGAGATGAGCTGCGAGTTCAGAGCGGAGTCGTACGCCAGGGTTGCCAGGACCTGATCAGAGTCGACCTGGTCACCTACCCGGGCGGCAACAGTGCTCACGATGCCGCTGCTGCGAAACCCGACTTGGGTCTCCTCGCCGGCAAACAGAGTGCCGATCCCCCCAGCTGTCAGCACGAGATCACCGCGACGGACCTGGGCAGTCTGCAACTCAGGTGCGACGACTTCCGGCTCTACCGACACAAAATATGTACTGTAGCCGTAGTACGCACCGGTCCCAAATACAAGCAGTATCAAGAGACTGAGAAGGATCGTCTTCATGAGCAGCCCTCATCATACGAATTCAAGAGGGGATCCGAAGCGACTTGGCTATAATGCGGCCTTTGACTCAAGAAGCTCAATCAGCGGCTCCAGCAGGAGGGCAAGCCGTCCACCCCCTCCAGGACCACCTTGACCCTGGAAGCCCCCTTCCGGAATCTCAACTCCCATTTCCTGAAGTCGCTCGCGGCGCTCTTCGGGAGACAGGCTTTGCATTTCCTGCCTGAATGCAGCGCGCTCTTCCTGTGACATGTCGGCAAGGATACCGCCGGGCCCTCCTTGGCCTCCTTGAACACCTTGTCCTCCCTGTCCGCCTTGCCCACCCTGGCCACCCTGGCCACCTCGTCCGCCTTGGCCGTCCTGTCCGAACTGCGGCATTTCGATCCCATTGTTCCGGGCCCACTCGTTCAGGTCGGCGAAAGTCAGCTGCAGGTCGCCTATGGCCTGGATCTGGGCTTCGGTCAGCGTCCCCTCAAGCTGGCGCAGAATAGCGGCGCGCTCTGTCGGGTTTTGAATGGTACCGCTTTGGAGGGCCTGCCAGAGAGGAAGCACCGAGGCCGCCTGGGCGCCCGTGACGGCAAACCCTGTGCCTTCCAACTCAAAGATTCCCAGGATGAGTTGATTTGTCGGCGGCAGGGCGCCCTCGTAGTCGCGCGGCAACGCGGACGTTTGGTCCTGATCTGCACTTTGGGCTTCGCCAGCAGGTGAGGCGTTTACGGCCGACTCCGAAACCTCCGCCGCAGATGTTTCTTCGCCCCGTCCGCAGGCAGCGAGGGCAATCAAGGACACCAAGACAACGGCTAGTTTAGACCATGAATGCACTTTGTATTCTCTCCCTTACAGCACCGAGCAGTCCGACCGAATGTCCGGGCAGACGGAAGAGGCAAGTCCGAATTTTACATCGGACATTCGCACATGCGAAACGGTAAGATACTTTGAATCAGGTATCCCGAACCTGTTTCAGCTTGCGGACTTCGGCAGTTGAATCGTAAATCGAGAGCCCTCCCCGGGGGTTGATTCAGCATGGATCGTACCATCGTGGGCTTCGACGATTGCCTTCGCGATGGCAAGACCCAGCCCTGATTGGGCGAATCCGTCCCTGCTGCGAGAACTATCCGCTCTGTAAAAGCGATCAAAAATGTGCTGGAGATCGTCGCCTGCGATGCCGGTGCCGGTATCGGCCACCTGGAGCGTGACGAAACCGTCTTGAGACGCAGCGCTAAGAGTTATCTTTCCCTCGTAGGTGTATCGCAGCGCGTTGGTTACCAGATTGTTGAGTACCTGCGTCATTCGCTCCAGGTCAACAGCGACGGATGGCAGGAGTTCGGGCGCCTCCACGCGAAGATCGACGTCCCTTTGGTTGGCTTGCATGACGTGTGCCAACCCTGTGCGCTCCAGCAGAGCCTTGGGATCGACCGCGCGCATCGAGAGCGGGAGTTCACCGGCGTCGGCCAGGGAAAGAGTGCGCAGATCTTCGACCAGACGTTGCAAATGGGCAACCTCCTGGTGAAGAAGCTCATACAGCTCTTGCCGGCCTTGAATGGAGCCATCGCTAAGTCCCTCGGTGTAGCCGCGCAGTACGGTCAAAGGAGTGCGCAGGTCGTGAGCGATGTCGGCGGTCATCTGTTGGCGGTAACGAGAAGCCTCAGCCAATTCGCTGCTCATCTGATTAAAGGATGAGGCCAGTTTGCCTATCTCATCCTGGGAATAGACGTTGACCTGCGCCCCCAAGTGGCCGGTAGACATCTCTTCGGTGGCGGAGGTCAACTCGCGCAGGGGACGGGTAAGTTCGCGCGAGAGAAGGATTCCCAGCAACAGGGCCAGAAGCGCAGCGATCAGGGCTGCAACTCCGGTAGCCTGATTCACGTTGCGCAAGAAGAAGCTTTCCGGAGACAGTCGGGGCAATCTCCCTCCGGAAGCGAAACGGTTTACGTCATAGATTGTCCCAACACGGAGGCCGTCTTTTTCAATTGGAATGCCGCCTTCCAAGTTCAGTTCGGTTATATCAAGGCCGCGGTACTCTGGCAAATGAGAGTAGACGACATTCTGTTCTCCGTCCACTAGAACGATACGCTGGCGCACGATGTCGAGAAAGGGTTCGTTGTCAAGCCTATTCTGGATACCCTCCCAGCCGCTGTTCTTCGTGTAATGGCCCAGCATCAGGTCGGCAAGAAGGGGGTTTCCTCTTCGCTGAGTGACAAAACGGCTGAACTCCTGGCGAGTATTCAGCCCGCTGACGGCAGCGACAAGCAGCGCGCCTGAAATTCCTACAGCGAGGAATGCCAGAGTGAGTTTTAAGGCCAGGGATCGCATAATCTATTTCGATTCGTTGGCGAAGCGGTAGCCCATTCCGTAGACTGTCTGAACATAGCGCGGTTCGCTCGGCACAGGCTCGATTTTCGTGCGCAGATTGCGGATATGCACATCGATCGAGCGTTCGTAGCCCTCGTAAGCGTCGCCGCTGACGGATTCCAACAGATCGAGGCGGGAAAAGGCCCGACCCGGAGACAGCATGAAAGTTTCCAAGAGATCGAATTCAGAGGGAGTGAGAGAAACCGGGCTTTCGCCTACAGTTACGGTTCGCCCTGTACGGTCGAGAGAGAGTTCCCCTGAGCGAAGGATTTCAGGTTGGCGGCTCTGCTTTCCGGTCCTTCTGAGGACTGCGCGGACTCTTGCGACAAGCTCCTGAACGCCGAATGGTTTTGTAACGTAGTCGTCAGCACCCAACTCCAGGCCGACGACCTTTTCACTTTCCTCCACTTTGGCTGTAAGAATAATGATTGGCGCGTCAGACTCCTGGGTGAATCGGCGGATAAAATCGAGCCCTCCCATTACCGGCATCATCAGGTCGAGGAGAACCAGGTCCGGTTTCTCGAAACGCGCCACATACAGTGCCTCGCGTCCGTGGGCGGCCTCAACCACGCGGTACCCTTCGCGCTCCAGGTACAAGCGCGCCATATCGCGCAGCTTGGCTTCGTCGTCTACTACGAGAATTGTCTGCGACACAGAGTTCGTACTCCCATTACTTTCGCTCAGCAAGCAAAAGAGGCAATTTTCTGCGGGCCGCCACCTGGTCCGAGCCTTCGTTGATGTTCAACTCTGTTCTGGAAGGTATTATCGCGCATAATTGTTCAGAAATTATGAAGGAGGGGTAAAGAAGTGGCAAGTGTTGCAGGCGAGGAGTGAGTGGAGAGGGGCGAGAAGTGAGTGAAGAGGAGTGAGGAGCGAGTGGTGTGGTGCGGCGCGTGGAGGGAGGGGGCGCTGAAGGACTTTTCCAGGTTTTTTCAGGTCTCTTGGGGAGACTCCCCCGTTTCGTTCAACGACTCAGTTTAGAGAACAGCTAGTGATTTTGACGCACTTTGACACCATTTTGACACCATATATCGCCTTTCTTGGGGGGACCCCCGGTTTTTCTCAACGGCTCGACGGTAAATTCGCTGAAGGAAGTTGTCATGTTTGGGCAGGTATTTTCAGGTCTTCAAGGGGTGATCGGAACTGCAGTGGTCAGTAGTGGAGTGGCTGGGCGTTCTGAAGGATTTTGGCACGATTTGGCACAATTTGGCACGTTTTTGGCGTGTTTTCCCCAAAAACAGCCGGAGCTCAACTGGTCTGCCAGTGTTGCCGAAGTTAGTCAGGGGCTCCATAAAGGGCCGAGAAAAACACCTTTTTTTGTCCGCGGAGGACGCGGAGGGGCGCGGAGAACTTCGTAAGAC